>CANMJA010000001.1 GCA_947498055.1 uncultured Tenacibaculum sp.
GGAGTTGAGGAGTTGAGGAGTTGAGGAGTTGAGGAGTTGAGGAGTTGAGGAGTTGAGGAGTTGAGGAGTTGAGGAGTAAAACTATCTTTTTTTATGGTAACTGAGCGAATTCGAAGTTATTTTTCTGTTAAATCTGGAATTTCATAGCAATTAAACGAAGTCTAAGTTTGGTATGCGTTTTGATAAAGTTAGTCTCATAATTCAAAAACTTAAATTACTATGAAACTACATTACTACTTTTTAATCTTATTGTGTTCTCTATTTTTATTCAATTGCAAACCCAAGATTGAAATCCCTTTTATTCCTAAAAATCATTTTGCTGAATTTCAAACTGAAAAATCACAATTATTTGATTTAGATACGATTTCTTTCAAAGAAATTAAAGGAAAGCATGATACAAAAATCAACTTTTCTAGAGAATTATTTGATATTAAAGAAAACGAAAAAGTGCAATTAGAATTAATAGAGTTGTATGATTTTAAAGAAATTTTATATCGAAATATTCAGACGGTAACAACCGATAATAAATTATTAGAAAGCTCTGGAGTTTTAAAAATTAAATTCACTTCCAATGGGAAAGAACTACAGCTTAAAAAAGGAAAAAAGTTAATTATATATCCACCTAAAGGAAAACTAAAAGAGAATGACATATTTTTATCTGAAACTGATTCTCTTGGAAATATTAAGTGGAAAATTACGGATCAAGATTATACAACTTTTGAAAAATATGTAGGCGGAGGTATAACTGTACTAATTACAATCCCTCTAGATTCTTTAAATCATTACATCCAAAAGGAAAAAGAATATAAAAAACTACTCGAAAAAAGACGCCTCGTAAGAAACAAATTAATCAAAGAAAGTAATTTCTTTGTCCTTAAGAATGTTAATTCAGAATGGATTAATATTCATCGAATAACTAGCTCTACTTCTAAAATTAATTTTGAATTATATGAAGATAAAAAAGATTTCTCTGGTTTTAATATATATATAACATATCGAGAATTAAACTCTTTCACATATTATTCAATGGTAAATGATGGTTTATTTTTCTATGATATTCCTATAAAAGGAAAAGCTGATATTACTATTATAGGGAAAAATAAGAATGGGATATTTTACGACCAAATAGAGTTAAACAATCTATTAAATGATTCTAAAGTGAAATTGAATATGAAAAAGATTTCAGAAGAAAATCTAAAAAAATTATTCGATAAATAGATTTCTATACAAACATACTTTTACTTCAGAAGAATTCAAAGGGTTTAAACCTATCGTTAAACTTAAAATACAAAATCATCGTTTTTAAATTGTATTATATTTGCCCACCAAACAAACTAAACTACATAATCAAATGAAAATTTCCGTAGAACTTACCTTAACTCCACTTCAAGATGATTTTGAACAGCCTATCATTAATTTCATTAAAAAATTAAGAAGTTCTGGTGTAACCGTTCTTGAAAATCCTTTAAGCACACAGGTATATGGAGAATATGATAAGGTAATGGAGTTACTAACTAACGAAATTAAAGATGTTCTTGAATTGATTGATAATGGTTTAATTTTGATGAAAATTGTAAAATCTGATAGAAGTAATTATGTACCAAATTTTTGATTTTCTTTTCGGACAGTATTCGCAATACGAAACACTCGATATTTGGCTAGAAATTATCGCTGTTATCTTTGGTTTTTTATCTGTTTGGTTTTCTAAAAAGAATCATGTTTTTGTTTTTCCTACGGGAATGATTAGCACGCTGATTTTTGTATATCTTTTATTGAAATGGGGCTTATTGGGAGACATGATGATTAACGGTTATTATTTTATAATGAGCGTATATGGCTGGTATATTTGGACGCATAAAGTAGATGGAGAAATTACTCCTATTTCTAAAACTACCGTAAAAGAACATAAAATTAGTATGGCAATTTTTGTGGCTACTTTAGTATTTGTGTATGTTGTGTATGTATATTTCGACAAATGGACAAACTGGGTTGCTTATGCAGATACGTTTACTACCGCTATTTTCTTTGTAGGAATGTGGTTAATGGCTCGCAGAAAAATTGAAAATTGGATCTATTGGATTATTGGTGACATTATTTCTGCCCCTCTTTATTTTTATAAAGGATTTACATTTACTAGTTTTCAATATTTAATATTTACCTTTATTGCAATAGCAGGATATTTAGCATGGAAAAAGCACTTACACAACGCCCAATTAACCTAATAAAAGTTGTTTTATTTGGGCCGGAAAGCACCGGAAAAACAACTCTTTCTCGTCAATTAGCTCGTCATTACAACACCGTTTGGGCTCCTGAATACGCAAGAGAATTTTTACAAGACAAATGGAATAATGAACGTAAAACTTGTGAACAAGAAGATTTAATTCCGATTGCGGAAGGGCAAATGAATTTGGAAAACAGTTTGGCTAAAAAAGCAGATAAAATTTTGATTTGTGATACTGATTTACTAGAAACAAAAGTATATTCTGAGGAATATTATGGTGGTTTTGTAGATCCTAAATTAGATGAAGCTGCTCTTAATAATTCGTATGATATTTATTTTTTAACCTATATAGATACGCCTTGGGAAGAGGATGATTTAAGAGACAGACCTGAATTGCGTGAAGAAATGTTTACTGCTTTTAAAAATACGCTTGAAAAATATAATAAAGCCTATGTTTTATTAAAAGGGGATAAAGAAACTCGTTTTAAAAAAGCTACTGCTGTTATTGATGAGTTGATTGCCAAAAAAGATAATTTGTATTCTTATTCAGATACGCTTATCGATTTAGATTTTCATTTTATGCATCAAAACATCGATTCTAATAGTTTTATGTTGTAATTATGAATTTTGACATTTTAAAAAATGAAATACAATATAAAGCCATAAGAAGTTCTGGTGCTGGTGGACAACATGTAAACAAAGTATCTTCTAAAATAGAGTTATCTTTTAATGTTATCCTTTCTAACGGATTATCTGAAAGAGAAAAAGAGCTCGTTCTTAAAAAATTATCTAACAAAATATCTAAAGAAAACATACTTGTACTTACCTGTCAAGAATCAAGATCGCAACATCGAAATAAGGAAATTGTTGTGCAACGTTTTTTTCAACTTTTAAAAGAAGCCGTTATTAGAAAAAAGTTTCGAGTAAAAACGAAACCTACTCAAAGTTCTTTAAAGAAAAAAGCCGAAACTAAAAAGAAGCATGGCTTAAAGAAAGCTTTACGAAAAAAACCTAGTATAGATTAAAAAAATTCTGAACTCCAATATATCTATTCACTGTAAAACCTTCTGCATATTTTGCATTTATCTGTCTTCCTAAAATACTGTTTGTACTTTTAATTTGATCTAACAATCCCATTATTCCGCTTGGTTCATTGGTTTTAGGAGTAACAAATTGAGAACTGAATGCCTTTATAGCTTCCATTTTTGTTTCCATTTCTTTTGAAATATCAATCACAAAATTTGGTGGAATAAAATAATCTTGAATATAGTTATACACTACTTTTGGTCTCCAAGGTTCTTGAAGTACATCATTATAAGTAGTTTCTTTCTTTATCAATCCAGAAACAAAAGAAGCATCGTTCACTATTTTTGCTGCCATTGCATGGTCTGGATGTCTATCTTCTACAGCATTACTCAATATAATTTCTGGTTGATACTTTCGTATCATTCTTATAACCTTCAACTTATTTTCTTCTGTATTCTCTAATCCACCATCTGGCATGTATAATTGTTCTCTAAAACTAACACCTAATATTTCAGAAGCTTTTAACGTTTCTTGGTGTCTGATTTCTTTAGTACCATAAGTTCCCATTTCTCCTTGGGTCATATCAATGATAGCCACCTTTTTCCCTAAAGAAATATGCTTTAATAGAACTCCTGCTGCTGCACATTCTACATCATCTGGATGCGCACCAAAAGCCAATATATCTACTTTAAAATTATTCATGCTTTTTTTTAATTATAGAATTCTTGTTTTAGGTTGTAATTAAAAAGGAAAATTACTGTAATACATCCATCAAATGATTTTATAAATTTTTGCTGTTCATAATTAGTATCATAACAACCACTTATCTTTTATTAATTGCTTCTATATCTTCTCTAAACTTTTGAGTTAAATCGTTTGTAAAACCATCTATTACTTTTTTTTCATTTTCATCTATCCCATTATTTGATTTTGCAACTTCATTTAACACCTCTAATAAAAAATCATACTCTTCATCTGGTCCGTGATCTTCACAATAAGCAATTACTTTTTTATATAAATATTCTATCGAATTATTTTTGTTAACCTCATAATCAAAAGACCATTTAATATCTTTCCCCCATTTATGAGCAGATAATTTTTTCTCAATAATAGCTAATTCTTCCTTTTGAATAGCTCCGTCTGTCATAGCAACTACGTAGATTAACTCTCCGAACGATTCAAATAATTTGTGTATACTCTTCATTATTTTTTATTTTTAAACAAAAAACAAGGGCTTTTTTAATCCCTTGTTTAGTATGTTACAATGGAATATTTCCATGTTTTCTATTTGGTCTTTCTACCTTTTTATTTTCTAACATGGCAAAAGCTTTAATTAACTTTCGTCTTGTCTCTTTTGGTAAAATTACTTCATCTACAAAACCTCGTTCTGCTGCTGTATACGGATTTGCAAATAAATTGGCATATTCCGTTTCCTTTTCTGCTAATTTAGCTTCTTTATCCTCTGCTTCAGAAATTTCTTTTTTAAAGATAATTTCACTTGCCCCTTTTGCTCCCATAACCGCAATTTCTGCACCTGGCCAAGCAAAATTCATATCAGCTCCAATATGTTTAGAGTTCATTACATCATACGCGCCACCATATGCTTTACGTGTAATTACACTTACTCTTGGTACGGTTGCTTCACTTAATGCATATAATAACTTTGCTCCGTTAGTAATAATTGCATTCCACTCTTGATCTGTACCTGGCAAAAATCCTGGTACATCTACCAATACTAATAATGGAATATTAAAACAATCGCAAAAACGAGTAAATCGAGCTGCTTTTTTAGAACTATCAACATCTAAACAACCTGCTAAAACCATTGGTTGATTGGCTACAATTCCTACACTTCTTCCTGCCAAACGTGCAAAACCAACAACGATATTTTCGGCATGATCTTTATGAATTTCAAAAAATGAATCTGCATCTGCTATTCCATTGATTACAGAACGCATATCATATGGTTTATTCGCATTTTCCGGAACAATGTTCTCTAATTCTTCTCTAATTTCATCCTTTAATTCAAAAGGTAATTTTTTAGTTACTTCTTGGTTATTTTGAGGCATATAACTCAACAACGTTTTAATATCTTCTAAACATTGCACATCGTTTTCTGAAGTTATATGTGTTACTCCTGATTTTGTAGCATGTGTGCTTGCACCTCCTAATTCTTCTGAAGTTACTTCTTCATTTGTTACTGTTTTTACTACATTTGGCCCAGTTACAAACATATAACTAGAGTTTTCTACCATCATGGTAAAATCTGTCATTGCCGGAGAATATACTGCTCCACCTGCACAAGGTCCCATAATCGCTGAAATTTGAGGAATTACTCCAGAAGCTTGTACATTTCTATAAAAGATATCTGCATATCCTCCTAAAGAACGAACTCCTTCTTGAATACGTGCTCCACCAGAATCATTTAATCCAATTAAAGGTGCTCCAATACGAAGAGCCATATCCATTATTTTACAAATTTTCTCTGCATGCGTTTCCGATAATGAACCTCCAAAAACTGTGAAGTCTTGCGCAAAAACATATATTAATCGTCCATTTACTGTTCCATATCCAGTAACAACACCATCTCCATAAAATTGCTGATCTGCCATCCCAAAATCAGTAGTTCTATGTGTTACTAAAATACCAATCTCTTCAAAAGACCCTTCATCTAATAAATAATCAATACGTTCTCTAGCAGTTAATTTACCTTTTTGATGTTGACGATCTATCCTCTTTTGCCCTCCACCTAATTTAGCTTCGGCAATTTTATTCTCTAACTTTTCTATTTTAGAATTCACTGCTTGGTACCTTTAGTATTTGTTGTTCTTGTAAATATTTTTGTAATGCTACTTTTGCTGCTATTTTTGCTTCTTTTTTATAAGTAGCTTCTATAATTTCTGGTGAATAATATTTTTTCACGAAATGTGTATCAAAATCACCAGAAGTAAATGCTTCATGCTCACAAACAAATTTACCAAACGAAAGTGTGGTTTCTATTCCTTTTATTTGATATTGACTAATTGCTTGTTTCATTACATCTATTGCTTCCTCTCTCGATTCTCCATAAGTAATTAACTTAGAAATCATGGGGTCATAGTAAATAGGAATTTCCATTCCTTCTTCAAATCCGTCATCTACTCGTATATTTTCTCCTACAGGAGATTTATATACTTCTAAAGTACCAATACTCGGAGTAAAACCTGTTAATGGATCTTCTGCGTATACACGTAATTCTAAAGCATGTCCTTTAATTTGCAAATCGTCTTGAGAAAAAGATAATTTTTCGCCTCTTGCTATTTTAATCTGCTGTTCTACTAAATCAACCCCAGTAATCATCTCAGTAACAGGATGCTCTACTTGTAAGCGTGTATTCATTTCTAAAAAGTAGAAATTTTTATTTTCATCTAACAAAAACTCTACGGTACCAGCTCCTAAATAATCACACGATTTTGCTACTCTAACAGCAGCTTCTCCCATCTTAGCTCTTATTTCTTCTGTTAGCACACTAGAAGGTGCTTCTTCTACTACTTTTTGGTGACGTCTTTGTACGCTACATTCTCTTTCAAACAAATGCACTACATTTCCATGACTATCTGCTAGTACTTGTATTTCTATATGACGAGGAGAACCTACATATTTTTCAATAAACACAGATCCATCTCCAAAAGCAGAAACTGCTTCAGAAATAGCTCTCTCCATTTGTTCTCGTATATCTTCTTCTTTTTCAACAACACGCATTCCTTTTCCACCACCTCCTGCAGAGGCTTTTATTAAAATTGGATATCCAATTTCTTTGGCTACTTTTTCTGCGTAAGTAACATCGGTAACTGCTTTATCAATTCCTGGCACCATAGGTATGTCATACGCTTTTACAGCATCTTTCGCAGCTAACTTGCTTCCCATTACTTTAATTGCTTTCGCTTTTGGACCTATAAAAGTGATACCACTTGCTGCAACTTTTTCTGAAAAATCTGCATTTTCACTTAAAAATCCATATCCAGGATGAATTCCATCTACCGATAACGATTTCGCAACTTCAATAATTTTATCTCCTAATAGGTACGATTGATTAGATGGCGCTTCTCCTATACAAACTGCTTCATCTGCAAAAGACACATGTGGCGAATTTCTATCTACATCAGAATATACTGCCACTGTTTTAATTCCCATTTTTTTTGCTGTTCGCATTACTCGTAATGCAATCTCTCCTCTATTGGCTATCAATATTTTTTTCATCGATTACTCAATTTCAATTAATAGTTCGTTTTTTTCTACCTTATCCCCTTCTTTTACAGTAATAGATTTTACAACACCATCTCTGGGCGATAATAAAGTGTTTTCCATCTTCATGGCTTCTAAAACTAAAATTCCTTCGCCTTCTTTTACCTCTTGTCCCACTGTAACATTAACACTTACTACAAGTCCTGGCATTGGTGCTTTTAGGTTATTCTCTTTTTTTCCTACGGAAGTTTCTAAACCTAAATCTGCTATTAATGCATCTAATTCGTTTGATATCGCTATCTCGTAATCATTTCCATTTACTTGAATTGTATATTTTTTATTGTTGAAATCAGCATTAATAATCCTTGCTTTAAAAGATACACTCTCTTCTAAAACATGATATGAATTCTTTGATTTTTCCATTGAATTCATTGCTAAAATATCCTCTTTATCAAAACTAAAATCATGAATTTGATTTACTTTTGCCTTATAAGTATTCTTCATAAATTACTTAAATTTTAGTACTGCTAAATTATTAAATTTTATTCGCTTTTAATAATTCCATTTTTGTATTGTTAATTTAAAATTTGCATGTAATTTTGTGCCGTTCTCATAAAGGGGTGCTTGTATTAATTATGAATTCAGAATTACAAATTTTACGTACATATAATTTGTAATTTATTTAACCATTTGTAATGAAAATTTCAGGCTGAGATCATACCCATTGAACCTAGAACAGATAATGCTGTTTAGGAAAAAAATGTTTCATAGAAACAACAGGTGTTTACTTGTTATTTTCTATCATTATTAATTATTCAAAAAACAAAAGAATAATTACCTCTTTTTATTCGATTTTTATAAAAAAATGAGACCAATGTCTTTTATTAAAAAAGTGAAGATAGTAGCTTTTCTAATGGTACTGTTTACAACCTTATCTGTAAATGCTCAATCTGTAATTTTATCTGGAAAAGTAGTCAGTGATGATCATCTTCCATTACAAGGTGCTACTGTGGTTATTAGATCTTTACAAAAAGGATCTACTACCGATTTTGAAGGGAATTTTAAACTAAAAATTCCAAAAGGAAGTCACTTATTAGAGGTTTCTTTTCTTGGTTATAGAACGGTTAAAAAACAAATTTCTTCTGATAATTCTAATCTAATTATTAAATTAATTTCTGAAGAAAATGTTTTAGACGAAGTGTTAGTATCTTCTATTAGAGCTACTAAAAACACCCCTGTAACGTATTCAAATCTTACCAAAAAGGAAATAGCTAAACGTAATTTAGGACAAGATATTCCTGTTTTGTTAAACTATTTGCCTTCTGTTATTTCTTCTTCAGATGCTGGTGCTGGTGTTGGGTATACTTACATGCGTGTTCGTGGTTCTGATGCTTCTAGAATTAATGTTACTATTAATGGTATTCCTTATAACGATGCTGAAAGTCAGGGTACTTTTTGGGTAAATTTAGGAGATTTTGCTTCTTCTACAGAAAGTTTACAATTACAACGTGGTGTAGGAACATCTACCAATGGTTCTGGCGCTTTTGGAGCTAGTTTAAATATTTTAACCGATGCTGTAGCTGAAGAAGCTGGTGGAGAAATTTCTAACTCTTTTGGTTCTTTTGGTACTCGTAAGCATACTGTTAAATTTACTTCTGGTAAATTAAATGAACACTTTGAGTTATCTGGTAGGTTGTCAAATATTTATTCCGATGGGTATATAGATAGAGCTACTACCGACTTAAAATCTTATTTTTTACAAGGTAGTTATACAGATGATAATACCTTAATAAAAGCAGTTACTTTTGGTGGTAGTGAAAAAACATATCAAGCTTGGTTTGGTACACCTGCAGCTCGCTTAACTGGTGATGCACAAGGTATAGAAGATTTTATTGTAAACAATGGTTTAACAACTGAGCAAGCAGAAAATATTAGAAATTCTGACAGAAGATATAATCATTATTTATATGATAATGAAACAGATAATTATTGGCAAGATCATTATCAGTTACACTGGAATGAAAAGTTTAGTGATAAAATATCTACTAACATCGGTTTAAATTACACACGTGGTAAAGGTTTTTTTGAACAATTTAAAGAAGGAGAAGATGCTGCTGACTTTAATAATTTAATTGTAGATGGCAGTGATGTTATAGTTCGTCGTTGGTTAGACAATCATTTTTATGTTGCCAATGCATCTGCAACTTATACTATAAATGGTTTAGAAATTATTGCTGGTGGTTCTTATAGTAATTATACAAATGATCATTTTGGAGAAATAATTTGGGGGAGTGACTTAGCCGCAAATACAAATATTAGAGATCGTTATTATTTTAGTGATGCTAAAAAACATGATTTGAGTTCATTTATAAAAGCAAATATTAGAATTAACGATCAGTTAAATGCTTATGTTGATATGCAAGGTAGATTTGTTAGTTACAGAACGAAAGGATTAACTTCAGATAGAAACCCTATTAATGTAAATAAAGATTTTAATTTTTTAAATCCGAAAGCTGGTTTAACTTATAGTTTTAACCCTAAAAACAATCTTTATTTTTCTTATGCTAGAGCAAATAGAGAACCTAATAGAAATGATTTTGAAGGTGGTAATTCGCAACACGAAACTTTAGATGATTTTGAGTTAGGATGGCGTTATGCTTCAGACCAAATTAAATTAAACACGAATTTATTTTATATGGATTATACAAATCAATTAGTATTATCTGGAGCTATTAATGATGTTGGAGAACCTATAAGAGAAACTAGTGGAAATAGTTTTAGATTTGGTGTAGAGATAGATGCTGATATTTCTTTATCGGAACAACTTTCTTTAAAACCAAATGCTGCAATTAGCACGAATAAAAACAGAGATTTTAATACTCCTATAGATGGTGTTTTAGAAAACTTAGGAAACACAGATATTTCTTTTTCGCCTAATGTTATTGTTGGAAATTCTTTGGTATATCAACCTAAAGAAAATTTACAAATTGCTTTCTTATCTAAATTTGTTGGAGAACAATTTATGGGTAATTTAAGCGGACGAATTTCTAATCAAGAAAAATTAGACAGCTATTTTACAAGTGATTTAAATATCGTTTATGAAATAAAAACAAATAAAATATTTAAATCGATAGTATTAACAGGTTTAGTAAACAATATTTTTAATAAGGAATATGTAGATAGAGGGTATTATTTCTTTTTTGATGATACTTGGACCACTCCTGGCGTTACAACTACTATAGATGGTGCTGGTTTTTACCCACAAGCAACTAGGAACTTTTTAATCGGAGCTACGTTAAAATTCTAAATTTATCGTCTTAATTTTCTTCTTTTAATGATAGAAAATAAAAAGAGTTGAAATTTTCTCAACTCTTTTTATTTTTAATTTGTCGAATAATACCATTTACGTAATTTAATTTCGTAT
The DNA here is from genome assembly GCA_947498055.1 of uncultured Tenacibaculum sp. Lineage (GTDB taxonomy): Bacteria > Bacteroidota > Bacteroidia > Flavobacteriales > Flavobacteriaceae > Polaribacter. The sequence goes on from CANMJA010000001.1 coordinate 10,896, forward strand.
AAATATTTTTGTCACTTCGAGTGAAATTATTCGTAATAAAATGAAGAATAGTTTTGTACTTCGACTGTCGCTCAGCAGAACTATCGAGAAGCTATCAAACTGTTCTCGGTACATTTTTTATTTCGTTATCTCTTCACAAAAAACACTCGAACTGACATATGCGAAAATTTTTATCGTAAATCGAATAAAACGATTATTCTTTTGTTTTTCTTGTCCATTCTAAATAGCCTCCTTTTACGTTGTATACATCGTAACCGTTCTCTACTAAAACATTTGCTGCTATTTTACTTCTTGTTCCTGATCTACAATAAATATATACAGGTTCCTCTTTATCTAAAATATCAATTGCCTTTTCTTCAAAATCATTAGATACAAGATTTACTTGCTTAGCATCAAAGATGATTCCTTTCGAAGTTTCTGATGGGGTACGAACGTCTAATAATTGTATGTTTTTACTTTCTTTTAAAATTAACTTTAAATCATCTACTGTGATGTTTTTTACACGTTCGTCATTTTTGACACATGCAAAAACACCTATAACAATGGATATTATTAAAATTATTTTTTTCATTATTTAATTTAATAAACTGTAATTAGTATGACGACTTAAAAATAGTGTTAGAAGTAATTACCCCCTTTTTATTTCAGTTTCTTTAATTGCATTATAACCTCCATCTACATCTATGACATTATGATATCCTCTTGATTTTAATATAGAAGCTGCAATTACAGATCTGTATCCTCCTGCACAATGAATATAGAATTTTTCATTATTAGGAAACATACCAATATAATCATTTAAATAATTTAACGGTGTATTTTTAACGTTTTTCATATGCTCTGTATCATATTCTGAGGGCTTTCTAACATCAAAAACAATAGCTCCTTTTTCTATTTCCTTCTCTAAAAACAGGGCTGAAACAGATTGTAAAGTATCTATTTCCTTTTTTGCCTTTTTCCAACTTTTAAAACCTCCTTTCAAATATCCAAGAACATTATCGAAACCTACTCTTGCCAATCTAGTTATAGTTTCTTCTTCTTTTCCTTTTGGTGTTACTAATAAAATAGGCAACTCGGTATTTTTAACTAAAGCACCAACCCAAGGCGCAAAAGTTCCATTTAACCCTATAAAAATAGACTGAGGTATGAAACCCTTTACAAAATCAAATTGAGGTCGTACATCTAAAATTAATGCTCCATATTTGTTTGCTTTATTTTCAAATGCTTCTACAGATAATGCTTCTGTCCCTTTTTCTATAATTTTATCTATTGAATCATATCCTTCTTTATTTAACTTTACATTTAAAGGAAAATAATCTGGCGGAGGAAGTAAACCATTGGTTACTTCTTTTATAAACTCTTGCTTCGTTAAATTTTCTCTTAAAGCGTAATTACTTTTTTTCTGTTCTCCTAAAGTGCTAACTGTTTCTTTACTCATATGTTTGCCACAAGCAGAACCCGCACCATGTGCTGGGTATACAATAACATCATCTTGTAATACCATGATTTTATTTCTTAAGCTTTCGTATAAGTATCCAGCCAAATCATCTTGTGTAATCGTTCCTTTTTGCGCTAAATCTGGTCTTCCTACATCTCCTATAAATAAAGTATCTCCACTAAAAATAGCATAATCTTTTCCTTCTTTATCTTTTAATAAATAGGTAGTACTTTCTAAAGTATGTCCTGGAGTATGTATTGCTATAATTTCTAATGCTCCTAATTTAAAAGACTCTCCATCTTTAGCCTTATAAGATTCGAAATTGGTTTCTGCTGTTGGTCCATAAATAATTTTTGCTCCTGTTTTTTCAGATAAGGTTATATGGCCACTTACAAAATCGGCATGAAAATGAGTTTCAAAAATATATTTAATGTTTCCATTCGCTTTTTTGGCTCTTTCTATATATGGTTGCACCTCTCTTAAAGGGTCTATAATAGCGATTTCTCCTTCACTTTCTATATAGTATGCTCCTTGCGATAAACAATTGGTATAAATCTGTTCAATCTTCATATTTCTTGTTTTGTATTAATTATACGCTTGATGTATGTATTGAGCGTATTTTTTTTGATTTTCGTTATCTCCTGTTTTAAAAAATAACACAGCTCCGTTCGCTTTCATAAAAAAATGATTCAAATCTATTACTTCTAAAACTCCTCCTCTAAATAAATCATCTCTAACAGGTCCTTTAACTCCTGCAAAATAAAATGTTACTCCTCTTTTTTTATAAAACTGTATTTGTTGCTTTAACATTTCAATACCTGTGCTATCTACTCTGTTAATACTTTCTGCATCTAATACTATTAATTTTAATTTTTCTCCTTTCTCTGCTACCATCCATTCTAATTGCTCTATAAAATAGCTGGAATTTGCATAAAACAACTGTGCATCGAATCGAAATACAAGAATATCTTCTTCTAAAATTACTTCTTTAAATCTATTTTTATTTCTATAAAAGTCAGAATTCGGTACTTTTCCTAACTCCGTAACATGTGGTCTTGAAGTTCTAAATATTAAAACTATTAACGATAAACTTACACCTATTAAGATACCATACTCTATACCAAATAACAATGTTGCTAAAAAAGTTGCTATTAACAACCAAAAATCTAAGTTATTAGCTTTCCATAAGAAATTAGCTTCTTTAATATTCACTAATCTAAAAACTGCAACAATAATAATAGCTGCAAGTACTGTTTTTGGTAAAAAGTAGAATACTGGTGTTAAAAAAAGTAATGTTATAACCACCATTAATGAAGATAACAATGCTGATACTCCTGTAGTAGCCCCTGCTTCTGCATTAATTGCTGATCGTGAAAAACTAGAAGTTGATGGGTAAGATTTAAAAAAAGAGCCTGCTATATTACTTAATCCTAATGCTACCAACTCTTGGTTAGGATCTATTCTATACTCATCTTGTTTAGCTTCTAATGATTTACCAATAGATATCGTTTCTAAATAACCTACCATTACCAATGTAAATGCTATAGGTAATAATTCTTTTAGCAAACCAAAATCAAAATCAGGAATTACAAAAGAAGGTAAACCCTCTGGTATGCTTTTTACTATATCTACATCTTCTAATTTATTTCCAAAGAAATACATACTTAGTATTCCCAATACAACTACTATTAAAGCATTAGGTATTTTTTTATTGATTTTTCTAAAAATAAGAATCAAGAAACAGGTAAAAAAACCTATAAAAGATGTGTTTAAGTTTATTTCAGAAACTCTATAATACATATCTTCTAATAAAATATGTATTTGATCACTTTGCAAAAAATCTACTCCTACAAGGTTTCTAAATTGATTCAATCCAATTGTTAAGGCAACTGCTGATGTAAATCCAGTTATCACTGGTTTAGATAAAAAGTTAACTATAAATCCTAATCTGAAAATCCCCATTAACAACTGAATAGCACCTACTAAAAATGCTAAAAAAATAGCTATAGTTATATAACTTTCAGAACCTGCAAGTGCTATGGTAGAAACCCCAGCTGCTACAATTAAAGAATCCATAGCTACAGGACCTATTGCAACTTGACGAGAGGAACCAAAAATTGCATATACAACTTGTGGAATTAGGGCTGAATACAAACCATAAATTGGAGGTAAACCTGCTATTAACGCATACGCGATACCTTGAGGTATTAATACAGTTGCTACTGTAATACCTGCAATAAAATCGCCTTTAAATTGTTTCTTTTTATAATTAGGCAACCATTCTAGTAGAGGTATGATTTTTTTTATGTTCACTTAAAATAATTCTCCTTGGCTTGTTCCTTTTATTCTTCCTAGATGCTTATATGCTAAATCTGTCACTTCTCTTCCTCTTGGGGTTCTCATTATAAAGCCTTGCTGAATTAAAAAGGGTTCATATACTTCTTCTATTGTTTCAGAATTTTCAGCTACAGCAGTTGCTAAAGTAGTAATTCCTACTGGCCCTCCTTTAAATTTATCGATAATGGTTGTTAAAATTTTATTATCCATCTCATCTAAACCATGAGCATCTACATTTAATGCTTTTAAAGCATATCTTGCTATTTCTATATTTATAGTGCCATCTCCTTTTATTTGAGCAAAATCACGCACTCTACGTAATAATGCATTCGCAATACGTGGTGTTCCTCTACTTCTTCCTGCTATCTCAATAGCAGCTTCCATAGATATTGGCATTCCTAAAATTTTGGCACTTCTTTGAATAATCGTTGTTAAGAGTTCCGTAGAATAATAATGTAATCTACTACTAATGCCAAAACGTGCTCTCATAGGAGCTGTTAATAAACCGGAACGTGTAGTTGCTCCAACTAAGGTAAAAGGTTCTAAATGTATTTGTACGGTTCTTGCATTTGGGCCAGATTCAATCATTATATCGATTTTATAATCCTCCATAGCAGAATATAAATACTCTTCTACTACCGGGCTTAATCGATGTATTTCATCAATAAAAAGTACATCTCTTTCTTCTAAATTTGTTAATAAACCTGCCAAATCTCCTGGCTTATCTAAAACTGGACCTGATGTAATTTTAATCCCAACTCCCAATTCATTTGCTAAAATATTAGCTAAAGTTGTTTTTCCTAAACCTGGTGGGCCATGAAATAAAGTATGATCTAAAGCTTCTTCTCTTTGATTTGCTGCTTCTACAAAAATCTTAAGGTTTTCTATTGCTTGATCTTGACCTGTAAAGTCATCAAAAGAAAGTGGACGTAATTGTTTTTCCACATCCATTTCTTCATTAGAATAGTTTGTTTTTTCAGGGTCTAAGTGTTCATTCATATAACCAAATATTCAAAAAAAAATACATTTTTAGTAGTACCATTTATAAAAGCTAAAATACTTAATAATTACCTCTAATTTATACATTAAAATAGATTTTAATTCTATGTCTTTTATATACTTTCTAAAATGAATCCTAAATAAACATCTATCTATTTAAGATTCATTCGTTGCTAATTTTAAACTCATTACTGCATTGGCAATGCATCCATATAAGAAATTCCTCCGCCAGCACAAATGGTACTTCTTATTTGCGCTAAACTTTGTTGGTAGGTATTTACACTAAAAGCAAATGAAAAATGAGCACCATTATTGCATGCTCCATGTACCTTTACTCCTCCATTAATATTCTTTTTCTCTTCTATAGATAATAGTTTTCCTAAAGTTTTAAAATTCATGATGTTCTATTTTTGGTTATCTCATAAAGATAATCATTATAAAGCAGTACTTTAAATAAAAAAGAACCTCTCAATACAATTGAGAGGTTCTTTTTTATTTTATTTTTTGCTTCTTTTACTAAGAAGGCTCTTCTCCGTCTTTTAAAGGTACTGTTTGTAAAACAAAATCTTGTCCATGAACATAGTTTCCGCTTTCATCTACTTTACTATAATCATATGCCCAACGATGAACTTCAGGAATTTTTCCTGGCCAGTTACCATGAATATGTTCTACTGGTGTTGTCCATTCTAATGTATTAGATTTCCAAGGATTTTGAGTAGCTTTTTGACCTCTATACATAGAAATAAAGAAATTAGCTAAGAAAATTAATTGTGCTACACCCCCTAATATTGCCATGTATGTCATAAATACATTAATATCTGCTAAATCATTAAACATTGGAAAATTAGAATTTGTATAGTAACGACGTGGTAAACCTGCTAAGCCAATAAAGTGCATTGGAAAGAATACCCCATAGGCAGCTATAATAGTTAACCAAAAATGCCAATACCCCATTACTTTATTCATCATCCTACCGTACATTTTCGGAAACCAGTGATACACACCAGCAAACATTCCAAATAATGCAGATACTCCCATTACTAAGTGAAAGTGAGCAACCACAAAATAAGTATCATGAATATTAATATCTAAAGCAGAATCACCTAAAACCAAACCTGTTAAACCACCACTAACAAAAGTAGATACTAAACCAATTGAAAATAACATTGCTGGATTCAATTGTAGATTTCCTTTCCATAAAGTAGTTATATAGTTAAATGCTTTTACAGCTGATGGAATTGCAATTAAAACGGTTGTAAATGTAAATACAGAACCTAAAAATGGATTCATTCCTGAAATAAACATATGGTGCCCCCATACAATTGTCGATAAGAATGCGATACCTAAAATAGATCCAATCATTGCACGATATCCGAAAATTGGTTTACGTGAGTTTGTTGAAATTACCTCAGAGGAAATTCCTAATGCAGGTAATAAAATTATATATACTTCAGGGTGACCTAAGAACCAGAATAAGTGTTCAAATAATACTGGAGATCCTCCTTGATAATGTAACACTTTTCCTCCTAAGAATATATCTGAAAGATAAAATGATGTTCCAAAACTTCTATCAAAAATTAATAGCAATGCTGCTGATAATAATACTGGGAACGAGATTACACCAATGATAGCAGTAACAAAAAATGCCCACATGGTTAATGGTAATCTTGTCATTTTCATTCCTTTTGTACGTAAATTAAGTACTGTAACAATATAGTTTAAGGATCCTATTAATGAAGATGCAATAAATATCGCCATAGAAACTAACCACAAAGTCATTCCCATCCCAGAACCAGGTATTGCCTTTGGTAATGCTGATAAAGGAGGATAAATAGTCCATCCTGCTGATGCTGGTCCTGCCTCCACAAATAAAGAAGCTACCATTACTACTGATGATATAAAAAACAACCAGTAAGATACCATATTTAAAAACCCAGAAGCCATATCTCTAGCTCCAATTTGTAATGGAATTAATAGATTTGAAAATGTACCACTTAAACCAGCTGTTAATACAAAGAATACCATAATAGTACCATGAATAGTAACCAACGCTAAATACGTATCTGGATTCATTATACCATCTGTTTGTTGGTGGTCTCCTAAAAATGCTTGAATAATAGAAAATGATTTTTCTGGCCACGCTATTTGTAAACGAAATAACATTGACATGAATACACCAATAATTCCCATGAACATTCCTGTAATCAAGAATTGCTTAGAAATCATTTTATGATCGGTACTAAAAATGTACTTCGTTACAAATGTTTCTTTATGATGGTGATGCTCTGCTGACATAATTTATATCTCTTTATAAAACTTTTATTTTGTATATCTAACCTTACTTCTTCTTAATTACTTGAGCTAATGCTTTTTGCTCTCCTAACCATTTTTTATAATCTGCTTCTTCTACAACTGTTATTTTCATTTGCATATTAAAGTGAGAAGCTCCACAAATTTTATTACATAATAATAAGTAATCAAACACATAAGGATCTTCTCCTTTTGCAGTTCTTATTTTATTAATTCCTTTTGTTTTTGCTATTACTTCTTCATTTTTTCGCATTTCCTCTGTAGTGTACTTTGGTGTAAAAGCAAATTGAGTTACCATACCTGGTACACAATTCATTTGTGCCCTAAAGTGAGGCATATAAGCAGAATGTAATACATCTTGAGAACGGAATTTGAATAATACTTTTTTCCCTTTAGGTAAGTACAATTCAGTAACTTGTTTATCATCTTGTGCTTTAGGATCAGACATATCAACACCCATTGTATTTAGGTTATTAATATCTATGAAATTAACATTTCCTAATCCTAATTCATTATCTTCTCCTGCATATCTTGCATCCCATCTAAATTGTTGCGAATATACTTCTATAACAATAGGATTATCTTCGTCTCCTACTCCCATAATGTTATTCCATTGCCATAAACCATAACCAATTAGTAATACAATAGTAACTGCTGGTATCACTGTCCATATTAACTCTAACTTATGACTATCCGCAAAAAACAATGCTTTCTTATCTTTATTTCCTCTGTACTTATACGTAAAAAAGAAAATTAAGAATTGCATAATAAACTGAACAACACCTATTAAAATAAATGTAATATTGAAAAGTATATCGTCATGTTCTCCTTCAATAGAAGCACTCTCTGGTAACATAATAACATTCATTGCTAAAAGGCAATAAATCATCATTGCATATAAGAAAGCCATGAAACCTAAAGCAATCTTTCCTTGTTTGTTATTATCGTCATCGTTTGCAATAACCCCACGTAAATTCATTACGCGTGTAATTTGCCAAAAACTTACTCCTAATGCTACTGCAATGAAAATATAAAATAAAGCTAACATATTTATAAACTTATTTTTTAGTTCTTTAATTAATGGTGAGCGTTATCCTCTCCTCTGTGTTCAATAATGTAATAGTGGTGTGTTTCACTTTCGTGTAAGAAAGGATTTCCTTTTGGTACAGGATTTGCTTTTGCAAATGCATTGAATGTTCCATAAATGAATATCCCTAAGAAAAGTAAGAAACCACTTATCTCACCTAATCCGAATCCCCATTGGGCTCCAACAGTTCCTGGCATAATCATTACAAATAAATCTACATAATGACCTCCTAAAATGAATACTCCTGCAATAGCAATTACCCAAGGTATTGTTTTAAAATCACTGTTAATTAACAATAATACAGGGAATAAGAAATTCATTACAACCATTCCTATAAATGGTAGCTTATATTCATTAAAACGTTGTAAGAAATAGGTTGTTTCTTCTGGCATATCTGCATACCAAATAAGCATGAATTGTGCAAACCATAAGTAGGTCCAGAATACAGAAAAACCAAACATGAATTTCGTTAAATCATGAATATGACTATCGTTTACTAAAGGTAAGTGTCCTTTTGTTCTTAAATAAATAGTAACTAAACAGATCACTGTTAAAGCAGATACTAAAAAAGTTGCTAAAACATACCATCCGAATAATGTAGAGAACCAGTGAGGATCTATTCCCATAATCCAATCCCAAGACATCATGCTTTCTGTAATCATGAAAAGAAAAATAAAACCTACACAAATATTGTAAATATTTTTATGCAACTTCATATCTCCATTATCTTGTTTGATAGATTTTCTTCTAATAATGAATCTGAAAACATTCCATACTAATAAATAGAAAACACTTCGCATTGCCCATCCTGGTACATTCATCCACCAGCTTTTTCCATCTACGATAGGATCATAGTTTTCACTTAAAGGATTAAATACTCCTTCAGCCATCCATGGAAATAAATGATTTTTATGCATTACTGTTGCAACAATAAACAATAACATTGCAATACTGATGTAATGAATATTGGCAGTAAGTGCTTCCATTACTCTAAATAACACAACTGACCAACCTGCATGCGCTACTCTTTGTGCTGCATAAAAAGCCATTATTAATAATGAAATTCCTAAGAAAAATAAAAGAGATACGTATAACGCTGACCAAGGTCTGTTTTGCATTTGATGAAATACGTGTTTTGCATGATGATCTGCATCATGATGCGCATCGCTTTCATGATGTCCTTTTTTTACTGGGTTTGTATGCGCTTTCTCCGTAATATGTCCATTTAAACTATCTGTTAAACGAGTGTCTTCTGCATGGTGTGCTTCTTCATAAGCATGTGCGCTATGCTCTTTTACAGTTTCCTCTCCATGTTCACCAACCAAATGATTTGCATGTGCTGTCACAGTTTCTTTAGCATGAACAGAATCATTAACATGCTTTACATGCTCTTCATTTGTTTCATTAACTAAAGCTTTGCTATCATGGTCTGCATGATTTGCAACAGTCTCATTACCATGAGATCCTATTACATGCTCTTTTACATGCTTAGATAGTTTTTCTTTTGCATGAAGATCTTCTTCTTTGCTATGTGCATCATTAGAATGCTCATTTTCATGTGAATCAGTAGCATGTGGCTTTGCCTCCTCATGTTTTTCTTCTTTATGTACTTTTGTTTTATGACCAGCATCTTCTCCATGAGACTTACTTTCACCATGAGAACCACCATGACCATGATGCGATGCCTCTTGTTTCGCTATAATTGCTTTCGCTTCTTTAAGAGTTTTAGGTGCATTCATAAAACTTACAACTGTACCTATAAGACCTAATATAATGAAGGCTAAGGCAAGTATTTTTAATTTTCCTGAAAACTGGTACATATCTTAATTATCTATTAAAGACTTATTTTTTTAATTCGTTTCTTAATTTTTCTACATACTGCACAACTTGCCAACGCTCTGTATGCGTAAGTTGTGACGAATGAGAGCCCATCATGTTTTTACCATACATTAATACATGATAAATACTACCTTCTGTAATATCTCTGTCTTTGTAGTTAGGTATTCCTAAGAACTTCTCTCTTTTTGGTAAAATTCCATTACCATCTCCTTTTGCTCCATGACATACAGCACAATAAATACCGTACATCTTTTTTCCATTCTCTAAATTCTTTTCATTATTAGCTAACGGATTTTTCAATTCTAATTTTGCTTTCTCATAACCAGCATTAGTATCTGGAATATCATAAGCTACAACTCCATTTCTACTAATAGTTCCTGCAACAGGTGCTCTATTTACCACAGCTCCACCTGCAGAATATACTCCATTTGCATCATAAGGTACAGATACATACATATCTGGCATATATTGTACTTGTGGTTTACGTTTATTGTTACATGAAACAAACATGGTAACTATAATTGAAGCAATAATTATTTTTATACTCTTCATATCTACTTATTAATGCTTATCTACTACTTTAATTTCTACAGCTCCTGTTGCTTCTAACAAATTTTTTAATTCGTCTTCGTTATCATGTACAGGTATTTCCATTAAGAAATGATCATCTGTTGTTCTAGGATCTGGGTTTTCTGCCTCTTTAAATGGCCAAATTCTACTACGCATGTAAAAAGTGATTACCATTAAATGCGCTGCAAAAAACACCGTTAATTCAAATAAAATTGGCACAAAAGCTGGCATGTTTTCCGCCCAAGAAAAACTTGGTTTTCCTCCAATATCTTGTGGCCAATCACTAATCATTGTATACCAAGTTAACCATGTTGCCATTGCTGTACCTGTAATACCGTAAAAAAATGCTGTAATAGCCAAACGAGTTGGAGCTAAACCTAAAGCTTTATCCAAACCATGAACTGGAAATGGTGTAAAAACTTCCTCAATATGATGATGTGCTCCTTTTACTTTCTTAACAGCATCCATTAAGATATCATCATCATTGTATAATGCGTGAATTACTTTATTAGTGCTCATTGTTCTCGTCTCTTTGTTTTTTATAATTTGCTCCTGATGACTTCAAAATAGTCTTAATCTCTGCTGTAGGAATTACAGGGAAAGTTCTTGCATATAATAAGAATAGTACAAAGAAGAAACCTATAGTACCTATGAAAATACCTACATCTACAAATGTTGGTTCAAAACGCCACCATGTAGATGGTAATTGACCTTTACTTAATACAATTGCAATAATATCAAAACGCTCAAACCACATACCAATGTTAATCGCAATAGAAATTAAGAAAGACCATATAAAACTTCTTCTTATACTCTTAAACCATAAAAACTGTGGTATAATAATGTTAAAAATCATTAAAGACCAGAAAGCCCAACCATAAGCTCCTGCTTCTGCTCCAAATGATAAATACGTATAATTTTCATAAGGAGAACCTGTGTACCATGCAATAAAAAATTCTGTTGCATATGCTACCGCTACAATACCTCCTGTTAAGATAATTACAATGTTCATGTACTCTACATGTAAACGTGTAATGTAATCTTCCATATTTGTTACCTTACGCATAATTCCTAATAAGGTTTGTACCATAGCGAATCCTGAAAAGATTGCTCCTGCTACGAAATAAGGTGGAAAAATTGTAGAGTGCCATCCTGGGTTTACAGAAGTAGCAAAGTCCATAGATACAATGGTATGTACTGAAAGTACTAATGGCGTAGCTAAACCAGCTAAAACCAAAGATACTTCTTCAAAACGTTGCCAATCTTTAGCTCTACCAGACCATCCAAAAGACAATAAAGCATATATTTTCTTTTGAAAAGGTTTTACTGCTCTATCACGGATAGTTGCAAAATCAGGTAATAAACCTGTCCACCAGAATACTAATGACACAGATAAATAGGTAGAAATCGCAAATACATCCCATAAAAGTGGTGAATTAAAGTTTACCCATAACGATCCGAATTGGTTAGGAATTGGTAATACCCAATATCCATTCCAAGGACGACCCATGTGAATAATTGGGAATAAACCTGCTTGGAAAACCGCAAAAATGGTCATTGCTTCTGCAGAACGGTTAATTGCCATTCTCCATTTTTGACGGAATAGTAATAATACAGCTGAAATAAGTGTACCAGCATGACCGATACCTACCCACCATACAAAATTGGTGATATCCCACGCCCAACCGATATTTTTACTTAAACCCCAAACACCGATACCGGTACCTACAGTATAAAAAATACATCCAAATCCCCATAACATTGCTGCTAAAGCGATATAAAATGCGATGTACCAATTTTTATTGGCTTTCCCTTCAATAGGTCTTGCTATATCTTCAGTAATATCATGGTAACTCTTTTCACCAAGTATTAAAGGTTCTCTATAAGATGATTCGTAATGAGACGACATTGATTATATAGTTTATTTATTTTATCTGTTTCCGTTTGTAAGTAAATTATCTATTTACTTTAACGCTAACTTATACTAATTTTATGCTTCGCTTGTGTTTCTTACTTTTACTTGGTATACCACATTTGGTTTGGTACCAATATAATCTAACACATAAAAAGCTCTTTTATCTTCTTTTAATTTTGCTACTGTATCTTCAGGATTGTTTATATCTCCAAATACCATCGCTCCAGTAGAACAAGCTTGTGAACATGCTGTTTTAAACTCGTTTGCTTTCACAGCTCTACCTTCTTTCTTCGCTTTTAAAATAGTTGCTTGTGTCATTTGAATACACATAGAACATTTTTCCATTACTCCACGAGAACGAACTACCACATCTGGATTTAACACCATTTTACCGTAATCGTTATTCATGTTAAAATCGAATTCTTCGTTATTTGAGTAATTAAACCAGTTAAAACGACGTACACGATATGGACAGTTGTTTGCACAGTAACGAGTACCTACACAACGGTTATATGCCATTTGGTTTTGACCTTGACGACCGTGTGATGTAGCTGCCACAGGACAAACTGTTTCACATGGTGCATGGTTACAGTGTTGGCACATCATTGGTTGAAAAGCAACCTCTGGGTTATCTGCTGGGTTTTCTAAAGCATCGAACAATTGTCCTTTGCTGTAGCCTAAAACATCCTCTGTATATTTTCTTTCTAACTCTTGGTTTGCTATTTTATTAAATTCTGTATCAACAAAACTAAGAATCTTCTCTTCTGATTCTGAAGGGAATTTAGCTTTATATTTTTCAGTTAATTTCTTCTTATAATCAGCTTTAAACTCATCTAAAGACATGTCTCCTTGAACTGTAGAAGAGTAATAACGATCTATACGTAACCAGTGCATATCTCTACCCACACGTACTTCGTCTTTACCTACTACTGGCACATTATTTTCTGCATGACATGCTACTACACATGCTCCACAACCTGTACATGACGTTAAATCTATAGATAAATTAAAATGATGCCCTAAACTTCTATCGTGCTCATCCCATAAATCTATTGTACTTCCTTCTACTTCTTGGTGATCGTAAGATACCATGAAAGGTTTATTCCAAGTGTGCTTAGGATCTAAAGAAGTGTTATTAACTTCTTTTAATGTAGCTTCTCTTAAAATATCGTGACGACCAGCTAGTGTACTTTGTACCTGAATACAAGCAAACTTATGTCTTCCTTCTACTTTTTTAATAGAAACTCCGTACTGAACATTCTTACTATTCGTATATAATGGAAACGCATTTACTCCTACTTGCATTTCTTTTTTTAACCCCTTTGTTCTTCCATACCCTAAAGCCAAACCGAAAGAACCTTTCGCTTGCCCTGGTTGTAAAATTACAGGTAGAGTTTTAGAAACACCATTTACAGAAATCTCTGCATAATTACCATCTATTGCTCCATTATCTTGTACAGGGTTTTTATATCCTAATTCTCTAGCATCTGCTAAAGACATCGTTAAATAATTATCCCAAGAAGCGCGTGTAATTGGATCTGGTAATTCTTGTAACCAAGGATTATTTGCTTGTTTACCATCTCCTAATGCTGTTGATGAGTATAAGGTTAATTCAAATCCTGTAGAAGATATTTTAGATAATGCTTGTGCTGCACTACTTAATAAAAATGTTTTCTCTTTTAACTTTTCTTCTTCACTAGGACTCTCTTCTGATATTGCTTCAATAGCATCTTCTACTGCTGCTGCTGCCATTAATGGCACAGTAAAGAAACCATCATGTAATGCTTTATTCCAAGAAGTACCATTTAAAACCGTAGTACTCCAAAATTCTTTTAATGTGTCATAATAGTTTTTAGAAACTCCCGTCCATTTTAATAACACATCTTGAATTTGACGCGTATTAAATAATGGATTAATAGTAGGCTGCATTAAACTATAACTCCCTTTTACAGCCATTACATCTCCCCAACTTTCTAAGTTATGAGGTGCTGGCAATGCAAACTGCGCTGCACTAGCCGTAGCATCATCTTGTGTAGATATTGCAACTGAAAAATCTAATTTCTTAATAGCATCTTCAAAACCAACAATAGAGTATGCAGGATTTACATTATACGTGATTAATCCTTTTGCTTTTCCAGAGTTTACTTCTGAAACTAATTTTGCTATTTTTATATCATCTCCTTGGCGAGTTAAATTTACCGCCTTAGTGTCAATTATAGTACTATGTAATGCCTCGTTAATTGCTAATGCTATTAATTGTGCATTTTTATCATTCATACCAGCAACTACTACACCTCTACTTCCTGCTCTTTTTAAATCTTTTGCTAATTTTTTAATTTCAGCATCTATCGGTGTCTTTTGAGATGGTAACGCACCTCCTGTAATTGCATTATATAAATTAATTAGCGCATATACTTGTGTAGAAGGCTTTGCAACAATACGTTTATCAGCACTTGCACCTGCTAAAGACATATTGCTTTCTATTTGCACGTGGTAAGACATTTTTCCTGTCTTTACCTTACGACCTTGTGCATATGATTTTTCATATCCTCCTTGCCAATCTCCTATGAAATCTGCCCCGAAAGAAGCAATTACTTTTGCTTTACTAAAATCGTAATTTGGCAAAGCTCTTGTACCATACATTGCTTCGAATGCATCTGCTGTTCCGCTTTCTGAAATAGCATCGTATGTTACATGTTTAATATTCGGATATTTTGCTGTAAAATCAGCTATAATTTTTGCTGTAGAAGGACTTGCTAATGTACCTGTCATTAAATATACAGGAGCATTTGCTAGTTTTAAACTTTCTAACTTTGCTAATATTTCTTTATCTGCATCTTCCCAAGAAATATTAGTAGTTCCTTTTCTTGGCTCTTTCAAACGTGTTTGATCATCATATAATGACAATACAGAAGCTTGAATACGTGCATTTGTTACTCCACCAGCTTCTTGGTTTGGCATAATTTGAATAGGTCTCCCTTCTCTAGTTTTTACCAACACATTTGCAAAGTCATATCCATCTGCAATAGTAGTTGCATACCAATCTGCTACTCCTACTACGATATCATTTGGTTGCACTACATAAGGAATCGATTTTCTTACCGGACCTTCACAGGCTGCTAACGAAGCAGCTGCTGTAGAAAAACCAACATACTTTAAGAAATCTCTTCGTGATGTTGCTGTGTTTTCTAAGGTTTCTTTATCTCCTAAAAACTCATCTGAAGGTATTTCTTGAACAAACTCTTTCGTACGTAGCGTATCAACAACTGAACTATCTTTTAGTTCTTCAACACTTTGCCAGTATTTTTTGTTTGAAGCCATTTATTTGTATTTATTTAATGATTGAAAGCTTAATTCTTTCAATTATTGAATTTTTAATTCCTTTATTATTAATAGTGACACTTACCACACTCTTTACCACCTAACTGCGCAATAGTAACTTTATCTACGTTGTATTTCTTTGCTAAATCTGCATGAATTTTTGCGTAGTATTCGTTTCCTTTTAAATCAACATTTGTTGCTTTATGACAGTCGATACACCAACCCATTGTTAATGGAGAATGTTGATACAGTTCTTCCATTTCTTCTACTGGTCCGTGACATTTTTGACATTTAACTCCTCCAACAGTAACGTGTTGTGAGTGGTTAAAGTAAGCGAAGTCTGGTAAATTATGAACTCTTACCCAATCTATAGGCTTTGTTTCACCTGTATACTTTAATTCTTTAGCGTCCCAACCTACATGTTCGTAGATTTTTGCGATTTCTTTATCTAATTCTGTTTTTCCTAAAACACGTCCACCATCTTCCAATACTACTTTAGTACCTTCTGCTACTTCAGAAATATTTTTATGACAGTTCATACAAACATTTAAAGAAGGAATTCCTGAATGCTTACTATGTTTTGCTGCTGAGTGACAGTATTGACATTCAATTTTATTATCTCCTGCGTGTATTTTGTGAGAGAATACAATAGGTTGTACTGGTTGATAGCCTTCGTCTACACCAATAGATGCTAAGTTTCCGAACAAGAAATAAGCAGTCATTAATGCTCCGAAGATTACAAACAACACATGCAAAAATGTGTTTTTCTTAATCCCTTTCCATAATTCAGAAGCTTGCCCTAGTAAACCTGGTGTTTTTGGTGCTCCTTTTAATTCACTTACCGTTTTTAATAAACTAGCTATAATGAAAAAGGCTACTATAATTGCTAATGCTAAAATCCAAATTAACCATGATGGACTATTATTAATTGCAGCATCAGGTCCTAAAGGATTTTTTTCTCCTGGAACAGGAGGGTTTCCAACAGTAGTATAATATAAAATATCATCTATGTTTTGATCTGTTAACTGAGGAAAAGCCGTCATATTTGACTGATTGTACTCTTCATAGATAGCAATTGCATCCTTGTCTCCAGAAGCTCTTAACTCTGCATTGTTACGAATCCACTTTTTTAACCAAGCATTTTCTCTTCTTTCTTCAACACCTGCTAAATCTGGGCCTGTAGATTTCTTACCTAACTTGTGGCAAGAAGCACAATTTGCGTTAAATAACTTTTTACCTGCTTTCTGTCTTTCTACATCGACATCTTGTGCATTTATCGAAAAACTAACTAAAAACACCGCCAAGAAAGTAAGGCTGTTATAGAGGATTCGACTAAGTTTACTGTGATGATTCACACTTTTCATACTATAAAATATATTTTTCTGTCTATTTTGGTACGACGTTTTTGTTTTCTCGATTTTTAAAATCGTTTACATAAACTCCGACAAAATTACTATTTATCTGTAAATTGTGAAGTGTTAAAAGAATCCTAATTTATAATTTATATTAATTCTAAATAAAGTTTTTTAGCAATCTATTAAACTACAAGTCGTTACTTTTGTATAAAAAAAATTATTAGAATTATGTATCGCAAAATTTTAGTCTTTTTAATTATTATGAGTATTGGTTGTTTTATTGGGAATTCTCAATCAAAATATGCTACTGATAAAAGTATCAACTCTTTATTAGCCAAGAAAAGAAAATATAATGATAAAAACGGAACTGGTTTTCGAATTCAGTTATATAATGGATCTGAAAAAAGAGCTAAGAATATTAAATATAGTTTTAACTCTAAATTTCCTGGTGTTTATTCAAAATTAAAGTATGAATCTCCAGATTGGAAGGTACATGTTGGTCGTTACCAAAACAAATTAGAAGCAGATAGAGCTTTAAATAAAATAAAAGAGAAGTTTTCTGGAGCAATTATTATTCCTCTGTAGACATAAAATATCATGTAAAAATTTAGAAAGCCAAAACAAATTGTTTTGGCTTTTTTTCATGAATTTACTATATAATTATCACCTCTGTTTTTCTTTGCTTCGAACTTTTAATGTATTGTAAAAACAAATGAATTATCACTAGCAGTAAACACCAATAAAAAACTCATTCACAAATCATTAAAATAGTCTGTAAGATGTGAAGTACTCTTTCGACTTAGCGCGTACCAATTTAAATTTAAAAAATCATGAAATTAACTAAAAACCTAGGATATCTTGGTATTGTTGCTTCTGTGTTAGTGGGGCTTGGAGAGTATTTCCTACACTATTCTCCGAACATTTTAAGCCATTCTGAAAATTATGCCTTTTTTAAGTTTGTTTCTTTAAATAATCTTACTCTTGGTCATTTTTTAGCAGTCATAGGTTTACCTTTTTATTTTGCTGGGTATTTACATATTTACAAAATGCTTCGTAGTGGTAATGAAATTTTGGCTAAAATAGTTTTAGCTATTGGTTTTGTTGCATTTGCTGTTGGTGGAGTTTGGATTGGTTCTAGAGCTTCTATAGGAAACATCGTTCACTTGAAAGATAGTTTAGAAACTATAACCTATCAAAATTTATTAGATCATTATACCAACCACATGGAGGTTTTAGTGCAAGCACTTCGAATAATCATAGCTTCATTATCCGTCTTTTTTACTATTGCCGTACTTAAAGGTGGTACTTATTATAAAAAATGGATGGCAATATTTAATCCTATAACTATTTTAATTATGCTGGTAATTATTGGTAAAATGATTCCTGCTATAGGCAAACACATGTTACCAATATTAATGAATGTTACTCATTTTATTCTTTTTACCATTTCTCTAATTCAATTAAATAAATACATAAAATCAAATTAAAATGCTTAAAAAAACATTAAAAATTATAGGGGTAGTTATACTCCTTGCTGTACTATTTATTTTAGGTTTCTTTTGGAAAGATGCTAATTTTAGTAAATATGATAATCCTATTGCTAAAGAAAAAATTCCTGTTTTTAATAACATTACTCTTGATTTTCAGCATAAATATAACAATGAAAAATCGTTACCTATTGCCCCTTCTGCTTTAATTGATATTGATAATGATCATGTAGATGAAGTTTTTTTTGGAGGAGGAATGGAACAAGAGGATGCTATTTATGCATATCGTGATAATACGTTTGTAGATATTTCATCTGAAGTAAATCTTCCTAAAAAAGGCACTAATATCACCTCTGTTGGTGTGGTTTCTGCTGATTTTGATAACAATGGTTATACTGACTTAATTATTAGTAGAGAAGATGGACTTACCATTTATTATAATATTAATGGAAAATTTACTGCTAAAAAAATTGATACTCCTATAAACGAAAAATCAACTCCCGCTGGTGTTACTGTAGGAGACATTGATAAAGATGGTGATCTAGATATTTTCTTAGCTACATATATTAAAAAGGAGCTAATGGAAGGGCAAACGATTTTTGAAGATTACACTTATGGTTCTACTAGTGAATTATTATTAAATACTGGTAATGAAAACTTTATTAGTATTACCAAAAAAGCAGGGTTAAATTATGTGCATAATACGTTTCAAGGAGTTTTTGTAGACATAGATAATGATACTTGGTTAGATTTAGTAGTTGCGCATGATACTGGTGAAGTTAGAACTTATAAAAACAATGGAGATTTAACCTATACCTTAAAAGAAAACCCTTTAACTAAAAAGTTTGCGTACCCTATGGGAATTGCTGTTGGTGATTATAATAATGATGGCTGGGTAGATTTTATGTTTTCTAATACTGGTAGCACACTTCCTAGGTTTGTAGCAAAAGGAGATGTTAAAGACGCTTCTAAGTTTAATGAGAAATGGATTTTATTTAAAAATGAAGGTAATTTTAAATTTACTGATGTTGCTGAAGAAGCTAAAATTGCTAACTATGAATTTTCTTGGGGTACTGTTTTTGCTGATTTAAACAACGATGGATTACAGGATTTAATTGTAGCTGAAAATTATGTAGATTTAGCTCCGAATAAGTTATTTAGATTACCTAGTAGAGTACTTATTCAAAAAGAAGACCATACTTTTTCTGCTACGGAAGAAGAGAGTAATTTAGTGAATCCACATTTTGCAATTACCCCTTTAGTTAGTGATTTTAATAAAGATGGATATTTAGATTTAATTTGGACGAATATAAATACTCCTTCTTTGGCTTATATTAATAAAGGTGGCAAAGCTAATTACATTCAATTAGATTTAGGAGAGAGTTATGCTACACAAGGAATTAGTGTAACAGTAAAAACACCTACCAAAAAATTAACAGAATATTTAGTTACAGGGGAAGGATTGGCTTCTGACCAAACCTCTTTGCTTCATTTTGGATTGGGTAATGAAAAAGAAGTATTGGAAATTTCTTTGTGTTTAAGTAATGGGAAAGAAATTTCTATTTCTAAACCAAAAATAAATTCAATTATAAATTTAAAACCAGAAATATCTAAATTAATTGCTGCTCATAACCTAGAACAACAAGAAGATACTTCAACAAAAAACGACTAAAATGATTCACTTTTTTAAAAACTTATTCGGAAAAAAAGCAGAAGAAATAAACATAGAATTATCTAATGGTTATTGTCCTAACTGCTGGGGAGATCAAGAGTATGACAATATAATTAGAGAAAAATATAAAGACGCTCAAATAGACGTAAATAATCACAATGCAAATTATGCTTTTGTGCAAGATTTTATTGTTACACATATGAATGGTATAAAACTAAAAAGTAGTGTAGAAGGAAGTCTATGCCCCACTTGTGTTTTAAAAAATAAGAATGAAAATTAATTTTTACTCTTTTTTAGTTTATATTTTATTAATAATAGGTATCGTAGGATCTGGAAGCTTAGTTATTGATGAAATTAAAACAGGTAATGGTTGCCCTAAAGTTTTAGGTATTCCTATGTGTATTGTTATACTTATTTGTTTTATTATTCCGTTCATTGTACATGTTATTAATAAAAAAAGTATTTTTTATTTTTTATTTACAGGAACAGCTTTTAGCATTGCTTTAATTGCTTCTATACTTCAATTTACACATAACGCAGAGTGCCCTAAGACTTCTTATGGCACTCCAATGTGTTATTATTCTTTTATTATTTTTCTGAACTTACTTATTTTTAAAGTTCTCGATTTAAGATTAAAAGGCAAACATAAATAATAGTTAAGTTCCTATTTTTTAATTGCTCTATTTATTATTTATTGGAGCTCTTTCGTGGTAAAATTTTGCATACATTAAAGATAGATAGTCTTCAATTTCTTTCTCTGTTTTTTCATTTTCTATTAAATCGAAAACTTTCGTTAAAAACTCTTTTTTAAACTCAGCTAAAACACCTTTATCTTCTTTTACATCCTTGTATGTTAATCCTTTTAATTGCTTTCGCATCCAAAGATGTGCTTTATACTTTTTCTCTCTAGCTTTTAAGTCTTTTTCATCGCTCTCTAAAACTTCGTTTCCTTTTAACTTTTCAGCAGTCACCAAATTTAATAACCTTGTATATTCTTTTTCTATCTTATCATCTAAAGCTAAAGCTTCTTCATGTATTTTTCTTAAACTATTAAAGGATATTTTATGATATTTATCTGCAAAATCTTTATACTTATACAATAAAGTTAAATAATAAATTGCTGCTTTTTTATACTTGCTATTCCCTCTATTTTCTCTCTTTTTTAAATTATCTGACAATAAATTTAAATCATTCATTACTTTTTTAAGACTTTTTACTGTCTTAAAATCAGGTAAATCTATTAAGCTATTAATTTCTGTTGTTATTTTATCGTGTTCTCCTTTAAAAGTATGCTTTCTATAAGAAAACTTAAATTCTCTTTCTTTTTTTGTTCTCTTTCTCTTTGTAAAAGAAAGTTTAGGTTTTGTTATATCAAATGCATAACTATAATTAAAAGTTACTGTTAATTCATTTAGTGTTTCTAAATTAGTTGCTCCTCTAAATAATTGTATTGCATTTAAACTTAAATTATGTTTTTTAGCAATTACAGTACCAACACTTGTTCTAAAATTTAAAACGTTTGTTTGTAAATTTTTATTCTCACTGGTATTATAGGAAGCTCCTAAAGTTGTATTCAATTTATTCTTAAAAAATAATTTATTTATATTTAAAGAAGCTCCTAAAGCATTGCTATCATCTGTACCAATATCGCTATAATTGTAATTTAAGGAAGAAGATACTGTAAGTGCATTTTGAGGAAAACCTATAGTGTATACTGCATTACCATTATGAAAATTATTTGCTTGTCCTACTCGTATCACCCCGTTTTCTTCATTTGCCGAAGATGCTAACGAATAATTTAAATTCATGGTTTGGGTAAGGTTTTTCTTTTTAGAAAGCGCCCAGTTAAGACTTACATTGGCATTTTGAGATAATTGTCTGTAGTTTAAAGCCTCTTGTTCTTCATCTGTTAAATCGTTGTCATTAATATCGTCAAATTGATTTAAATTTTGATTTGTAAAGGATGTAAAATTAGAATACATTCCTGTGAAAGTAATGGCATCTGTCATTTGATAGGTTGCATTAACACTTCCTACAGTTCTTCCTAGAGATTGTGTTTTTTGGTTATTCAAATTGTCTCTTTGATATCCAATATTGAATGAAAGATTCACTTTATTGTTTAAAAAAGATCTTGTTAAATTTAATGTGATATTTTCAAAATCACTATTAAAATAATACGCCCCCAATGTTTCGTAGTTAGGGTCTACTCTTTCATACCCTACACCTACTTTCATTTGTGCTATATTCACATCTAAACCTGCTCTTAAAGCATTATGAAACTCTGTAGATGTTTTATTATTAAATAAAAGACCTGCTAAGTTTTTTGTACTTATTGTACTTTTATCTGCTCTTATATCTTGTGTTATGGCTGTAGATGCATACTCTGCTCTTATAGTATATTTTTTAGCTATTGTAGTTTCTCCATTAACACTAATCACCAAATTTTCTTTTGGTTTTATGTTTCTTTCTTCTGCTATTAAACCGATTGAATTTAAATTATCTTTCGCATAAAAACCAATAAGTCCTAATTTGTAATTTGGTTTTTCCCAAGATAATTTTGCTCCGTATCCTATTCTTTTATAAGCTGGTAATGTTTGTTCATTCCCATCATCTTCGGTCGCTTTTAATAATCGACCATACATAGCACTAAATTTTAATGGAGAATTAGGTGTTAATTCGATACCTCCACCAGTAAATTGATGTCCGCTTAAAGTATATGGAGAAAAACTCATGGTAACATCTCCTATATGTGCTTGTATCCATTTGTATCTTGGGTGTAAACTTAATCTATTGAATTTAAAGGGTAATTGATAATCAAAATTTTCTCCTTGATTAGAAAAACTATACGAAAACGGAACACTGAATGTTAACCAACTTACGTTAATATTTCCTTGCAAAAAGTAAGTAAAAGGTATACGTGCATTACGAGCATTTGAGTTATAATAAATGGTGTTTGCATTTACATTACCATTTACTTTTAACTCGGTTGATTTAGTAATTCCTTCTATATCTAAGTTTTGAGAAAATATAGTATTCCCTAAAAAAAACAACAATAGAATTAACCCTGTTTTTATTTTATAAAAAAAAGGAACTTGATTAAATAACTTTCTCATAAAAATATAACCTACCCCATCTAAATTACTTCTAAACATCATTATCTAACATCTGGGTTTATTTTCATATTTCTTATATCAAAACCTCTAGATGATAATTCTTCTATTACAGCCTTTAAAGAATCTAAACTAGGAGAGTAATGACCACTTTTAGGTTTTATTTCAAGAATTGATTTATTTATAAACTTAAATTCTCCTCCTGTTATAATATCTCCTCCTGCTAAAAAGCTTGAGTGATGGAAAAAACCTGGTCTTCCTATTCCTGCATATATAGTTCCATCTTTATCCATAATAAAGATGATCTCTCCATCTAAATAACCTTTAATTTTTGACAGTTCTTTTCCATCTGTATATAATTTTCCATCTTTAACATATACCTCGTATTTTTTTCTTTCTTCAAAACTTTCTAAATACTTAACTCTATCATCTGATCCTTTCAATTTATTTGGCCAAAACTTATAACCTTTTGAATAATCTCTATTTGTTTTCCCTATATTTTTACCTTTAAACTCTTTATAGATTCCAAACATTTTAGATAATGCTACATAATCCTCTTTCATTTTAGTATCTGCATACATTATTCTAATAATATCATGGTAAGACCATGGATTGAAATATAACGTTGCTTTCTCTACTAACTCTTTTAATGTTTTCCCTCCAAAAAGGCCCAATTCAATATAAGCTCCTTTTCCTGCATTTGTTTGTGGCGGAATTTCATCTAAATCACTACGAGCTCCTTTATGGTATTTTTTAAATGGAGTTTCATGAACTATGGTTCCGTCTTCATATAACTTAACAGATCCGTGACTTGCATAAAATGATCTATCAGTTAACTTTGATAACTCTATAGCTACTTTATCTTCATTACAAGATAAAAGACGTATTTTTTGGTTAGATGGAATTTCATCCATCAGTTTTGCAAGCATTATTCCTGATAATGTTTTCTGCTTTCCTTCTACATTCATTATAAAGTCGCCTCTAGAGTTAGAGTGAATTATAATATCTATTATATTATCATCTTTTGTACCTAAATTAAACCCTAAGAGATCTATATTTTTAGGAAAAGCATTTACGTTAACATCTAAAATTTTACGAATACTTTTCTTTGTTGAAGAAAAACTTATATTACCAATATTAGGTAGATCAACCTTATTGGTAGGATTGAACTCTGGATAAAACCCTTTTACTTTTTTATTCTTATCTATTTTAAACTTAAATTTTATTTTTTCATCTTTTGAAAAACCAAAAATCAAATCATCTCTATTAGGTAAAAACCCTTGATTATTTTCTAAAGCATGTATTGCTTCTTCCATTATTTTTTCATCAGTCATATGATCAGGAAAAAATGTGGAAACATTTCCTACTTTATCTTCATCTATTCCTTTTAAATGCCTGTAAAAACCATTAATTTTCACATAATGTTTTTCATTTAAATAAATCACAGGAACCCCATCGTACACTCCATCCTTCTTCCCTGTTCTAGCAACTATTGCATACTCTCCTCCAATTTTTTCAGCAAACTCCTTTAAACCTCTTCTAGTATGAACTCCTTCAAACCCTTCTACCTCTATTCTTTCGTCAGTTCCTCTAAGTTTTATTTTTCCTTTCTTAAAGTTCCCATTACTTTTTACTTCTAATTTTAATGAATGCTTAGCTGCTTTATTTATCTGTTCTTTTACATTGTTTATTTTAATAAAATTTGGATTTACAGTACCTCTAACAAAGCGTAATTGTATACTTCTATATTTATTAGAGCTAGTAACTGATTTTCCTAATATTTCTACTTTGTTAAAACCTAACTCTTTATTCCACTGACCTGCTTTAGTTTTAAAAATTGCCTCTTCAATAGTTAAACCTTTATCAATTTCTTTTTGAAAAGTACCTATATTAGTTTCTAAACCTCCTCCAGAAATCCATTCTGATCTTATGGCATCAATATCATTTAGATTACCATTTGACATTTCATCTAAAACAGCTTGCCTTACTTTTTTTCCTGAAGCATATCTTACATTATCAAAAACTGTTTGTAATGCAAACTCAACTTCTTTAGTATTTATACCATTTACAAACCAACCGCTACAAAGTTCCTTTTCTGAAAGATCGTGTTTTACTATATACTCTCCTGGTCTACCTTCTACATTTTTAAGTACCTCATGTGTCTCTTGAAAAATATCTCCTTTCTTATAAAACCCTACTCTATTGCCTTTTTTTACAATATCTAAGTCACGATACTTCCCAACTTTTTCACCTCCTACAAACATTTTCTTTCCTTTCAGATCTTCAACTCCATCTGTAAAGAAAACACTACATACTCTTTCTTTTTCATTATCTACAACATCAATAAAGTTTACATTACCTAATCTCCCTTCAAAATTGACTGGTATTTTATCATTAAAAGTTTTTATTGTAGCATTAACAATTTCCATTGTATGATCAATATCTGCTTCTTTTATATTTTCAAAGAAATCTTTTAGAGCTTCATCTTTACTTTTTCCATTAAATTGAAATCTATCTCTTAAATCTGCAATGGATTTTAAATTATTTGATTTAACTCTGTGATTAGGAAAATTATATAATGCTTTCCAAGAATTATAAGCTTCTTCTGTATTATCTTTAAAATGTTTTACAAGAATTTGAGAATTAGATTTGATTAAATCTTCCTTTATTTTCTCTTTGTGTATTGCTTTTATTATGTCAGAACTAACTACATCATTTATAAGATCTGTTAACCCATTATTTAATTTTCTTGTAAAGAAAACAGTTACTTTCGTTACTCCATTTTTTACTTCAGTTACGTTATCATAACCAAACTTTTTCATAACACGCCCACCTGGTGTAGCTAAAGCAGCTTCGTATTTATCTAACTTTTTCACCAGTTCTTTAAACTTAATAAAACTTAAAGCAGCCCCTCTGTCATACACTTTACTATTCTTGTGCCAATCAAATTTCACCTTTTTAGGCTCATGAACTCCTAAGGCTAGTTCTACTGTTTTTGTTCCTATTCCTTGGCTCTCTAAAAAACCTGGTAAATGAAGATCAAAACTAATCACGTCCTCATCAGGAAATACAACTTTACCTGCTCCTTCTGTAGTGTCATCAATACAGGTAATAATAAAATGATCTCCTTCTAATTCTATACCTTTCCATAACCTTTTATTTTTTCCTGCTTCACTTAATTTCCAAGATTTATACCCTCCTACGTTTTCAATAATTTTGTTAACTACCGTAAGCTGATCTATATCTGACTTAATAGCATGCTCTAAACCAATATCAAATAACACTCTCCAACTATCAACTAAATCTGTATTCCCTGCTAGTTTTTCTAATAGTTCATTTGATGCTTTTCCAAAGGTGCTTGTAAATTGATTAATTAGATCTTCATTTTCTAATTTTAATCCATCTAGCTTTTCTTTTAAAGGTAATAACTTAGGATTTGTGTTTATTTTTGTTATAAAACTACTCGCATTCTTAGAGACTGTTTTACCCAATCTTGATAAAAGTAATTTTGCGTCATTAACTTTATTTGTATTCTTCGACTTTACAGCATCTTTAAGGTATTTGATTGTGATTTTTATCGCATTTTCTGCCTGATCTGGATATTTACTAACAAATTTATCAAGCTCTGTATCACTTATTTTTTTGAAATTATCAAATACCTGTTCTATCAACTCTTTATTAGGCAAGCTTTTTATGATATCTACAGATTGCTTAGCTTGATTAATTCTTTTTGATAATGTAGCAGCGTTTTTAATTTTACTATAGGCATCTAAACCTAAATCACCCATTGATACAATTCCAGTAACTGCCGATAAAGAATTTAAAACACCTCTTAATTGGTCATTTTCTTCTGAATCACTTAAAAATGTAGATGTTAATGATAATCCGCTACTTGCTACATCGAATAAATAAAACGCTTTTCTCATTTTATCTACAGTAGCTAATCCTTTTATTGCTGTAATAGCTCCACCTGATGCTGCTAATGAAACAACATCAATTGTTGTACTAATACCTTGTTCTATAGTTTCTTGACTCGCTTTTTCAGAACCATACATTGCTACTACTGCAGGTAAAGGAACATCTGTTAATTTAATTTCTCTTTCTAAACCTTTAACTGCTGAAAGATTAGATACATTTATAAATCTTATTAAATCAAAAGGTCTTAATTTTCTTGGCTCTTCAGAGTGTGTAGGAAAAAAACCTACCTCTTGATATTGTTTTAGGCTAATCTTTTTTTCGTCTTCTAACCATTTGTAAGAAATATCATATGTTTCAAGTGAATTTTCTAAATAATCATTAGAAACTCCGTCTGCTATTTGAAAAAATACATTTCCGTATAAAAGAGACTTCCCTGTAGCAACAATAAAATTATTATAATCTAAAATAAAAGCTCTTTCTCCTAAATTATTATATGCATCTAAAGATCTTTCTTTATAAAAATCTCCAGATTTCAACATCATTTCTGTTAGTATAGATACTAACTTTAATGCATTGTTACTTTCTGTTCCAAAATCATGAATCCCATCATAAAGTTCTTTAAATAAGAAACTTTTTTCTCCTTCTTTACTATAATGGTTCTTCCCTTCTAAGCCTAATAAAATTTCTTTATAATTTCTCTTATTCGCTTTTTTAAGAAGGTTTAAAATAGCCCCTTCATAATCACTAGCTGGCACACTTCCTTCTGTAACAAACCCTTTGTGTACAATTTTACTTACCAGTTGTAAAACAACATCAGCTCTAAGTTGTTTTATATCATCTTCTGAGGCTAAATTGGAAACTTTTGCTATTTTACTTCTATGATGTTCTGTTATTAATTCAGGTGTTTTATTATATTCTAAAATTGAAGCACTTAATTCCTCTCTAAGTTTAAATAAATTATCTTTTATATAGGTGTAAAATAGTTTTTGCCATTCAAAACTATTCTTTGGTAAAGAAGTAGTGTTTCTATTATAAGTTGTTATAGTACTTTCATGTCCTATAACACCAGTTCCAACATCACTACTTGTAGCTTTACAAAATAAATCTCTTAAATATGTGTCAAAATTATTAGAATAATTTAATGAACATATAGCATCCTCATTATTCCAATCTGCATAATGCTTCGTAACCTCATCCATATACCTTGGATACAAAGCTTTAAGTTCAGCCATTTTGTTTCTCAAAATTTGATCTTTTGAAGATCTATAATTATCAAAAGCCCATGTTACATTTTCTGTAGTTATAGAGTGTTGGCTACCTGAAGATGAAAATTTTAATTTCTTTATATCTTTTGCTATATTATTTAAATCTTGAATTGGAAACTCTGTAATATCTCTTACAACACTATTCTCTGAATAAGCGCTTAAATTCACTTTTTCATTATCAACTAAATAAATATAATAACCAATTTTTTTATTCTTGCTTCCTAATGCATATAAGATCGATTTTTTATTTTTCGCAAAAGATTCTTGCGCATTTATGCCAAATTCTTTTTCTTTATATGGTTTCTTATTTTCATCAAAGTAACCTTCTAATGTTGTTTCTCCATTTACTATTTTAAGTCTTGCTGTAAAAACTCTTTTTTCTATAGAAAACTTTCTCAATGTACCTGGTACAATACTTAAAAATTGATTAAATTTTTCTTTATTATCCTCTCCACTATTTCCATAAAAACCATAAAATCTTGTAACATTACTTACATTATTAGGTAATATTATATACTGCCCTGAAGGTGTAATGAAAGTAAAAGTTTTGTCTTTATTAGTTCCAAACTTTAATGTTCTAAATAATCCTAATTTAGTGTAATGTTCTCCTTCAGTATCCTTATCAAAAAGACCAATACGTAATTTAGGGTTGTGAATTTCTTTCCAATGAACATATGGTATTTTATCTCCTCCTTTATAGTCTAATAACCAGTTAGTTTCTTTTTCACTATATCCATAACTTTTGTCTGAAAACGGATGTTTTAATTGAAATGCTCCATGACCTAATTCGTGAGCAATTGTATGCTCATCTGCTCCATTATTCATGTATACATAACCAAACTGTCTACCCAAAGGCATTAAACCTTTTTCTTCTTTCGTAGATGGTTTTTTATTGGTAAGAATTAAATAATAAGCACTTTTATTAAAATTAGTTCTACTTTTTAATGCTTTATTGATTTCTCTTTGTTGAGAAGTATATTGTGTTGCGAATCCACTTTTACCACTTTCTATCGTATTATCTGGAACTAAGCTTTCTAAGTCATTTGTAAAATTATTAATTTCTTTAATATGTAACTTCACTAACGCTTGATTGTAAACACTTTGAAGCTCTTCTTTTATTTTTTCAGTATTACTATTTGCCGTATTAACTAATACTACATCTACCTCTTTTATTTTTGCTTGGTACTGTATAAAGGCACCTGCTACCTCGTATTTATCTTTTTGTTTTACCAATGCTTGCGTTTCTATATTCGCATCTGTAAAAGCGCCATTTAACTCTAAAGTATAAGAGGTTGAAGTACTATCAACTTTTGCTATAGCAATTCCATCTTTCGTTTTAAAAACAATATCCTCGGGTTTAATATTTTTATCAGAAATATCGAAATTTGCAATAATCGTTTCTGTTTTTCCATTAGCCACAGCTTTGTAAGGAACAAAATAGTTGTCATTTAGTTTTTTGTATAAATCTTTTGTTTCTTTTTCAGATTTATCATATGCATCGAATCCGTACCTACTATTTTCTGCTTTTGTAAAAGTAACTTCAACACCTTCTGCTGTTATTGCAGTTGCTTCTCCTTGGTTGTTTACTCCATTTGTATTTTGTGGATTAGACGCACCTCCTTCTGCTACCTGGCCTGTTTTGGTTACATTTCCTTCTTCATCTACCGACCAAGTTTCTCCGTTTGAATCTGTTATTACTTGATCTTCACCTCCTGGTAATTCTACTATTTCTCCATTACTACCAATTACTATAATATCTCCATTAGGATCTACTTTAACATCCTCAATTACAAAATCTACAGTAATAGCTTCGGAATTTCCATCTCCTCCAACTGCCATATCATTTACATCACTAACTCCACCCCAAGTAGGATCGTAAGTAGTTCTTATAACTCCGTCTACTAACTGGTAATCCTCATTAATTTTAATAGAAGAAAAAGTAACTGCAATTTTAGTATCTGCTAAATAAGGAACTACTATAAATCCTTTTCCTGAATATATCCCATTTCCTCCATGAATCATCTTTACTGTCACAGGAAAATCTCCAGCTGTAAATGTTTCATTAACTCCTAAATTTTTAAGAAGTTCTGTATCTTTTATTTCAATTTCTGGTATTATTCCGCAATTATATGTAGCTACATCTTCTCTCTTTGGCATTGTAAATTGACTTACAACACTGTAAGAGTAGGTTAATTCAGGATCATTTAATTCGTTACATGATCCTCCTACACGAAATACATAGGTTTTTCCTTCTTTTAAATTTGCTATTTGCGCTTGTGAATTATAGGTATATACATCAAACCATTCTGCATCTGCTATATCTTCTCTTTTGTATTGAACATGGTATTTCTTATGCTCAAAATTTCCTTGCCATGTAATTTTAACTTTATTACTACTTAATGCTTCCGATAGAACGAAGGTAGGAGCATCACATTTATCAGTATAACTAAAATAAAAAACCTCACTATATCCGTCATTTTTAAAAATAGCATTTTCAGAAATTCCTGAAAGAGATTTGGCTCGTACCCTCCAACCATATTTCTTTTTTGGAAGTAGTACTGGTTTACTGATATCGTAAAGTACTGTGGTAGTATTTACTGTTTCTGTATAATAATTAGGTGATGCTAAAAAAGCTGCTTGCGGATCTATATTAGCATCCCAAATTTCTCGCAACTCAAATTCATAACTAACATTTGTTGCATTAGTGTGCCTAGGAGTCCATTGAAAAATAATATTCATTGGGTCTTTAGCTACTAACTGGTCTCCTTTATAAGGTAAATTTAAAAATGGAGGGTCGTTTAATAATAAAAATATACTAGAACAACCTGTTACTGGATTGTTTATTTGCTGATTTGTAATTACATCATGTACTTCCCAACAAACCGTATATACTCCTTCTGGTAATGGACGATTGTATTGTTGTGGTGTTATTCCTATTAAATTATTTGGCTGAAAATAAGCAGCTAAATCTAAGTTTGTAAATTGTTGTAAAACACCTCCGTTTAAAAAAACTTGTGGGGCACCAGCAACAACATCTCTAGACTGTATATCTAATCCGTTTCCTTTAATACGTAATTTTAAACGAACTTGTCTATTACTCGCTACTACATCTGTCAACAATACATCTAATCGAAATTTTACATTTGTAGCTGTAACATAATCGCTTAACTTTGAAGAATAAGGAGGTAAAATTGTTTGCGTTACTTGTACAGGATATCGCTGTGCATTCAAAGAGAGACCTAGTATTAAAATACAAAGCTTTATAATATGGTTGATGTATGTTTTCATTTTAAGGCAGTTTTTGAATTTTAATATCACAAATGACGTAAGAGTTACTACCATCTTCTATGAATTGCTTAATTTTTACAGCTCCTTTACGTCCATCTTCTGTTTGAAAAAGAATTATACGAGGTGTCTTATTTTTATCGAAATGAAGAAGACCACTAGGTGTTTCTGTAATTGTTGTAGTTTTTAATATGCTATCATCAATCATGCTATTAAATTTTGATTCATTGATACTTACCCCACAATTACAATTTTCTTGTGTATTTATAATGTTTGTTTTTGTAGCATTTGGTATTGCTATAAATCCGTTAGTTGCTATTTCATTCGGACTTAAAAACTTATTAAAACTAAAAGAATCGTTTAGTCCTAAAAAAACAAGATCTATTTTACTTCCATTTTCATTTGTTACTTCATTTGCTGTGAATACTTTTCTGAGTTCTCCCGAGAAAAAGGCACCAATTGTATTCGAATTATGAGCTGTATTAATTCCTAGTTGTACATCTTCAAAAGTTCTAAGATTTGTATTTTCTAAAACTTCTATAGTTTTAGTAAGTGTTCGTGTTTGTTTTCCATTAGAAACCTCTAATATAATGTTATGAGTTCCTATGTTTGAAAATAGTACGCTAGGGTTTTCTTCTGTGCTTGTATTTGGAATTCCTCTTTCAAAAGTCCATAAATAAGAAATAACATCTGTTGATTTATTATTTAATGTAATAGTTACTGGTGCTTGATAATCGTCATCAAAAAAATCTACTTGCCAATCAAAATCTATTGTTGGTACTGGTAAAACCTCTACCTTTTGTTCTTTGATAAAAGATTCGAAGCCGTTAGAAACTTCTAGTTTTATTGTATGAGTCCCTTCTTTTTCAAAAACAATATTTTTTGGATTTTTATCTGTAGATGTATTTGGAATTCCTCCTTCAAAAGTCCATAAATAAGAAATATTTTCTCCTATTGTTTCATTCTTTACCTGCACCTCTACTGGCGGATAATTACTATCTATTATTTCTGTTGAAAATTGAATATCTATCTCTTCAAATAATTCGATGTTTTTTTCTACTACATCTTCAGCTCCATCTTTATTTGTTGCTTTTAATTTTATCTTATAATTCCCTGCTTTAGTATATCTAATTGTTCCTGGATTTTTGTTTGTAGAAGATGTAACTCCAGCTCCTTCAAAAGTCCATTCAAAAGTATCTGCTCCTTCTGTTTTATTAGATACATTTATTCTTACTGGTACAGATTTATCTTCATTTATAAAAGTGATTTCAAAATCAGAAATAATTGGTATCGTCGTTTCTTCATAACATGAAGAAATTGTTAAAAAAAGTACCAAAAGACTCACTGTATGTTTTAAAAACTTTTTCATGTTTTTATTAATTTACAATCATTCTTTTTACCTGTGTTTGTTTTTCCGTTTCTAAAACCACTACATACATACCTGATGACATAGAAATATTAAAGGAATTGTTATGCTCTTTTTCTATCTCAGAAGTAGCATGCTTTTTCATTAATTCTCCTTGCATATTAAAAATTCGTATCGCTATTTCACTAGGTTCTACTAATTTTACATTCGTAGAAAATATACCTGAATTCGGATTTGGTGAAATTGTAAATGATTCTATAAATGGTGTATTTGTTTCCTCTAAATCTGTTAAACCATTCGATTCTTCTATTACAATAGTTTTAAATAATTCTTGAGAAC
This sequence comes from uncultured Tenacibaculum sp., assembly GCA_947498055.1. Classification (GTDB taxonomy): domain Bacteria; phylum Bacteroidota; class Bacteroidia; order Flavobacteriales; family Flavobacteriaceae; genus Polaribacter. Next base: position 44,509 of record CANMJA010000001.1, read on the forward strand.
AATCTCCTTCTTTTGAAAGTAATCCTATTTCATAAGTTTTTGCTTCTGGAAATTTTACAATAATAGAATTTGCTCTTTTTTCTACTACTAAAATTTCCTCTGGTAACAACCATTCAAAAGATTCAGGACTATGGTTACTTGCATTAAAAATTACTACTTCTTCATCTACATAAGCTTGAGAAGACATTAGAAAATCAGCATCTATGTCTACATTACTGTAAATAACAGTCATTGTATCTGTAGCAATACAACCATTAGATGAAGTAGCCGTTACTGTATATGTTCCCTTTTCATTAACTGTAACTGAAGGATCTGTGGAAGTAAATCCATTGTCTGATGTCCATAAATAAGTAGCATTTATATCTTCTATACTTCCATTTAATACATAAGACTGATTGTTACATAATGTTTTATCTTCTCCTAAATCAATTATAATTTCATCAGGATCTTCTAATTTCACATCTAAAAACACTTTACATCCTTTTGCATCTTCTAATGAAAAGCGGTAGGTACCTTTTTTTAAATTTGAAATATTTGTGCTAGTTTCTCCTGTATTCCAAGAGTATATATATGGACTAACACCACCAGATATGTTTAACTCAATCTCTCCATTATTTCCTTTAAAACAAGTGGGATTATTTTGTTTTACAACCTCGATATTTAAACCTCCTGGAGGCGTTAGTGATATATTTCCTGTTGCTTGACAACCTCTACTGTCGGTTACAAAAACAAGATAGTTTCCTGATATTAATTTAGTGGCAGTAGCTCCTACATCTCCATTAGACCATTGAATATCGTAAGGAGGTATTCCTCCTGAAATAGCTACTGTTGCTGTTCCGTTATTTCCTAGATCACATGCTATTTCTGTAGCACTTAAAGAAAGTGTTAATAATTCTGGTTCTTCAAAAGTAAATAGTATATCTGTTGCGTTTACTAAGTTTAAACCTTTGTATTCTCCTATAATAACACCTCTACTATCTTCGATATTTACTGCGTAATTTCCTTGAGAAACACCTGTAAGAATTGGGTTATCTACTCCTAAATCTTCATAAACTCCTGCATCATTTTGCTTTTTCCAAAAGTATTTATATGAATTACCAGAATCAAATGGTACACCTCCGGTAACAGTAACTTTTAAAGCTCCGTCTGAAAATGGATCGTTAAAAGCATTATTTTGATTACACGAAATAGGGGTTTCTATTGTAATTACGGCTTCTATAGGGTCATACAAATTAAATTCTTCCTCTACACGAGTACAACCTTCTTTAGTAGTTGCTACTTCATAATTAGCATCTTCTATTGTTAAAAAGTAATTCCCTTTAGGTACATTATTTAAAATAATTTCATATGAATTATTAATAAATTGTGTGGTTGTTTGCGCGTTTAATAAACTCCCTCCTTCATCTTGCCAATAATAAGTATATGCTCCTAATGAAGTAGGTGTACCTCCTGTGATTTGAGCTTTTATCCAGCCATCAGATGCATCTTTTGTAGATGGTGTTGCAAATTCTGAAAAAGTAATATTCAATGCATTCTTAGGTTCCTCTATAATGGCATCTATTTGTACTTGACATCCTCTATCATCTGTTACTTTTAATTTATAAACACCTTTAGACAAACCATTTAAATCAGAAGACTTATTTCCATTCTCCCACTCAAACGTATAAGGTGCTGTTCCTCCTTTTACAAATGCATTTGCCCATCCATCACTTCCTCCAATACAATATACATGCTGAATATCTAGGTATACTTCCAGTAATTCTGGTTCTTTAATTTCTTGTGTAATATCTTTCTCAACAACTAATATATTATTTTGATATTCTCCTAATACAATACCATTAGCATCCTTAATATTCACAGCATAATTCCCTGCACTCAAACCAGACGCTATGTTGGTAGTTTGCGAAGGTAAAACTGTCCAAACCCCTGGGCTCGTTTCTTTTTTCCAAGTATAAAAATAAGAGAATCCATTATTTTGATCACTTTGTAATTTCACACCTCCTGAAGCTATAACTTCCAGTTTACCATCTGAATAGGCATCTCCATAAATATTCGTACTATTACACGATATCGGATTTCTTTCTATAATTCTTGCTTGTAAAGGTTTCGGATCATTTAAAACATATTCGCTTTCTACAATGGTACAATTTTGTTTATCAATTGCTAACGGATAATTTTTATCTTGAATGGTTAATTTGTAAGTATCTTTTCCTAATCCATTTAAAGTAAGTACATTTCCTGTGCTTGTTACTGTAGATGTTACTTGGTTTATTAAATCATTTTCATTACTATCTTTCCAAACAAAAGTATACTCATTAGTATCTAAAGGAGTACCTCCTGTAACTGTAGCTTCTAACCAACCGTTTGTAGCACCTGCAAAAGTAGGTTCAAAAAATCGATACTCTATTTTTAATGGACTGTTTGGTTCTTCTATTTCTATCGTTTCTTCTGCTTCACACCCCTTATCATCCATAACTTTAATAGTATATGTACCAGCAGTTAAGTTCGATATATCTTCTATTGTGGCATTATTACTCCATTTTATAGTATAATCACCTGTTCCTCCTTTTATAGTTACATCTATAGTTCCATCTGTTCCATTATGACAAAAAACATCTTGTTTTGTATATGAAATTTCTAACAAATCAGGAGCTTCTAAATGATAGGTTGCATCTTGAGGTACAGATATAGTATTATTAACATAGGTAGCTACAATAATACCTTTCGCATCTTTAATATTAACGGCATATTCTCCTTCTTCTCTATTCGATAATATATCTCCGTTTTCTCCAGATATAACTTGGTAGTTTCCAGAAGCATCTTTTTTCTTCCAAGTGTATTCGTATTTATATTTACCATCAATTAAAGGATCAAATGGAATTCCTCCACTAGCTATGGCTATTAACTCTCCGTCGTCTGCTGTATTCCTGAAAGTATTTGCTGGGTTACAGGAAATAGGATTTCTTCTTTCTATTCTTAAAGATAATTTTTCTGGTTCTTTTAAATTATTTGCTTCATTAATAATTGTACAACCTTCTTTATTTGTTGCTCCATTATAATTAGCATCTGTTATGGTTAGCGAATAATTACCATCTATACCATTTTGCAAGGTTATATAGTATGCTTTTTCACTAGTATCATCTATTACTTCCTCTTTAAAATTAGTCCATGTAGTTACTACTCCATTTTTTTCATGCGTCCATATATAATTATATTTTCCATTTGCTAATGGTGTTCCTCCTACTATTTTTGCTGTTATTTCTCCATCTGAGAAGCCAAATCCACTAGGCTCTTTTTTATGTACAAAGCTTACTGCTAAAGGATTCTCTGGTTGTTTAATTTCAATTTCTTGTTCTATCTCTTCTCCTAGCCCAATAATACTTCCTCCTCCATCTCTAATAATTTCTTTTGCTATACAATCTCTAGCGTCTTTTATTTTTAATTTATAAACCCCTGATGATAAACCCCTTATTGTATGATTAGTTCTAGGATTAAAAAATGGAAGATACCCTATTCTATCAAATTCTATCCAATCACTATCTATTATTGGACTTGTATCTTCTTTCTTTCTTAATAAATATTTATATTTTTTTCTTACTGCTCCTCCTTTAGCTCTAATAGAAATAGTTCCTTCGTTTCCTCCGTTACAAAATACATCTGATTTATTTACAGAAAACTCTACTGGTCTAGGGTTACTTATTCTAAAGTTTCTCTTATGATCACTACTCTCTCCATCAGTATTATACCTCCTTCCATCATATCCTGGTAAAGAACCTATTATTCTAATATTATGATTCCCTCCATATAATTCAGAAATCTTGTACTTATTTCCTGGTAATAATGTAGTAATATTTGAAACAGAATGATCTGTTGTTCTTGAGGTGTTTTTAATTGAAATCCCTATTAATTCATCTGATGTTAAGGGTCTATTAAATGTTAAAATTATTGATGCATTTTTATCATCATAACATTTAGGATTTTCAATATCTAATGAGGTAATATATGGTGCTGATTTACGAATTGTATACCTTACTGTATTAGATTTATACCCTGCCCATAATTGATTTCTAGATGATTGCCTTATATAAATTCTTCTCCCATGATTTGTTCTATCAATATTTCCTAAAATATCTGTTGCACTTATATTAATTCTATCTCTTCCTCTGAATGAATTCAAATTATTCCATTCCCACCATCTATTAGAGCCTATAAATGAATACTCCCAATTATATTCCGTCCAATCAAATTTTGTGTCAGACCTTATAGTTACATCACTATCACTAGGGAGAAAATCTGCTATTCCAGATTTTCTTACTCTAAGCAATGGATCTATTTTAACATTTATATTATCATACCATAATCCGTCTCCACATGAATTATTAGAAGTTTCTGAAGATTGAAACAAATGATCATTATATGGATATGATATTGATTTAGTGTGACTTCCTCTCCGTGGACCTCTACAACCGAATGCATTACTCCAACTTCTCTGTGAATAAAAATAAAAATTTGTAATCCTATGATTTGCTGAAAATGTATAATCTCGATTCGTTTTTATATCAAAATTCCTTCCTTCTGGAAACCAACCAAGATCTATCAAACGATGAGGGTCTCTATTATTAAAATCTAATCTTATATGTAAATTAGTATCACAAGAAGCATTACTTGAATGATTACCATGTCCTGAAACTTTAACACGATACTCGCCTACTTGACTGCTTAATATTGACGTATTGAATAATAATATATAAAATATAACCTTTTTCATCTTCTAAAATTTTACTTCAATGGTTTTTACTTTTGAATACGCTCCATTGTTTAAGGATGCTCGTACATGATAGATATAAGTTTCATTCGGACTTACCTCTGTGTCTATTACCTTTTTTACAGTTCCTGGTAGTACACGCCAAGTACTCGGTTGTTCTTCTTTTAATTGTTTATAAAGCGTATACTCTGCAACTTCTTTTTCATTCCCTCTCCAAAAAATTTCTATTTGATTGGTTTCTCTATTCACTATATAATTCAACCCCTTAACTCCTGGAGATACATTTAAAGATTGCGCTTGTATAGTTAAAGGAGAAGAAGCTTCTGAACTTAATCCTGCTTTGTCGATTGCTTTTATATGATATCTATATACATTATTGTCTTCTAATTTATCATCTACAAATTGTTGAATAGAATCCTTTGTTTTTAAAATATCTTTCCATTCAGAATTACTCGTCATATTTTTTCTAGACAATACATGTGTAACTTCTCCTTCTTCTGAGGAGCGGATCCAATTCAATTGAATTTTTCCTTCTTCTACATTATAATCAGAAAAAACGGGTGCTGTTGGCGGAATTAAATCTGGTTTTTCTAAAATTAAAACTGTTGATTTTTCTGAATGATTAAATCGTTTATCTACTGCAACTACTTGATAGTAGACTTTTGCATTTAAATTCTTAACCTCCACAGAATCTATAAAAGAGTTATTAGCAAAAGGAGTTTCTGTTATTTGTGAAGGCTCTTCATTTTTAGTAAAACCTCTAAATATTCTATATCCTAATAAATCTTTCTCTTCATTTTGTTTCCATGTAAAACGAACCACTCCTAAGCTATCTATTTTTCCTTCTAAATTTATTGGTATGCTTGGTGGTATACTATCAATAGGCTGTATAAATGTTGAAAAAGAACTTTTTTCTTGTTTTGGAGTAACTCCTATTGCTTTTACTTTTATATAATTTGAAGCATTTAATTCACTTAACTTATAATCACGTTTTGTTGGTGAAATACTATCTACAATAACAACATATGGATCGCTATCTTTAGATGCCATAGTTATTTGAAACTTTTTAATTAACTTTTCTCCTTTTTTAGGAAACTCCCAAAAAACAATTGCTTCATTTGAGTTTTCTGTTAATTTAAAGTCTGAAATTCTAGGTGTATGTATTAATAATGGCTGTCCTTTTCCTGAAATAACTTTTGAATACTTTCCTTTTTCTCCAAAAGAGTTAATCCCATGTATTCTATAATAATACCTTTTACTATTATTAGCCAACGTATCCATATAAAACATACGTTTTGCAGGTGCATTGGGTTTGTTATTTAAGTTTACTAAAGGTTGATTATTTATTTTTTTAAAAGTAATTCCGTCTTCAGATCTTTCTAAATTATAAAAGTTATATATTCTTTTAAATAGTTGATACTCCCATGTTAATGTTACACTTTTATCTCCAAATATTCCTTTTAAATCAATAGGAGCTGGTAATGGTTCGTACTCTTTAATTGCAGCTATAGTTGCTGTCCCCTTTATTGGTTTAACATCTTTTACAATTGCTTGTTTTATTTTATAAACATATTTTTCTTCTTTTTTTACATCGGTATCTTCAAATCCCCATCCTGCTTTTTTTGCTGCTTTAAAACTCAAACCTGCGGCCAATAATGAAAATGAAAAACGTTGCTGTATTTCATTTGATAGATTGTAAATATCTGCCAGTTGACTATCATTTCCTCCTCCTACAAAAAAACCATCACCATATAATGCTTGTGCTATAATTGCTGCATTATCATCTGTTTCTACAATTTCTTGCCACGTTTCTAAAGCTTCTGCTTTCATTTTTTTCTCCCATACTTTTTCTATCGTTTCTAAACGTTTTCCATTACGAGCAAGTACATATTTTTCTAGAATAAAACCTGTTTTATTTGTCTTACTCCATGCTGTTGGAGTATTTGCTGCCCATCTTAATAAAATTCTATCTTTTTGTACTCTAGATACTATTTGTACTAACGGATCTTTTATTTGCTTTTTCTCTTGTCCAAAAACATTTGTAATCAGCATTAGTAAAAAGAAAATAAAAAATTGTTTTTTATGTGATATATATAAAATCATAATAAATTAAAGAGGTAATTTTTTAATGTTTGATTATCTAAACTTATTTGGATTCTTAAATTTAAATATGGCTTCTGATCCTTTTTTCCCACCTGGTAAATTGTAGATTAGCTTTGTTTTATAAAATCCATATCTCATAAAAAGGTAATCTTCATCTAAAAAGTTCAACACAGGATCATTTCCTTTTATAAACCCATCTATATGAGCATTTACTAATTGAGAATGTAAATCTACCCAATCTGTTTTATACAATAATCCTAAATTATATCTAAATGGGAAGGTGGTTTCTAATTCATGTTTATTTACATCATATTCCAAATTTGTTAAATAACTTTCAATAATTGGTAGTGCAAACTTTGGTGGGGCTCCTAATTTATTTTCATCTCTATTTGTTATGCGATAACCAGACATTGGATATTTAGCATATAAAGGAGGATTAATATCCTTTTTAAAATAATCATCTTCTAAAGTTCCTTCAATAGTTATCAATGGTTTGTCGGCAGTATAAACACCTCCCTTTAAATCGATAAGATCAAACGGTTCGTGATTTTTAATCGTGTTATTTAAATAAATAACATCTGAATAAATTACTCCCCATCTATAATCATCTACATTAATTGCGTTTATTTTTTTCTCAAATGTTTTATATTCTGATGTTTTAAAATTATAAGCCAATCTTTCTATGGATCCACTTTCTTTAGATATATTATTCGCCTTTATTTTTTGTATTTCTACAGAATTACCTTCTGAATTACTTTTTAAATCTACCTTTTCATAATCATTGTTACCATTCGTATTATTTGAAGAATTTCCTGCATTTTTAGGTTCGCTTACAATACTCAAATGATAATTTGTTTTTTGTGAAATATTTGGTAACTCATACATTAGTATATTATCTCCAGTGTTATAATTAAATGTTTTTTGTGAAATGAGTTTTTTATCTTCATAGTAAGCTATATTACTTTTCCATTGGGTATTATCAAACAAATAATCTTGTCCTCTTCTCAGCTTTATATATCCCTGATTATATTCATTTTCTAAAAAATATTTCTGATCTAAAACTGGATACGCATAGGTTATATTATGTAAAGGAATTACTGTTGGTGCATCTCCTGTTGTAATGGTTCTTTCTTCTTTTTCTATTGCGGGTTTACCATCTACCATAATAGTTCTAAAAACTCCATTAATTTTTTCTTTAAAACTTACCTCTACTTCTATAGATATTGTTTGATGTGGTGGTAATATATCTGTAGATACAATATTAGCTCTATCTTTACCTCTAGACCATTCTATTACTGCTGGTATTTCTTTTCCTTTATGTAGAATTCTATATTTTTCTAAAATAATCTTATACTCTTTGTCTCCATCATCTTCTGGTATAATTATAGGTTCTCCTACTTTCATACTAAAACTTGCTTGAGGAATTGCAAAAACATCAACATCTTTAGCATCGTTACTTGGAGAAACATCTGTTATTATTTTCATTCCTCCTAAAGGTGCTGCATTTTCAAAAACACATTCATCTCCTAAAACAAATTTGAATCGAAAATCTCCTTTTATTAAACCTCCTAATAAATCAAACTCACCTGCCATGTATCCTCGCATCCAAATAGGATTAGGTGCTTTTGCTTGTAATAAAACTGCTGCTGCACCTCTTATAATAGGTATTTTCTTCTTTATAAAAAATAGTTTAATATTTATCCCTAATTCTCCTTGTAAATAAGCATAGGCTTGTCCGTTAGCATACCAACCATTTATTCCTACTTGTCTTCCTGTATTAGAACATTTTGCTTTTCCATAATCTTTTAACATGATATCAAAACCAGCCCCTGCTTTAAAACTAGCATAAAAAATAAGAAAACGTAAATCTCCTGTGTCTATAGATATATCTGCTCCAAAAGCAAAACCACCTCCATTATCTAATGCGTTTTCATCTCGCATATAATCTAGTTCTTTACGATCTACTTTTAAAATTTCTGCTACTTCTGGTGGTGGTGGTGGTGATCCAGGTAATTTAGATCCTGTCATGAAATACCCTCCTGACTCAATACTTACTGGACCTATTCCTATTTTTAACCCTAAGCGATCTTCTGGTGTTCCTATATGAACATACCATTCTTTAGGCGCAAAATGTAATACAGCCCAACCTGCTCGTCCTTTACTCGCTCTTCCTTTAATAAAACCACCTGGAACATTCACATACACATCTAATTCTCCATGCAAAACACTATTTTCAAAATCATATGAAATCCCTAATTTGGCTAGAATAGATGCATTCTCTGGTGGTGTTGCTGGAAATTCATTCGAGGCCTTATCTAATAAATTTTTTCCAACAAACGAGTTGTCTAATTTTTCTTCCGTTTTACTTAAAAACTTACTAGCTATTGGTCCGCTTTCTTTTACTTTATTCATTAGGCTACTAACTTTATCCATACCTGGTATTCCAGCCATAAACCCTGCCTCTCCGAAAAAACCTAAAAAATTAACACCTCCATTTCTGTTAAAAATAATTTCAAAACCTGCTTTTCCTTTCATTGCTTTTTTGGCAACATCAAATATAACAAGTGCTTTAACTCCTAATCCAGAATTTTCATCTGGTTTATATCCCAGTCCTGAAGGAGAAAACGAAGAACTAAAATCTGTTCGCTTCATTCTATAAGATGCTCCACCTGCAAAACCACTAAGGTTAAAAACACCAGTACCTATTGTTAATCCATCTACCATTGCATCAAACTGCCAGTATCTAAAATCTTTTTTTCCAAAAATACCTTTCGCAGCAACTTTGACCCCTGAAAAAGAAGCAAACTCAGCTTTTAAACTTGCTGCAAAACCATTCCCATAATCAGGGTCATTATTCATAAGAGTTAAACTACCCTCCATTTTAAAACCACCCATATCGGCTTTTAAGAATATAGATTCTAATTGCAACTTTTGAAATTGCCATTTTTGCTTATGATTTTTTTCTTCAAAAGAACCTATAATTGCTAAACTAGTTTCTGCTGCAAAACCATTATTTTCTCCCATTAAGTTTACTCCAATATCAAAATATAGATTTGCATTTGTTTCATTAGCAGTTATTCCTATTTTTGAAATAGACACAGGAAAGTTTCCTAGAATACTTTGTCCCTTATATCCCATGTAGTCTACAGAGAAAACAGTTCCTTCTGTTTTTAACACTAAGTTTTGAAACTCAATACCTTTAAACTCTACAAGTTTATCTTTTCCTGATTCATCTTTAATTGTTTCCCCTTCATTTTCTAAACTTTCTTTTTGACTAGCACTTATTGCCAAACGCCCATGAAGAATAGCTTTGGGCCTAAATTGCCCCTCTTTTACTTTAAGTTCAATGGCACTATTAGGTAATAGCTCTCCTTTTGCCTTCCATAAATTAAAATCAATTATTGAATCATTACTTACTGTTACTGAGTACTCCTCTTCTGAAATAAGACCTTTGTAGTTTAATCCAACTTTTCTATCGTTCTTAGAAACTGGTAACTGTATTTTACCATTAAAAGATGCCTTTTTTAATTTATTTGCAGCTAATGTAATCTCTATCCTATCTAAAGAATATGCCCAAGCTTTTTTCTTATTGGTTCTACCTTTATCTAAAGAGAATATATTTTCTGCATAAAATGAACCTGAAACACCATAATTATCTAACAATAAGTGATGTGCTCCAAATGCAACACGTTTGTCTTGAGAAATACTTTCTGAGGTTTTAAATTCTTTAGGTAATCTCACTTCTATTGTATTAATATAAACGCCTCTCCATGTTTTTTCATTAGGTAATAACAAACCGTTTTCTTGGTACGTTTTGGGAAATACAACTCTTGTATCATTTCTTAAATCGCTAAAATCTAATACCGCTTTATTTACATGAAATTGAAAATTTCCTTCATAATCTTTTTGATTTCTCTTCTTTGCTAAAACAAAAGGTTGTAAATTAATACTAACTAATAAATCATTCCAATCTGAAGCTATTATACTAAAAGCTCCTTTCACTCTATATGGAACTTGTATAGATTGGGTTCCGTTTTCTGTTACTATTTTTTTAGTAACTTTTGTTTTTGTTTCTTCTACTTTGCCATTAGCTTCTACTGGTAAAATTAAACTTCTAGAAAACTCTACCTCTCCTTCTATCGATAATTCTTTAACTCCATTACAATTAATAGTAACATATGTTCTGTTTTGTGTTTTTCCTGATTTATAATCAAACCCTCCATTTAAAGTTAACATCCATTTTCCTGAATTTAAAGGAATATGCATATCTCCTAATAGCACTAAATTTGCGTCTCCTATAATGCCTCCTTCATGTGACAACTTTACATTGTTAGCTCCAAAGAAAAGTTCTACTGGAATTCCATTTTGATTTGTTTGTGGTAAACGAACTCTTGCAAAAACAGTTAATTCTGTATAATTTTTATGAATAATAGCATGCGTTATACCAATTGCATATTGAATATTCCCTTTAGTATATTTAACTCCTACTGGCAATTCTTGAATATCTTCATTAGAAAAACTATCTACCCAAGATTTGTGTTCTTCTATTAGTTTAAAAGAACTATTTGCTTTTTCTCTATCATTAATTGTAGTAGAACTTGTAGGATACCATTTTGTGATATTGTTCCAAGAGAAATCTTGGAGATCTAAGGATGAAGCACGAATAGAATATTCTTTTTCATTATACTTTCTTTTTAACTCTACTACAGAATCTTTTGGAAATTTAACTGCTCCAAAAGAAGCTAGATAAATAAAACAAAAAGTAAATAATAATTTGGTTTTCATAAATTTTAAACTTACAACACCCCAATATTACATAATAAATTTTTAAAAAACTTTACTCAACACATATAAGAGATATCTGAGTATATTTTCGTTATAACTATATTCATATATGATATTGTATAAAATAAAACGGGATAATTAGAAACCAAAAGTAGCTAAATGATAAGCTGTTTTTTAATTTTTAGAACAGAAAAGTAGTATACAAAAGGATACTAAAAATATTTTTAACTCTATGTAAACCACATTAAAAAAAGTAGTTACTGCATATTTTTATTAGTCATCGAATATATTTTAATATTAATGTGTGCTTTTATCATTTTTCTTAATACTTCATCTAGAATTTTCAAATTAGATTTTAGTATAACTCTAAACTAAAGTCCAACAAAAAAGGTCTATTAATTTTGAATTAATAGACCTTTTACTTTCGTATTTTATATTCTATAGCTTATTTCAGCTTTTTCTTAACAGCTACTTCAATGTAAGCTTCGATCACATCTCCTGCTACAATATCATTGTAGTTTTTAATTTGCAATCCACAATCATATCCTTTAGTAACCTCTTTAACATCATCTTTAAAACGTTTTAATGAAGTTAAACCTCCGTCATGAACTACAATTCCTTCTCTAATAATACGAATATTTGCATCTCTAGTTATTTTACCATTCATCACCATACAACCTGCAATATTACCAACCTTAGAAATTTTATATACTTCTCTAATTTCTACATTTCCTATAACTTCTTCTTTCATTTCAGGAGATAACATTCCTTCCATGGCGTCTTTTAAGTCATTTATTGCATCATAAATTATTGAGTATGTTCTAATATCAACTTCTTCTCTATCTGCGATTATTCTAGCATTTGATTGAGGACGTACATTAAATCCAATAATAATTGCATTTGATGCCGAAGCTAATAACACATCAGATTCTGTAATAGCTCCTACTCCTTTATGTAAGATATTTACTTGAATTTCTTCCGTAGATAACTTTTGGAATGAATCTGTAAGTGCTTCTACAGAACCATCCACATCTCCTTTAAGAATAAGATTTAACTCTTTAAAGTCTCCTAAAGCAATACGACGACCAATTTCATCTAATGTTAATGTTTTTTGAGTTCTTACAGATTGTTCTCTTTGTAGTTGAGATCGTTTAACAGCAATTTGTTTCGCTTCTCTCTCATCATCAAATACATTAAATTTATCTCCAGCTTGTGGTGCTCCATCTAAACCTAATATAGAAACTGGTGTTGATGGTCCTGCTACTTTTACTTTATTTCCTCTTTCATCAAACATAGCTCTTACTTTACCACTATGTTTACCTGCTAATAAATAATCTCCTATTTTTAGAGTTCCTGCTTGTATTAGAATAGTAGAAACATATCCTCTACCTTTATCTAACTGAGCTTCAACAACTGTTCCTACAGCATTTTTATTCGGATTTGCTTTTAACTCTAATACTTCAGCTTCTAATAATACTTTTTCTAGTAACTCATCTATACCTAAACCTGTTTTAGCAGAGATATCTTGAGATTGAATATTACCACCCCAATCTTCTACTAATAAATTCATAGAAGATAACTGTGTTTTAATATTATCAGGATTTGCGTTTTGTTTATCTACTTTGTTAATTGCAAAAACAATTGGTACACCTGCAGCTTGTGCATGTGAAATTGCTTCTTTAGTTTGAGGCATTACATCATCATCTGCCGCTATTACAATAATAACTAAATCTGTTACTTGAGCTCCACGAGCACGCATTGCTGTAAAGGCTTCGTGACCAGGAGTATCTAAAAATGCTATCTTTTCTCCTCCATCTAAAGTTACACTGTATGCTCCAATATGCTGCGTAATACCACCACTTTCACCTGCTATAACATTCGCTTTACGAACATAATCTAGTAACGATGTTTTACCATGATCTACATGCCCCATTACTGTAATAATTGGTGCTCTTGGTAATAAATCTTCAGGTTTATCTTCAACTTCTTCTATCGATTCTTCAACTTCTGCTCCAACAAATTCAACTTTATAGTTAAATTCTTCTGCTACAATTTTAAGAGTTTCAGCATCTAATCGCTGATTCATGGTAACCATCATTCCTAACATCATACATGCAGAGATAATATCAGTTACTGGTTTATTCATCATTGTAGCAACTTCACTTACTGTAACAAATTCTGTTACTTTAAGTATATTCTCTTGTGCAGCTTGCATTTCAGCTTCTGCCTGTTGACGGTGTTGATCTCTTTTCTCTCTACGGTACTTAGCTCCTTTACCTTTGTTAGATTTACCTTGTAATTTTTCAAGTGTTTCTCTAACTTGTTTTTGAATTTGTGCTTCAGTAAGTTCTTCTTTCTTAACCTCTGGTCTTCTAGTTCCTCTACGTTGGTTTCCTCCTCTTCGGTTTCCTCCAGAGCCTCCTCTGTTGTTTCCTCCAGAACCGCTTCTATTTCCTCCAGTTCCTGTTCCTGGTTTATTTTGAGTTGTTCCTGGTTTTGTTATTCTTCGTCTCTTTCTCTTATCATTAGAATCCTTGTTCGTTTCTGGTTTCTTCTTCTTTGGTCTTTCAAATTGTTTTAAATCAATTTTCTGACCTGTCATTTTAGGACCGTCTAATTTCTGATATTTTGTCTTTATTTTTTCAGCATTTTCAGCTGTAACTTCATTTACTGTTTCTTTCTTAACATTTTCTGTTTTTGTTACAGAAGGTTCAGCAGCTTCTGCTTTAGCCTTTTCAATGCTAGAAATTACTTTTTTTGTTTCTATTTTCTTTTCTTTTACTATTTCTTCCTTTTTTTCTACTGGCTTAGAAGGTGGTGGAGTTTCTTTAACTGCTTCAGGCACAGCTTTCACCTCTTCCTTAACTTTAACTTCCTTTATGGTTTCTTTAGCGGCTACAGGAGCAGAAGCTTCTACTTCCTTTTTTACAGGAGCAGGTTTCTCTTCTTGTTTAGGCTGTTCTTTAACCTGCTTAGATGTATTATCTATATCTATTTTCCCTACAGTTTTTAACTGTAATTTCTTAGCTTTAGCTTTAAGAACTTCTTGCTTCTTAGCTTCTTCTTCTCGCTTAGCTTCTTGTTCTGCCTCTAATCGTTTACGAATTTCCTCTTTCTCTTTGCGTTTCTCTTCGCTTACTTCTTTAGATGCAACTCTCTTAGACTTATCTGTTTGAAAACCGTCAAGAAGCACTTGATATTCTGTATCAGAAATCTTAGTCGTTGGTCTTGCTTCGATTTCGTGACCATTTTTTGACAAGTGTTCTACTGCTCGGTCTAAAGAAATATTTAATTCCCTTAAAACTCTGTTTAGTCTTAATGTTTTAGCTTCAGCCATAAATAGTTATTATACTTACTTTTATTATAAATAAGTTTGCCTGTAAACTTATTTAAATTACGATTTTTAAAAAAAGGTATCGAAAACCTCTATACTTATTACTCTTCGAATTCTTCTCTTAGAATTCGCTGAACGTCAATAATTGTTTCTTCTTCTAAATCTGTTCTTTTAACAAGCTCAGAAATATCTTTGTCTAGTACACTTTTTGCTGTATCTAAACCTATTTTCTTGAATTCTTCAATAACCCAAGCTTCTATTTCATCTGAGAATTCTGTTAACTCAACATCTTCTTCTTCAAGTCCTTCTCGTTGAACGTCTATTTCATATCCTGTTAATTGACTTGCTAATCGGATATTAACTCCCGATCTACCAATTGCTTTAGATACTTCTTCTGGTTTTAACAACACATTTACACGTCCTTTTTTACCATTTTTCTCTTCTTCAAACTTTTCAATCTTAACAGAAGTTACTTTTGCTGGGCTTAACGCTCTAGCGATAAATAATTGTTCGTTTTTAGTGTAATTAATAACGTCAATATTTTCATTACCTAATTCACGAACTATACCATGAATACGAGATCCTTTTACTCCTACACAAGCTCCTACCGGATCTATTCTATCATCATAAGAATCTACAGCTATTTTTGCTTTATCTCCTGGTATTCTTGCTACTCCTTCAATCGTGATTAACCCATCAAATACTTCTGGTATTTCTTGTTCAAATAATTTAACAAGAAAACTAGGTGCTGTTCTAGAAAGAACTATAGATGGTTTATTACCTCTTAATTCTACTTTTTTAATTACTCCTCTAACAGAATCTCCTTTTCTAAAGAAATCAGAACGAATTTGCTCTGTTTTAGGTAACACTATTTCATTTCCTTCGTCATCTAACAGAATGACTGCATTATGGCGAATATGATGAACTTCTGCACTATAAATTTCTCCTTCTAAGTCTTTAAACTGTTTAAATACATTGGTACTATCATGCTCATGTATTTTAGAAATTAAATTTTGACGTAGAGCTAAGATAGATCTTCTTCCTAAGTCGATTAATTTCACTTCTTCTGAAACGTCTTCTCCTATTTCAAAATCAGGTTCAATTTTCCTTGCTTCTAAAAGTTCTATTTCTTCATTATCATCTTCAGACATACCATCAGCCACAACAACTCTATTTCTCCAAATCTCTAAATCTCCCTTATCTGGGTTTATAATAATATCAAAATTATCATCTGAACCGTATTTACGTTTCAATGCGGAACGAAAGACTTCTTCTAAAATAGACATTAATGTTACTCTGTCTATACTCTTATTGTCTTTGAAATCTGAAAATGATTCAATTAATGCAATGTTCTCCATTTTCTTTCTGTTAAAAAATAATCTTCACTTTTGCTTCTTTAATGTCTTTATAAGGTATTGTTACTGTTTTTTCTACAGTATGTTTCCCTTTCCCTATAGGTTTCGGCTCTCTTGTCTTCCAATGTAAGGAAATTGTTTCATTTGTTACTTCAGACAAAACTCCTTCAAACTCTTCAGTTTCCGTTTTAACCTTTAATGTTCTTGTTATATTTTTATTATACTGACGCTTCACTTTTAAAGATTCAGAGATATCTGGAGTTGTTACTTCCAAAGAAAAGTCTTCTGATTCTCTATCTAAGTTATGTTCAATATTTCTACTTATTCTCACGCATTCACTTAAAGGAACACCAGAATCTCCATCTACTACTACTTTAATCTTATTGTTAGCAAGGAAACTTAAATCAATTAAAAATAATGATTCGTTCTCACTTAAGGCTTCCTGTAATAATTCGTTTACTTTATTTTGATCCATTTTAGATATAAAAAGAGGGGACTTTTGGTCCCCTTCATTCATCTTTTATTGAGAAATTCTGTGCAAATATACTAACTTATTTAATACGAAACAAATGAATCTACATTAGAGTTTTCTAACTTCTTTCTACCAAAAAAACAAGGAATTAAATTATTCTTAAAAAGGCATTTACATTAATTATAAATAAAAATAAAAACTTATTTTAGCTTTACACAAAATTGAAAACTATGATTATATTATTAGATAATGGCCATGGAGGCTTAATTAATGGCAAATATCAAACTAAAGGAAAAAGAAAAGATTGGGGAAAAGATGGTGTTATTTATGAAGGAGAATTTAACAGAGCAATTGTTTCTGGAATAATTGAAGAATTAACCAAATTAAACATTCCATATGTTAACATTGCTCCTGAGTATAGAGACGTTAGATTAGAAACCAGAGTAAATAGAGCTAACAAATACCCAAAAACCTCTTCTTTTTATTTAAGTGTTCATTCAAATGCTGGCGGTGGCCATGGTAGTGAAATATTCACTTCTCCTGGGGATACTAAAAGCGATAAAATTGCAACTATATTTGGACAAGAATTCAAAAAAGAATTTCCTAACAATAAATTAAGAACAGATTTTAGTGATGGTGATTTAGATAAAGAAAGAAGGTTTTATGTACTTACTAAGACTAAAATGCCTGCTGTGTTAACGGAAAGTTTTTTTATGGACAACCTTGAAGAGTTTAGATCTATTTTAAACACAAAAGAGGGACGACAAAAAATTATTAATTATCATGTAAAAGCTATAATAAGGATTCAAAAAGAACTTTTCTAAACTGCATACACTATTCGAGTAATCTTTATTAACTATCATTATAATGGTAATACGATAAAAAACAAAAACTTCGAGATTAAAATCTCGAAGTTTTTTTTGTTGGCCTACAAGGACTCGAACCTTGAATATCGGTACCAAAAACCGGTGTGTTACCATTACACCATAGGCCAATAGCTCTATTGCGGGTGCAAATTTAGAACTTTTTTACATACATCCAAAACTTTTTTTCGTTTTTTTTATTTTAACAAAACTTTACCTAACCTAATCAGTGTATATTTTAACTTTGTGAATAGAAATAAACATTATTTTACATAACCTTTTTTGCTTAAAATATTTAGTACATTCGCATTGATTTTTTGGACATAACTATTATGAAAGACTTTAGCTACAAAAAGTGGAATATTATTCTTGGATGGTTTTCATTCACCGTTGCTCTTATTACTTATACTTTAACTCTAGAACCAACCGTAAGCTTTTGGGATTGTGGAGAATACATTTCTACAGCAGTTAATTTAGAAGTAGGGCATCCTCCTGGCGCACCTCTTTTTCAAATGCTAGGAGCTTTCTTTGCTATGTTTACTAATGATCCCAGTCAATGGGCTAAAATGGTAAACTTTATGTCTGGTCTTGCTAGTGCTTTTACTATTTTATTCATGTTTTGGACTATTACTGATCTAGCTAAAAGAGTAATTTTAAAAGAAAGATCTTTAGACATAGGAGAAAAAATTGCTATATTAGGCAGTGGTTTAGTTGGCTCTTTAGCTTATACGTTTTCTGATAGTTTTTGGTTTAGCGCTGTAGAAGGGGAAGTATATGCTATGTCTTCTTTTTTAATGGCTTTATTATTTTGGCTTGGTTTACGTTGGGAAAACGAAATGTTCGAATCTAGAGGTAATAAATGGTTATTACTAATTAGCTTTGTTGTTGGTTTATCTTTTGGTGTTCACATATTATCTTTATTAGTAATTCCAGCTATTGTAATGCTATATTACTTTAAGAATTACCAAGAAAAAACCATTAAAACAACTGCTATTGCTACTGTTGTTTCTGTTTTAGTACTTGCTTTTGTTTTTAAATTTTTATTTCCTTTTACATTAAAGTTTTTTAGTGTTTCAGAGTTGTTCTTTATCAATTCTATTGGTTTACCTTATAATTCTGGATCTATTATTGCAGGACTTATTTTAATTGCTCTTTTCTTTTTTGGTTTAAAATACACTAGAAAAAAACAATTAATTATTGCTAATACTGCTATACTATCTGTTTTATTTATAATGTTAGGGTTTTCTTGTTGGCTAATGTTACCTATTAGAGCCAATGCAGATACTATTGTAAACGAGAACAATCCATCAAGTGCTAGAGAATTATTGGCTTATTACAATCGTGAACAATATGGAGACGCTAATGTATTTTACGATAACTACTATTCTTTTGCTTTTAAACGTGAACAAAAAACTACAAGAAACTCTGATGGAGAATTGGTTAATGTATATAAAGATGATAAGCCTAAATATGAGAAAATTAATGGGAAATATGAAATTGTAAATCAATACAAAAACGTAATTCCTGAATGGTCTGATAAACATAAAGGTTTTATTCCTAGAATGGTAGATCCTGGAGCAGAACAATATTATAAACAAATAGCAGGCATTCCTTTAAAAAGTAAAAAAAGACCTTCTTTTATTGAAAACACACGGTTTATGATTA
The DNA here is from genome assembly GCA_947498055.1 of uncultured Tenacibaculum sp. Classification (GTDB taxonomy): domain Bacteria; phylum Bacteroidota; class Bacteroidia; order Flavobacteriales; family Flavobacteriaceae; genus Polaribacter. The sequence goes on from CANMJA010000001.1 coordinate 63,851, forward strand.
GCTATCAATTTGGCTATATGTATGGGCGTTATTTTATGTGGAATTTTGTGGGTCGTCAAAACGATGTACAAGGTCATTTAGACAACAATGGAAATTGGCTAAGCGGTGTTAAAGCTATAGATGAGATTTTTTTAGGATCACAAGAAAAATTACCTGATGATGTTAAAAATAACAAAGGAAGAAACACCTACTTCTTCTTACCTTTAATATTAGGTATTATAGGTTTGTTATACCATTTAAATAAAGACAAAAACAATTGGTATATACTTGCTTTATTTTTTGCGTTTACTGGTTTTGCGATTATATTTTATACCAACCCTAAACCTTTTGAACCTAGAGAACGTGATTATGCTGTAGTTGGCTCTTTTTATGTATTTGCCATATGGATTGGGTTTGGTGTTTTAGCTATCTATGAATCCTTAAAGAAATACGCTAAAAAGTCAGCAATAGCAATCGCTGTATCTGTAATCTCTTTATTAGCTGTTCCAACTTTAATGGGATTCCAAAATTGGGACGATCATGATAGAGGAGATCGATATATTGCACAGTTAAACGCACAAACCTATTTAGAAAGTTGCGACCCTAATGCTATTATTTTTACGATTGGTGATAACGATACTTTTCCTCTTTGGTATATGCAACAAATAGAAGGTGTAAGAAGAGATATAAAAATAATTAATACCAGTTTATTTGCTACCGATTGGTATATTGATCAAATGAAAAAGAAAACGTATGATGCAGATCCTATACCTTCAAAATTAAAACACCATCAATACAAATATGGAACCTTAGATATTGCTTATTATATGCCGCATCCTAAATTAAAAGATTCTGTTTTACCTTTAGACACTTTTATGAAATGGATTGCTACAAATAATGAGGGGACTTATATTGAAACTGGAAGTGGATTAAACGAAAAAATTTATCCTACTAAAAACATCCGAATTCCTGTAAACAAAGAAAATGTTTTAAAATATGGGATTGTTGCTCCTAAAGATGCAGATAAAATAGTAGACTATATAGACATTCAAATCGGAGATGGTATTACCAAAAATCGAATTTTAATGCTCGATATTTTAAATAATTTTGATTGGAAACGACCTATCTATTTTACAGGTGGAGCTAATGCAGATGAAGAGTATATTTGGATGAAAGATTATCTACAATTAGACGGTATGTCTTTTAAACTAGTTCCTATAAGAACACCTATTGCAGGAAAATCTATGTTTGATATGGGTAGAATTGATCCTGAAAAAATGCTTAAAAATGTAAAAAAATGGGATTGGAAGACAATTAACAATGGTGAAATTTATTTAGACGAACAATCAAAACGAAACGCTATATCTTTAAGAAACAACCTTATGCGATTATCAGAGGAGTTTTTAACTAAAGGAGATACAGCAACAGCTAAAGAAGTTTTAGATTTATCGTTACATAAAATGCCTATTAAAGATTTTGATCACTATAGTATTTCTTTAGGATATCCTGAATTATATTATAAAATAGGAGATATAGATAAAGCTCGTCAAACAGCGGAAACTCTAATCACCATTTTTAAACAACAAATTGAACATTTTAGCACTTATGATGATATAGAGTATATTTCTGATGATTTAGAAACAACTGCATTCATGTATCAAAATATCTTAGCACAAATAAGACAATTCGATGATAAAGAGTATAGTAAAAAATCCGATAACCAATTCGACAAAACCCTTTCTCTTTTAAATCATTTAATCGAAATGCCTGATCGTATGGAAAATGAGGCGGAAATGCAAATGTTAGATTCTATAGAAACTTCTAATAAGAAAGCTTTTTTTGATTCTATTGAATCTGTTTTAGATTCTACAAAAAAACCGTAAATCATACCACATAAATAACCATATAAAAGCGATTAAAAGTAATTTTAGTCGCTTTTTTTTACGCTCATGCTATAAAAACCAACTCTTATGTATTTATAAAATATTTCCTTTTTATTTATCTGTAATTTTATATAGAAAGTATGAAAATAGCACACTATATATAATCAAAAATTAAATAAAAATGAAATTACGTATTTATCCCTCAATAGGTATAGCAAGACTTGGAAACGGCCCTGCTAAAAAAGATGATGTTGTATTTACTCCAGAAATTCCTTGGGAAAATTTATATGATGAAAATTTAGAATTTTACACAAAAAATGGAGCTTTAAAAAAACAGGCACAACGATTTTACATTTATGAATGTGATGAAAATGGTATTCCTATTAAAAAATTAGATCCTAGCACCTGTAATATAGAATGGACAGTGGAAGTTGCTAATAAAAAACCATTTTGGTACGATTTTAACAATAGTTTAGACTTATCTCTTCAAACAAAAAACCAAAACTTAAGTCCGAATTTTCATAAAAATGAGATTGCTCCAGGAATAAGTACTTCTAGAAGAAATCCAAATGTACTAAACCAAACATTAATTAACTCTGGAGACACTAATTATAGAAAGGAATTAGTAAATAGCCCAAAAGCCGTAAGCGTAAGTAATTCTCATAAAAATAAAATGATAGGCGGGCAATTTCCTTTTCCTTTAGAAAACGAAACAGATAGTAAAATTGCTTCTGCAATAAAAACCACCTCTAAACGTGTAAATTTAGGAGCTATAGAATATGATGAAGGTACTTTAATTTTTTATCCTGGTGATGGAATCTCTGCTGCTTTAAACCCATCAGATCTAAATACAGATTTTGCTGACAATTCAAATTGGTACGATGATATTTGTGATGGTCGTGTTACCGCTAGAGTAACTATTGGAGAGACAATTTACGAGTTAAACAATGCAGAATCTGCTGCTTGGATTGCCACAGCTCCTCCAGATTATGCTCCTCAAATTCAACCATTAGCTACCATGTATGATCTTGTTAGTGGTATACACATAGATAATTATGAAACAGATTTCAGTTCTATATTTCCTGTTTTTTATAGATTATATAGAATGCAATGGGTCAATTTAAGTGATTTTTTATCTCCTTCTTTTAGAGAAACTATCGATCAAATTATCGAAAAGGGAGAATTTAAATTGTTATTTAACAATTCTAACGAAGCAAAACCTCTACGAGAAAAAATATTTAATTTATTTAGAGATCCATTATACAATTATAATAACGAACCTATTATACCTAGCAAAAGTATTACTGATATTACCAATATAGGAAGTGGTACAGAAGATATTAAATATCCTTTTTACCCCGGAGATGGAATAAATTATCCTGGTAGTCCCGCTCAATGGTTTGCTATTCCTCCAATATTATATGAAGAATTAAAAAAATGGCGAGATGGAAACTTTAAACCCTTAGAAAAGGACTTTAAAGATATGGAAGATATTGGTAAATATTATAGAGAACAGTATTTAGAAGCTGCTAAAGACACTTCTAAAAGTGCTTTATTAATGACAAAAGCTGTACTCGAAACCTTATATGGAGGTGGTTTTCATCCTGGTGTGGAACTAACCTGGCCTATGAGACATAAAGAAATGTATAAAGAAAATACTTTAGTATATCCTGAAGTTACAAATAACAATTCTCTTTTTGGTCTTAGAGAGATTAGAATTAATACTGCTTCAAAAAAAGAGCAAACTGAAATTTTTTATAATGATTTTGGGTTTCAAATGAACTCAGATGATGTACGAGATTCTATACAACCAGGTAATCCTAAAAATTGGTTATGGAAAAACACCCCTGGTGATTTAACAAAATGGATGGGGATTCCTTGGCAATCTGATGCTGGAAGTTGCCAGAAAGTATTTTTAGATAGTCAATACCCAATTCCTGCTTGGTGGGCTGCTAATTTACCTGTTGATGTACTTACTGAAGAAAGCTTAGTAGCAATGAGAAATACTAAATTAGTTCCTAATACAATTGAGTATTTATACGCTAATAGATCTCCTTGGTTAATGACAACCGACACAGGTTATGTAGGGTATCATGCAGAAGGTGGATATTTAAATGGATTAATAAACATGGTTTATAAATGGAAAAATATAGGAGTTGTAGCGGCAAGAAAAGCACATGTAGATGGTATTCCTGAAACTGTTTATGTAGCATCTGAAAGTAAAAATGTAAAAAACAAAACTACCGTATTTTTAGGAAAGGCATACCCTAATAAAAAAGTAACATTACCACCTCCTAATATCTTTTATTCTAATACTAGAGAAATGATTTGGATTCCTTTAGGTAAAGAAGCATATTTATCTTCAAACTCGGAAGGAACAGGTGAAGTGTATGTAGATGATGTTTTAGAATTACAAATAAATGGGAAAACTATTTTAAATATTGACTTTAGTGATGGTTGTAGTGGAAAAATTACACCAACAAGTCCTATTAATATTACCAGTTTTTTAGAAGCATACAGTAATTCTTTTGTAAATATAGAAATCAATTATATAGACAATTGTGGCGGAGCAGAATCTTCGTCTGAATTTTACTTAATATTTAAATAATTATAATTCCTGAGATTCTTATGAAAACAGACGTATTAATAATAGGCAAAGGAATCTCAGGAATTCTTTTAAGTGTTTTACTCAAACAAAAAGGAATAAATTCAATTATATTAGATAAAGGGCATAAAAACGCACTTCCTTTATCTGAAACAATTCCTCCTTCTACTCTAACATTACTCAATCAATTGGGCTTGTTAGCTATTTTTGAAGAAACTTCTTCAAAAACTTATGGCTATCAATCTAAATGGAATAGTGAAACAATTTTAGATCAAAACTTCTTTAATAATAGTACTTATAAATATGGTCTTAAATTAAACAAGCAATTATTATTAAAGCAACTAGAAACACTAATTACCAAAAATATTATTACATACGATGTAATTAAGGATATTAATTTAAACCAAAAAACACCATTACTTACTATAAAAGATAAAACAAAAAACGATACCATTGAAAGCAATATTATAATTGATGCCACGGGTAGAAATAGAATATTACTTAAGCAGATAGGAATTCCATCTATAGATTATGACGATACTTTTGCTTTTATTTGTTACGTACCAAAAAATGAACAGTATGTAAAATATGGTTTCTTTACTGAGACTTTTGATAATGGTTGGGGTACTGTTTCTAATTTAAATGAAACTACTAGAATAATAACATTATATGTATCTAAATCTAATATGCATTCTAACTCTTTTAAATTATATAAAAATTGGCACCAAATGCTTTCTAACACACAAATTTTAAAAAAATGTTTACCAAATGAAGGATTTTTTAAAGTAATGGGTAAAAAAGCAAACTCCTCAAAACCTTTGCATATTGCTGGTAAAAACTGGCTTGCAATTGGAGATGCTGCAATAGCTTTTGATCCTGTATCTTCTCATGGAATCTCAAATGCTATATTTTGCTGTAAGAAAGCTAGTGAAATTATTGAAAAATATATTAGAGAGGAAAGTAGTATTAATTTAAAAGAACACTACGAAGATGTTTTGTCTATGATATTTAAAGAATATTTATTTCAAAAAGAAAAATTATATAATAAACAAACTATTATGTATTAGAGGAAGACTTTTCTTATAAATATTGTTTTACCAAACCAATTAAAGTATTAGCATCTTGTTCCCCTGTTTTTCGCCATTTCATTTCTCCATTTTTATAAATCATAAAAGTAGGATTTCCTTTCACTCTAAGAGCTTCAGCCAAAACTTCGTTTTTTTTAATATCTATTTTGATAACCTTAGCTTTATCTCCTAAAGCTGCTGCAACATTTCGTAATGTTGCTACACCGTTTTCGTTATCTTCCCAGTCAAAATAAAAATCTATTAATACAGGTTTATTAATATTAATGATTTCTCCAAATTTTGTCATTTTACCTTTTTTTTCCCGTAAAGTGCTTAAAATTACTATTTTTTTATTGAGTAACCATAAACATTGGTTTAAAAAAGCTGAAAATCACCCTTTTTTCAACTTAATTACAGTAATTTCTGGCCAAATACCTACTCTACCTGGAAATGCATGGTATCCAAAACCTCTATTTACATTAATAAACCTCCCATATTCTTTATACAAGCCTGCCCATTGTTTGTATACATATTGAGAAGGACTCCATCTAAAAAAACCTGGTATTTCTATTCCAAATTGGAGTCCATGTGTATGACCACTTAAAGTTAACTGATAATTAAAATCATTTTCTTTCACTTTATATTCCCAATGGGTTGGATCATGGCTTAATAAAATTTTAAAATCTTCTTTATTAATTCCTTCTGATGCCTTTTTTAAATCTCCTGCTTTTTTAAAACTTTTTCCCCAATTTTCAACACCTATTATAGCAATTTTGTCTCCATTTTTTTCTATGTAACGATTTTCATTCAATAATAACTCAAAACCTATTTTTGGATGAATCTCTTTAATTGCCTTAAAGTTTGCTATTTTATCTTCTTCCTTTTTCCATGAAGAATAATCTCCATAATCGTGATTCCCTAAGATAGAATATTTACCATAAGGTGCTTTTAACTCTCTAAAAACGGGAATCCAGTCATCCATTTCATGCGCAAAGTTATTCACAATATCTCCTGTAAATAAAATGACATCCGATTCTTGCTTGTTTATTAAATCTACTCCATATTTAACTTTCTCATTATTATCAAAACTTCCAGAATGAATATCTGTTATTTGAGTAATAGTAAACCCATCGAAAGATTCTGGTAAATCTTTAAACGTTAGTTCATATTTTAAAACTTTGAAATTATATCTTCCTTTAAAAATACCATATAAGACACTTGCGAAAGGAATTCCTGCTAAAACTAAAGCAATTTGAGATATAAATTTCTTTCTACCCAATATTGGTTTGGTTGTTTCATTAGAAAAAATAGAAATTATTTTTTTACCCCAACGTATTAAATCTTCCCCTAGCATAGTAACCAAAATAAATAACTTAGGTATTAATGCTAATAACAAAAAACCAACTGCCCATTGAAATTGTTTTGTTTGCCCTAAACTTCTATCAGAAGAAAGAATTACATAAAAAAAATTTAAATAGGCTACTCCACCCAAAAGAAGCCATACTGATTGTATTATTTTATTTTTTGTAACTGTTTTTATTGCTTGAAAAGCATATAACTCAAACAAAAAAACAACACTAAAGATGATAAGTGTAGGAATTACCCAACGAGGCATATATTTATTTTTAAGTTCGCAAATATAAGGCGATTCCTTTAAAATTCGATTTCTACTGTTTTACTAGTGTTTCTCTATTCGTAATAAATTTCAAAAAATTGATTTACTATTATAATTTTTTGTTTAATTTTTTACTAATTATTCATTTTCTTTAATTAATATTGTTTTGTTTAAAATAAAACATTCTTGTAAAGAAATATTAAATTAAAATTAATTTTAAATAATCATATATATGAAAACCATTAAATCAATGTTAGCTATTGCTATTACTGCTGGTATAGCTTTTACTTCATGTTCTACAAATGAAGAACAACCAACTACAGTAGAACAAACTGCTAACTATAGTAAAAAAAATCTTAAATTCAACTTTAACACAAACATTGTTGCTAAAGGAGCAAATACTCAATTAAGTGTTTTTCAAGAAATAAATAAAGATTTGAAAGGATATGGTATTGCACAAGTTGAAATATATAATGTTGCTAGTACACCCGACGATAAAAATAAGCTTACTGTAATTCCTGTTGTAGATGCTTCAGATGAATATAGAACTGGTTTTAGGTTTATTCCAAACGATGCAAGAAGAGACAATAGAGATAATTTAACTTACGTTACTGTTTCTGATTTTGCTACTTCAGCAAATGGAATAGCTTCTGAGCAAATTTTTGACGACATGTATCGTGTTTGGCAAAATGAAACTAACTGTAATAATGTTAGTATAGACAAACAAAACTTTAGTTTAGCTACTGATGGATTACCAAGTTCTATCCTTTCTTTTGGTGATGCTCCTCAAGGACCAATAGCAGATCATAACGTTCTTGGATATATTCCACCATTTTTATTTGATGCTCTTGATTTAGGTGCTAATACTTTAGCAGTTAATTTTTCTTTTGGTTTTAGAGATGAGGATGGAAATTTCACAGATATAAATGGAGATGGAAAAATAGATTTATCGCATACAGAAACATGGTTTAATGATGGTGTTAACTGGAGTACAGATGGTGCAGAACCAGGATCTGTAGATGTTGCTACTGTTGCTTTACATGAATTTGGTCACTCTTTAGGTTTAGGACACTCTGGAGTTTTATTAGCTTCTTTTGATGGAAATGGCGATTTTACTGGAGAATTAAACTTTACTCCTGTTAATGTTATGAATCCTTCTTATATAGGAAATCCTAAAAGAGATTTAGCAGGTGATGATAACTCTATTTTCTGTGAAAACTTTAGTGCTTGGCCTTATTACTAATAAATAGTTGTCAATAAATTACACCTACAGAATCTTATTTTCTGTAAACTTAACAAGAGGTAATTTAAACTAAAAATATATTAAATTACTCTCGTTTTTGAAACCTCTTAAAGATAATCTTTAAGAGGTTTTTATTTATAGCATTTATATTTTGTAGTTTTACACTCTACAATTCAATCAACAAATGGCAACGAAAAAAAAACTTTTTTTACTAGATGCTTTTGCATTAATTTTTAGAGGGTATTATGCTTTTATTAAAAATCCTAGAATTAATTCTAAAGGAATGGATGTTTCTGCAATTTTAGGATTCACTAATTCTCTATTAGATGTTATTAAAAGAGAAAGACCCGATCATATTGCAGTTTGTTTTGATCGTGGAGGAAGTGTAGCTAGAACAGAGGCTTTTCCTGAATATAAAGCGAACAGACAAGAAACCCCTGAGGCTATTAAAATTGCAATTCCATACATTGAGCAAATTTTAAAAGCGATGAATATTCCTGCAGTTGTAAAAGAAGGATACGAAGCAGATGATATTATAGGAACATTAGCTAAGAAAGCAGAAAAAGAAGGATACCAAACTTTTATGGTAACCCCTGATAAAGATTTTGCACAATTAGTTTCTGAAAATATTTTTATGTACCGACCACGTTTTGGTGGTGGATACGAGACTTGGGGAGTACCAGAAGTTCAAGAGAAATTTGGGGTAGAAAGGCCTGAACAGGTAATTGATTACTTGGGAATGATGGGAGATTCTGTAGATAATATTCCTGGATTGCCTGGAGTTGGAGAAAAAACCGCTAAAAAATTCTTGGCGCAATATGGTTCTATGGAAAACCTTTTAGCTAATACTGCCGATTTAAAAGGGAAAATGAAAGAAAAGGTAGAGGCTAACGGAAAACTAGGTTTGTTATCTAAAGAACTAGCGACAATTATGTTAGATGTTCCTGTAGATTTTCTTGCTGAAGATTTTGAATTTTCGAAACCAGATATGCCTGCCATAACGGAACTTTTTAACGAATTAGAGTTTAGAAGATTGGCAGATAATTTAGCAAAAACATATGCTACTTCTACAGAAATTAATACCGATACTTCTGGAAAAGCAAACACTAAAAAATCAACTTCTAAAAGCAACGAAGGACAATTTGATTTATTTGCAACACCAGGAACTGGAAATACCTCGGAAGAAGAAATTGCTTCTGGTTATAAAACCATAAAAACTACCAATCATTTTTACCAACATATAAATACTCCTTTATCTAGAAAACTATTGCTTACTAAATTAATGCAACAAAAATCCGTTTGTTTTGATACAGAAACTACTGGATTAAAATCGTTAGAAGTCGAGTTAATAGGGATTGCCTTTTCTTATGAAATAGGAAAAGGATATTACGTTTCATTTCCAGAAAACCAAGAAGAAACAAAAATAATTTTAGAGGAGTTTAAACCTTTCTTTGAAAATGAATCAATAGAAAAAGTTGGTCATAACTTAAAATATGATATCAAGGTTTTATCTAACTACGAAATGCCTGTAAAAGGAAAATTGTTTGATACCATGATTGCGCATTATTTGATAAATCCTGATATGCGACATAACATGGATGTACTATCGGAAACCTATTTAAACTACCAACCTGTTTCTATTACAGAACTCATTGGTAAAAAAGGGAAAAATCAACTTTCTATGCGAACCGTTGCACTTCCTAAACAAACAGAATATGCTGTGGAAGATGCTGATATTACATTTCAACTAAAAGAACATTTTTCTAAAGAGTTAGAAAGTGGTAAGGTTACAGAGTTATTTGAGGATGTAGAAACACCTTTAGTTTCTGTATTAACCAATATGGAAATAGCTGGTATTAATTTAGATATAGAGTTTTTAAAATCACTTTCTGTTGATTTAACGGATGATATAACTCGTTTAGAAAAAACTATATACGAACAAGCTGGGGAAGAATTTAATATTGCCTCTCCTAAACAATTAGGAATTGTATTGTTTGAAAACATGAAATTGGTTGACAAGCCTAAGAAAACAAAAACAGGACAGTATTCAACTGCCGAAGACGTTCTTTCTTTTTTAGCGAAAGACCATAAAATTATACGAGATATTCAAGAATATCGTCAGTATAAAAAACTGCAAAGCACCTATGTAGATGCTTTACCAAATGAAATCAATTCTAAAACAGGAAGAGTGCATACTGTATACGCACAAGCAGTAGCAGCCACTGGAAGATTAAGTTCTAACAATCCGAATTTACAAAACATTCCTATTCGTACGAAACGAGGAAAAGAAGTTCGTAAAGCATTTATACCAAAAGATGAAAATCATGTTTTACTAGCTGCCGATTATAGCCAAATAGAACTAAGAATAATTGCCGCTTTAAGTGAGGAAGAAACCATGATTAAGGCATTCCAAGACGGAGAAGATATTCATGCTTCTACTGCTGCTAAGGTTTTTAATGTTCCTTTAGAAGAAGTAACTAGAGAACAACGTAGCAATGCTAAAACGGTAAACTTCGGAATTATTTATGGGGTTTCTGCTTTTGGTTTAAGTAATCAAACAGATTTATCTCGTAAAGAAGCAAAAGCTTTAATCGACACCTATTATGAAACCTATCCCAAATTACGAAACTATATAGCTAGTCAAGTAGATTTTGCTCGTGATAATGGCTATGTAGAAACGGTGTTGGGTAGAAGACGTTATTTAAAAGATATTAACTCAAGAAACGCTATTGTTCGTGGTGGTGCAGAACGTAATGCTGTAAATGCTCCTATTCAAGGTAGTGCTGCCGATATTATTAAACTAGCTATGATTAATATTCATAAGCGTTTTGAAAAAGAGAACTTCACTTCTAAAATGTTATTACAAGTACATGATGAATTGGTATTTGATGCGCACAAAGAAGAGTTAGATATTATTACACCTATTATTAAAGAAGAAATGGAAAACGCATTTAAACTAGCTGTTCCTTTAGATGTAGAAATAGGATTGGGTAATAATTGGTTAGAGGCACATTAATTAAATATTACAGAGATCAGTAAACATCTACTGATCTCTATAATTATAAAACAAAACCTGCTGAAATTACTATTAATTTCAACAGGTTTCTCACTATAATCCCCTATAGTTAAAATTATTTAACAATTAATTTTTCGTCAAAACTTTTTTCCTTATTATTAAAAATTTTAATAAAATTAATTCCTTTTATAAAATTTTCATCAATTAAAAAACGTACCGTTTCTTTATCTACTTTTTCAAATCTTACTTCTTTATTACCACGACCCAAAGCATTATTCACATATATTGCTTTTATATTTTCAGCATTCATTTTTAATGTACAATACTCTCCTTTTTCACTAGGATTAGGATATAACAAACTTCTTTCTTCTTCTAAGAAAACATCTACCTCTTCTTCTTCTCTTACTTCTATTTTATATGATGGTTTTTCTCCTGAAGACTCTTGTAAATACACTCTAAAAACTCTTCTTGTTTCTCTCCAATTTATACAATCATTTGTAATTCCATGTTTTATAAAATACCATGTATTTACTTGTAAATTTTGATTAAATGTGGCTGTAGTTCCACAACATTGACTAGGATTACTTGGAATAGGAATATCCGTTATATTCGAATTTCCGTTAGGAGCATAAGAAATAGACCAATGATTATTTACATAAACAGGACTGTTACTGTGTGCTGAAACGGTTACAGATACCGAAGTACCATTACTTGTAATATTCGTAAAATCGAAATTAGTAGTTATATTATTCCATGGTACTTGCCCAGAAAAAGCTTTTCTTTTTTCAATCCAACCGATACAATTACTCGTATTATCAAAAATCCCATGCTTTATATAATAATTTTTATTTTTTGACAAACCCGTAAATAAAGCTGTAGTTCCTCCTTTAATAGAAGTTACTGCTCCTATGGTATTAGAATCTGCTGTTGAACCAGCAACCGATGTCTCAAATATTCTCCACCAATGAGTTCCTCCAAAAATAGTAGATGCACCGGCAACCTCTACATTTATTGTTCCATCAGCAGCACAAAAAGTATTAAACGTAAAATCTGTTGAAACTACTGGTTTTATCACTTTAAATGCATGCACTGTTTCTACCCAATTATAACATGGTGAATTTGCCGTTGCTAATTTTACTTGATGCTCGTAACCAGATTCAAACTCATAATTTTGATTCGCAAAAACTTGTGTCAAATTAAGAACACCAGCTTGTCCAGTCGTCCAACCACTTGTCCCTAATCTTTGTTGCCATGCAAAAGCTCCTGAAGTACCTATAGGTCTTTTCCAAACATCTATATAATATTTTGCTTCTCCTTGAGATGCTGTTCCATTTAAAATAACGTCTTCATTACATAAAAAATCATTTCTTACCTGTCCGTTACTATCTTCAAAATGAAATACAGAAGTTACTACGTCGCTCTCAATTTTTAAATTATCTATTTCTAAATTTACTTGCCCTCTCCTACTTCTGCTTGGATAAATCCATAATTGACTATTATTTTGTGTAGCCGTAAACTGAGTGGTTACTGTTTGCATTGCTCCGTTTAAATTAGTAGACATTAAGCTAGAGTGCACGATTTCACTACCCGAAGGAGCTGCAGGAATTGGATCTCCTCCCACATTTGCTGTTGTTGTATATGCTATTACATTTAAACCAGTTGTTGCTCTTAATATTGCTCTTGAATTACCTGGATTTACATTTGTGCCTTGGGTCGTTTTTCTTATATCATAAGAAATAGTGTATGTTTTACCAGCAACAAAATTAAAATTGGTAGCAATTCCTTCTCCTCTATTACTGCTATTTGCCCACATCCAAGCTCTTGTTGTATTACCACTTCCAAAAATAGTTGGTGAACCATGACTTGCATTCCATCCTTGCACACATCCTAAACTAAAAGCATCTGCTTGGTTTGTACAAGAACTAGTGGTAAAAGTTCCATTAGTTATACTGCATTGTCCTCCAATAAAAAAGCTACTTAGCAATAGTATTACGATTATAAAGTATTGTTTTCTCATTTTTTCTAAAATTTTAATTCTTACTATATTTTCTTTCGCGAAATATTAATTTGATCTATTCAAAAGTAGCGGGAACCTTATTCTAGATTTTTATATTTCTTCCGAATGAGAAAAAATACTTTCCGAATGAAAAAACACAACGCTTCCTAACACACCTATATAATAACCAATAGGTTACTACAATTTTTATCAAATGTTTTCTTACTAATTCCTTTTAAAATTCGTTAAAATGGAAAAACTTATTAACACGAAAACGTGTTAGTTGCCTGTATTACAAGCTATTTAAGTTTTCTTATTTATTTTTCTTCTAAATTGAAAAACAGATTTTTATTGTTTTACATTAAAACAACAATTCTCTTTAATTAATAAAAACAGGTTGCGCAACCGAAAGACCGATTTATAGAAGTTAATGTCTTTAAAATATTACTTTAATAAAAAGCGGAAGCCGAAAAGCTTATGAGTAGGTATCACCATAATAATCTATTAAAATGAAAAACGACTTTTTAAAAAGAGTAAAAGGAGCACTTCTTTCTAAAGAAGAAGCGAAAACTATTTCTGGAGGTTACGATAATCATTATTACGACTACAAATGCTTTTTTGTTTGTTGTCCTGGAGGTACATCTGGTTCTCCTGTAATAAATGTAAATGGGTGTAGTGACACTCGTTATAAATATTACGCTCCACAATTTGCATCTGGTTACTGTGTAAGTTGTAGCTAATTTTTTTGAATTAATCAATGACTGAGGAAAAGAGTATTTGCACGACCTCTTTTCCTCTATTTATCTTCAAACACATATTATGATTGTACAAAGCTTTTGGTCGAAACCATTTTTAAAAGATTCTAATCATCCTAACGCTCGTTTTAAAGGTGGCTGGTTGCATGAAAAGTACTTTTATTATAGCATTGCTTTAAGTTGCTTAAAATTTAAAGAGTTTTATAATGACATATCTTTATATACGGATTCTAATGGAGAAAAAATTTTAAACAATATTTTAAACCTCCCTTATAGTAACTTTTATAATACGTTAGATTCTTTAGATGCTTATCATGAAAATTTATGGGCTTTACCAAAACTACACACCTATAGTAATCAAAACACCCCTTTTATACATGCTGATACGGATGTATTTATTTGGGAGAAATTTTCAGAAGAATTCGTTAAAAACCCTATTTTTTGTCAGAATATAGAAGATAATTACCCTATTTACGGGGAAACCTTAGATCAACTTTTACAAATTTTAGATTGGGTTCCTACAGAAATTGTAAATTCATTGTATAAACACAAAAAAGTAGTTGCTTTTAATGCTGGTGTTTTAGGTGGTATAGATATCGGTTTTTATAAAAAATTGTATCATAGAGCGATAAAGATGATTCAAAAAAATCAACACCTATTCCCAAAAATAGATGTAGGCATGTTAAATATGATATATGAACAACATCTTGGGCACGCTATTGCTGATAAAGATAATATTACAATTCAACCTTTATTTGAAAATATAGATTCTAAATTTACACAACTAACCAATTTTCATTTAGCAGGATTTCATACTAAATATGTTCATGCCATTGGATATGCTAAAAAATCTGAATATGCTTGTGAGCAAATAGAAGCATTATTAATGTTTGAATTTCCAGAACATTATAATAGAATTAAGTATAATGGTATCAGTAATTCTCTTTGGAAAGAAGATTATGAAATGACAGAGAATAGAAAAAACTTTTTGCTTGCTATGTTTACATGGCTAAGAAATAATTCTATAGAACAAATATACAGCACTAAATTTTCTTTAAATAATTCTGTGAAAATAGAAGAAGAAGGTGAAACAATTAGTATTCTTTTTACCAAACCACAAACTAAAGAAATAGAAAAACTAGAGTTATTAGACTGGGATAATATATTATTATATTTTCAAGAACCTTTATCTATTAAGGAATTGTGTGATGTATTACTGAATGATTCTGATATTAGAAAAAAATATACAAAAGAAAAATTATTGGATAAAATATTATCTTTTGTAATAGATAAATCTTTAATTCATGAAATATTTATTCCTGAAGATGTACTAGAGTATAGTGTGTAAAACTATCCTATTTCGTTTATAATTTTATGCACTTTCGTTTTGAGTATTGGCAATACGTCTTTTTCAAACCATGTATTTTTAGTAAACCAAAATCGATTTCTTGGTGATGGATGTGGCAATACAAAATATGTAGGCAAATATTCTTCAAAATTATGAACGGTTTCTGTAAGAGTTCTTTTAACTTGGTTCTTTAAATAATAGTTTTGAGCATACATACCTATTAATAAGACTAATTGTACATTCGCCATTTCATCAAAAAGCAGGTCGTGCCATTTGGGCGCACATTCTTTTCTTGGAGGTAAATCCCCAGACTTTCCTTTACCAGGATAACAAAAACCCATTGGAATTATTCCGAAAATAGACGCATCATAAAACTGTTCATCTGATACATCTAACCATTCTCTTAATTGTTTTCCACTTGCATCATCCCATGGAATACCAGACAAATGAACTTTCGTTCCTGGTGCTTGCCCTATAATTATAATTTTAGATTTTTTGTTTGCTTTTACTACCGGATTTGGATGAATAAAATCTTTGCATAAATCACATTTTCGAATGTCTTCTAATAATTTTTTCAAAACTCAAATTTCATCTATAAAAAAACGCTTATTACAATTTCTAGTAATAAGCGCTAACGTTAACAGTTTTTTAATTTAATTTCTTAGAGCGTAGCTTGCTGCTCTTCCAAAGTCTGATAATAAAACGATTAGACTCTTAAAAAAACTACTAACTCTCTTAAGTAATAATTTCCCCATGATAGTTAATATTTAAAATAATCCCAGTACAAATATACGATATTAGCATAGTATTATAATAAGCAATCTCTCTTATTGTATTAAATGTAAAAAAAACCTTATGCTTGGGTTAAAAAACCACACAAAATACACTTACCTATTAATCAGATAGATAGTTTTATGAAATCTTCGAAAGAAATATAATATGGTTGGTCTTTTATAACAGGTAGTTCTACACTCTCTGCATTTGCAATACCAACACCTGCGTACCAAACTTGCGCATTTTGTTTTTTTGCATGATTTTTAAAGGTTTCCATCCACAATACATCATATTTATTAGGGTCTTGCAAATTACTAGTTGCCTTTACTAAAACGAAAATTGTTGGCTCTCCTTTTTTGTATAAAATAAATTGCGGATGCTTCTTCAATTTACTATTAACAGCTACAAACTCATACCCCATTTTTTGAAGTTTTTTCCCTATCATATTCATCGCTAAGTTATGTAACTCTTGCTCAGTAAGTATATGCATTTTATTTTTTCTTGTTTTTTTTGCTAGAATTTTTACTTCCTTTTGTTTTTGGTTTTTTATATTTCTTAGCTATTTCTCGTCTATAACTCCCACCTAAATTTACCTTTTTATTTTTCTCTTTTTTCTCATGAAATGAAGGTCCTGGTGTATATTCTTTAGAAGTTCTATTTTTAGATTGATCAGATCCTTCTTTTGGTCTTTCTTCTTCTGTTAATTCTTTAGAAATCTGAACTTCTTCTGGTATCTCTTTTGCAGGAATTTTATAGTTCATTAACTCTTCTATTCTTTCCTTTGCTTCTTGTTCTTGTTCTGTTGCTAACAAAATAGAAATTCCTTTATGTTCTGCCCTACCTGTTCTACCTATTCGATGCATATAGTTTTCTGCATAATAAGGGGTATTAAAATTAATTACATGTGTAATTTCTTCTAAATCTAATCCACGAGCAATAACATCTGTAGCTATTAAAATTCTATGTTTTCCTTTATTAAAATTTTCAATAGAACGAATACGGTAGTTCTGCGTTTTATTAGAATGAATTACACAAGATTGGTGTGGAAATTCCTCTTCTAATAAATTATAAATCCTATCTGCATTTCTTTTATTTGGTGCAAAAATTAATACTTTACTATAAATAGTTTTATCAAAAAGTAAATGATTTATTAAATTTATTTTCGTGTAAAAATTAGGTATATCATAGCTTACCTGCTCAATATTATCTAAAGGCGTTCCACTTACTGCTACTGCTATTTTTTTAGGTGCTATAAAGTAATCATCAATTAAAGCCTCTACATCTTCTGTCATGGTTGCAGAAAACATTACATTTTGTCTGCGATCTGGTAATAGATCAAAAATATTTAATATTTGAAATCGAAATCCTAAATCTAACATTACATCTACTTCATCTATCACCAATTTTTGAATCGATTTTAGCTTTAAAACATTACTAAGTGCTAAATCATATAATCTACCAGGTGTAGCTACAATAATATCGCTTCCTAAAGCTACTGCTTGTTTATGCCTGTTTAAGTTTACTCCTCCGTACACCCCTAAAACTCGCAAAGTCATGTATTTTGCTAGTTTTTCTATTTCTTCTACAACTTGTAATACTAATTCTCTTGTTGGTACCAATATTAGTACTCTAGGAGCTAATTGTTTCGAAAACTTTAAATCTCTAAGAATTGGTAATGTATAAGCAAAAGTTTTTCCAGTTCCTGTCTGTGCAATACCTACAACATCTTTACCCGATCTTACTACAGGAAAAGCTTCTGTTTGAATTGGTGTAGGTTCTACAAACCCTAAATCTGTAATTGCGTTTCTTAATGGATTAGATAAATCTAAATCTTCAAAAGTTGTCATGTAACTTAATTTCCGCAAATGTACAACCAATATTTTGTATATTTAGCTTGGTTATTTAATTGTAAATTTAAAAAAGAGGCCTTTTTTTGAGTTTACAAAGTTTTAAATTTTTATAAAAATGGAGACTCCTAAACGTTTAGAACAAGCGCTTATAAAATTATATAATGCATTTCATAACAATGAATTAAACCCTGAATATTGTTCTGCATGTGCTGTTGGCAATATTTTAGACAATCATGATAGTTGGAAACACCTATCCAACGATCATGGTTCTACAGAATTAAGTTATGTTGGTCATGTACACCAACGTTTAGGTAGAAAGTTTAATGGCTATACTCCACTAGAGCTTTTACATATTGAAAAAACTTTTTTAGAGGCTTGTGGTTTCACTTTACCTTTAAACCATTATAATCCTAAACCCAAAAACACTACTAATAAAGACGTTTTATTTAATGGTTTGTGTGCGGTTGTTAGCTATTTATGCGAATTAGAGGGAATTAAAAATGTAATGGATTATTCTAAAATATTTGAATTTGAAGATGAAAACCCTGTATATGGGTTAGAGGTTATTTATGAGTAAAGAATGAAGAATTTTAAAAAAACACGAACCTTAACTTATAAAAATAATGATTGGGTACGAAAATTTATACTATTAATCTTTCTATCCTTATTTATTAATCATCTCACTAGTTATGATAGTTTTCCAACTAGCAATTCGTATACATTTCCTTTGCTGCCTACAATTACCTCTTTAATTACAGCAACTCTAATTGGCATTATTATTAATATTAATTTTAAAAATTACGAAAAAAAACATTTTTCTAAAACTGTTAACACTAAAACTATTGCTTATTTTCTAATCTCTTCATTAGTTTACATTACCTTATTATATATTCCAGTATATGTATTAACAATTAAATTTGTTAACCAAAAAATTGAGTTTTATTATTTTCTTATAGGGTTATTATTAACTCTTTTATTAAGTTTTATAGCGATTGTTTTGTTATACTCACAAACAATATATAAACTTTACAAGTTAACGCTATCAAAAGCTAAGCTAATTATTAAAAAGGGAGGCAAGACCATTATGCTGGATTATGATGATATTGCTTATTTTTATAGTGAAAATAAAATTGTTTACTTAATTAAAATTAATGGGGAATCCATAACCACTAATTTTATATTAAATCAAATAGAAGAAGATCTAATATCTAAATCTTTTTTTAGAGCAAATCGCCAAACTGTTATTCATTACAAAAGTGTTCATGAAATTAAAAATATAGAAAATAATAAACTTTCAGTTAGCTTACTTCCTAAAAATACTTCTAATATTAATTCTGAAATTACTATAAGTCGTTACAAAAAGAAAGCTTTTTTAAATTGGTTTGAAAACAAGCAATAATTACAGTGACTATTCAGTCGTTATTTTATGACTATTCAGTAAAACCCTAGTGAAATTAGTACTTAAACATGATTTAATTGTAATTAATTTGTTCTTGAATTTAAACATTATATCAATGAACAAAACGTTTTCAATTACTAAAACAACTCCAATTTTAACAATTATTTTTTTATTTATTTTTTGGAAACTTCCTTTAAGTCTCGATTATTTAGAAATGATTATTGCTACTTTAATTGTAATACTCGCTAGTTTTATTCAATTTAAATCGAAAATATGGGCTTCACTAGGTTTTAAAAAATCTAATTTAAACATTAAAAACATACTGCTTATAGCCCCTTTAATAGCTATCATTTTGTTCGGTATTTATTATTTTTTTCTTATTCCAATAGTCTCTTATATTACCGGACAACCTTTAAATTTTTCTGGTTTTGATAGTTTGAAAGGAAATATAACTTATATGTTAATAGCATTACCTTTTATATGGATTTCAGCAGGGTTTTGTGAAGAAGTGGTTTGGAGAGGATACTTTATGAAACAGTTTATTCGTTTCTTTGGAGATGGAAAGCTTAGTCTTTTTATAAATATAATTCTTTTCGGAATTCTATTTGGTTATTTACATTCTTATCAAGGGATTACGGGACAAATTATTACTGGAATAATTGGCTCGTTATTGGCTTTCATATTTCAAAAATGCAATCATAATATATGGTTAAACATTGCCATACATGGTTTTTTTGACACTGTAGCTTTACTTACTTTATACTTTGGTTATTTATAAATAATAAAAACCCGATACTTAAATTAAGTATCGGGTTTTTGTAAAGTAAGTAATTTAACTTATTATTTATAAACTTCTTTAATAAAGTCTTCGTAACTAAGCTCTTTAGATTTGAATTGCATATTTTCTTTAAAGAAACCTAATAATTTTTGAGACATTAATTGTGTTTGTAAACGTTGCGCTTCTTCTTTATTAGATAAAACTCTAGCAGCAATATCGTCTAACTCTTTTTCTTCAGGATTCATATTACCAAATTGCGCCATTTGCGCTTTAATAAACCCTTTTGCATAGTCTAACAACTCTGCATATTCTAATTTAATATCGTTATCCTTCATAATCTTTCCTTCGATTAATTGGTAACGTAATCCTTTTTCAGATTTAGTATATTCTTCTGTTGCTTCTTCTAATGTTAGTTCTTTTTCTCCTGCAGTTTGTAACCATTTTTGTAAAAACTCAGCTGGTAAATCAAACTTTGTGTTTTCTACTAAATGCTCAGTGATAGCATTTAATAATTGTTGGTCTGCTTGTTGTTGAAACTGCCCTTCTGCGTCTGCTTTAATTTTCTCTTTTAATTCAGTAACAGTTGTAACACTTCCGTCAGCAAATAATTTTTCAAATAATTCTTGATCTAATTCTGCTAATTCTGTTTTAGTTATTTCTTCTATTGTAAAAGTAACTTTAACATCCAAATCTTTAGCCTCTTCATTAGATAGCCCTAAAACTTGCTGTAATTTAGTATCTTCTTCAAAAAGTTTTTTAGTATCTAATTCTACAACATCACCAACCTTAGCTCCTATTAACTTTTTTTCGTTTTTCTTTCCTTTTAAATCATTTACTAAAAAAGTAGTTTTCTTGTTTATTTCTTTTTCTTCGTTAACAAATGTACCTGTAACGTTAGAATGCTCTTCAGCTACTTCTTGCGGAGTTACATTACCATAACGAGTTTGAATGTTTTCTACTTCTTTTTCTAATAAATCTTCTGTAGCTATAATTTTATAATCAATTATTTTATTTTTTCCAGCAATATCTACATCAAATTCAGGAGCTAATCCTAATTCAAATTCAAAAGAAAAAGCGTCAGTATCCCAAGAAAAATCCTCTTTTATTACTGGTAATGGATTACCAAGAATATCTAATTTTTCTTCTACTAAAAACTTATTTAAATTCTCTTGTAAAAGTTTGTTTACTTCATCAATCATTACAGATTTACCGTATTGCTTCTTTACCATTCCCATAGGTACATGCCCTTTTCTAAAACCTGGAATATTCGCTTTTTTACGATAATCATTTAAAACCTCTGTTACTTTTTCTTTGTAATCTTCGGCTACTATATCAACTTTTACAATTGCGTTTAATGCGTCTACGTTTTCTTTTGTAATATTCATCTTACTACTTTCTTCTTAAAAAATTGGGTGCAAAATTACTATTTTTATATTTGGTAACCAAGAGTTTTATATAATTGAAAGCAAGTTATTTAGTAAGTTTTAGTAGGTTTACTTTTTATCCTCTATAAAAACCTTGAATAAAAAGGATCTAAATATAGATAGTAAAAGGCTAAATACCATTGCAGAAAAGAAACTATACACATAAAAACCTGGTACTAATTTCTCTGCTAAAAGCACTATAAAAGCATTTATTGCAAAAAGGAACAAACCTAATGTAACAACTGTTACTGGCAATGTTAATATGATTAATATAGGTCTTACTAACATATTTAATATAGCTATTGCCAATGCTACAAAAACTGCTGTAAGCAAACTATTAATATAAATTCCTTGCATTAATTTAGATAAAACAATCGCAGCTAAACCTGTTAAAAACAACTTTAAAAAAAATTTCATATCTAATTCAAAGCTATAATTATACCAAAGTCAAAAACTAGACCTTATGTCAGTTTTTTATTTGCAATTATTTATTTCGATTGAAAAATAAGAGAAGTTGATCTTTTGCCTTATCAAAATCAAAAAGTAAAAGTTTTTAGCGTCTCTTTATTTTAAAGCACTCAAGAAAACTTTTATCTAAAAAACTAACTTTTTTCTATTTACTATTGTTTTTTTATAATTTATCGTTATTTTTGTTTAAATGAGGCATTCGGGGGAATGCTGAAGTTAAGATTCATGGTATACAGGTTGAAGGGTGTACCGTGTTTCTTTTTTTAACACGGAAGTTTAGATTATTCTAAATACTACTTAAGCTCTTCTATAATTTCTGTAAAATGCGAAGTAACTATTTCTTTAATTTCGTTATCCTTCAATAAAAGCTCTATCAATCTTTCCTTAATTTCTTTATTTAAAGTAGATTTTTTATACTCTAAATCAGGCTCTATTAAAAGGTTTTCTTGTTTGCTTTTAAGTAACATTTCTTCTTTACCAGTTAACAACCAAGTAGGATTTATTTCTGGAAAAGAAATTAGAATTTTGTTTAAAACATTACTTTTAAATGAAGCTTTTCTTCTTATAGAAGTTCCTATGGAGTTATTAGAAACACCAATAAGGTCTTCAAAAGACTTAATTTTCAGATTATTATCTCTAATTATCTTTTCTACTCTTTTATATGTATCATCAATAAAATCGCTCATTAAAATAACTTTTTTCTAAAAAAAATTAATTTTGTTTTCTATTTTAGAATTTTGTTTGTAAATTTGTAGTAGCTTAGGTACAAAATACGTACAAATATAAATTAAAAGTGCTTCCATTACTTAAAAACACAATAGTTTTTATGATTACACCAATGCAACGAAAAGAATTAGAAAAAATTAAGCCTCCTAAATACAGAGAAAAAGTTAAAGAATATTTACTTAATAACGATCACAACTTTTCTTTAGAAACTATTCAAAAAGTATATTCTGGCAAAAGAAATAATTTAATCATAGCTAAGGCAATAATTAGCGTTTTTGAGAGTTATATGAAAGAAAAAGAACACATAAATAGGGAAATAAATAATATCATCAACCAGATAAATAAGGAAATCCCTTAGATTACTTCCCTTAGTTTATGTAAGGACGGGGGAATCAACGGGACGGTAAATTAATTTACTGTCTCGTTTTCTTTTTAGGCAAAATAAAATCTTTTTTATTCTATTAGTAATATTTTATAATTTAGTTTGACACTTTATGTTATTTCATCTAATTTAGCCCTCTGATAAACAAAAAATTAGTATGGGACAAATTATTTTCACACTTTTAATGCTTGTGTTATTACAAGCTGTATTAGGTTTTGACAATCTTTTATATATTTCTTTAGAGTCAAAAAAAGCACCAGAATCTGATCAAAAACGAGTTCGAAAAACAGGTATTTTAATTGCAATCGTTTTAAGAATTGTTTTACTTTTTGTTTTAGTTTCTATAATCGACTTCTTTCAAGATCCTTTTTCTTGGTTATCTGGAGGAATAAATGATATCGTAGAATTTAAATTTAATGGCCATAGTTTAATTGTTTTAGCTGGAGGTGGTTTTATTATTTATACTGCTATTAAAGAAATTTGGCATATGATTGGTATTAATGATCTTTCCCATGATGTAGAAGGGAATTCTAAAAATGCAAAATCTGCAAATGCAGTAGTTGTAAGCATCGTTATAATGAATCTTGTTTTTTCTTTTGATTCTATTTTAGCTGCTATTGGTTTAACAAGCGAAATTGAAAACCCTACAACTGCTTTTATTGTTATGGCAATAGCAATTGTTATTAGTGGTTTATTAATGTTATTTTTAGCAGATAAAATTTCTGCTTTTCTTGCTAAAAACAGAATGTACGAGGTTTTAGGTCTTTTTATTCTTTTAATTGTAGGTATTATGCTTATTACTGAAGGAGGACATTTAGCACATATTAAATTATTTGGCAATCCTGTAGAACCTATGAGTAAAACTACGTTCTATTTTGTTATCTTATTCTTAGTAATTACAGATATTGTACAAAGTAGATATCAAAAAAAGTTATTAAAAGAAAGAGAGCACAAGGCTACAGAAAAATCTTAAAAATAGAGAATAACATATTCTTAACAATTTAAGCACAAACCATTAATAAAGTTTGTGCTTTTTTTATTTAATTTTGTTCAGTGCTAAAACTAAAAATTATGAAAAGAACAATTTTAATACTACTTCTTATTACTATAATTCAATCTTGTGGAAAAAATTCTTGCAACGATTCTATAGATGGGGTAATTTTATGCGAGTTTCAAGACTTCTCCTTCTCTTTTTATCTAATTAATAAATCTTCTAACGAAAACTTATTAACCAATGGAAGTATTAAGAAACAAGACATAGAAATAGTTAATTTAGAAAATAATGAACCCGTTTTTTTCTTCATAGAAGCTAACAAAATTACATTAACAGAAGGTATAATAACTACAGGAAAACAAACATTAAATTATTCAATTAATATTTCTGGTAAAAACATCTTTAATCTTAATTCAAATATCGAAACTGAAAAAGGAGAATGTTGCAATGAAGTTCGTGTTAAAAACATACAAATATTAAATACTGACTTTGAAAAAAACGACAATACTGATTATTATACAATATTTGTAGATGAAAACTCACCTCCATTATCTTTCTAAGAAACCAATTGCTTTACTATAAAACTCTTTTGGGTTTTCAGCATGTAACCAATGCCCCGCATTAGACACCGTTTCTATCTCGGCTTTCTTAAAATGAGATTTTATTAGTGGCATATCGGTATCTAAAACATATTTAGATTTTCCTCCTCGTAAAAACAACACATCTCCATTAAATCCATTAGACGAAGCCAACTCTTGTATTATTTCTTCATAATTTTCAGTTAAGGAAGTTAGATTAAAACGAAAATCTAACTGCTCTTTTGTTTTCCAATAAGTATTTTTCAAAATAAATTGACGAATACCTACTTCTGGTATCAATTCTGCCAACTTAGCATCTATCAATTTTCTTGTGTTATGTACTGAAAAATCAATAGTATTTAATGCTTTGATAATGTCTTGATGATGTGGCGGGTATTTCTTTGGAGCAATATCGGCAACCAATAACTTGTTTACAACATGAGAGTATTCAACAGCAAAAAGCATTACTGTTTTTCCTCCCATAGAATGCCCTAACAAATTGACTTCCCCTAATTCATGGAATTGAATATAATTGTATAAATCTTTCACCAATAAATTATAGTTAAACTCATTGGAATGAAAACTTCTTCCATGATTTCTTTGATCTATTAAATGCAACTCAAAACCGTCTTCTGCAAATCTGTTTGCATGGCTTTTCCAATTATCTCCCATTCCAAAAAAACCATGTAAAATTAATAATGGCTTTCCTGCACCAAGAATCCTAGAGTGTAGTATCTTCTCCATAATTTATTGCAATTTATTTAAATACATACTTACTACGTTTTGAAGCCCTAAATAAAGACTTTCAGAAATTAACGCATGTCCAATAGACACTTCTGCTAAATTTGGAATATTTTCTTTAAAAAAACGAATGTTTTCTAAATTCAAATCATGCCCTGCATTAATACCTAACCCTAATTCATTTGCCAAAATAGCTGCTTCTTTATAAGGTTTTACAGCTTCGGTATTCCCTAATTCAAATTGCTTTGCAAATTCTTCTGTATATAACTCAATTCTATCCGCACCAGTTTTTGCTGCTCCCTCTATTAACTTTAAGTCTGTTTCAATAAAAATAGAAGTTCTAATGCCAGCATTTTTAAACTCAGAAATAACTTCTTGCAAATAAGATTCATTTTTAATGGTATTCCAACCAGCATTGGAAGTTAGCACATCTTCTCCATCCGGAACCAAAGTAACCTGGGTTGGCTTAATCTTTAATACTAAATCTATAAAGTTTTGTATTGGGTTTCCTTCAATATTATATTCTGTAGTAACTA
The DNA here is from genome assembly GCA_947498055.1 of uncultured Tenacibaculum sp. Lineage (GTDB taxonomy): Bacteria > Bacteroidota > Bacteroidia > Flavobacteriales > Flavobacteriaceae > Polaribacter. The sequence continues at coordinate 90,008 of CANMJA010000001.1, forward strand.
TAGATTTTAAATCATAAGCATCTTTATACCGTATATGACGTTCATCGGGTCTTGGATGAATAGTAATACCCTGTGCTCCGAACTCTTGTATATCTTTAGCTACCTCAAGCAAATTAGGAACATTTCCTCCTCGAGAATTTCTTAGCGTAGCTATTTTATTAATATTTACACTTAACTTTGTCATTATTCTATTTTAAAGTACAAAAATAACCTATTAAAAGTTTTTAAACTATATTCGTAATAATGAATATTAACGATTACATACTTAAAGAAATAAAAGCACTAACTTTAGAAAACACTATTACTAGTGCTCATAATTTGTGTAAAGATTTTCCTATTACGCACATACCAATAGTAGAAAACAACAAACTTATTGGATGTTTTGCTGAAGATGACATTCAAACCATTGAAAACAAAGAAGAAAATTTAAATAAGTATGCACACTTGTTAAATCATTTTCATGCAAATAACAAAACCTCTTTACTAGAACTTATTACTCTTTTTGCAGAAAATGATTGTAATATTATTCCTGTTTTAGATGAAACTCAAAATTATATAGGGTATTATGAACTAAGAGATATTTTAGATGTTTTTGCAGGAAGTCCTTTTATGCACCAAGACAACGAAACGTTAATTGTTTCTAAATCAAAAACAGATTTCTCTATGAGTCAAATTTCTCAAATTGTAGAAAGTAATGATGCAAAGTTATTAGGTCTTTATGTATCTAAAGAATCTGCAGATGCAGTAGAAATAACCTTAAAAATTTCGACAGAAGAAATTAACGAAGTTATACAGACTTTCAGAAGATATGATTATTCTGTAATAACAATGCATGAAGACGATATATATCTTGATGAATTAAAAGATAGAGCTAATTATTTTAGAAGATACCTCGATATGTAGTTTTTTATACTAACATTAACCCAATTTTAAACTATATAACATTGAAAAAAGCAGCTATATACGCGCAATCCTATACTATTTCTGCAGAAAAAGAAATAAAAACTCTAGTAAAAGCTCTAGAAAAGCATAATGTAGTTATTTTTATTGAAAAGGATTATTATAACTTATTAAACTCAAATAATGTATTAACCAAAAAATATCCTGTCTTTTCTCATTTCAATGATTTATCTAATTCTTTTGATGTTTTATTTACTATTGGAGGTGATGGTACGATATTAAGAGCTGTTACTTATATTAGAGATTTAGACATCCCTATATTAGGGATTAACTCTGGGAGATTAGGTTTCTTAGCTACGGTTCAGAAAAAAGAAATTAAAGAAGCGGTAGAATCTTTAATAGAAAAAAAATATAAATTACAAGAAAGAACATTACTTGAAATAAAAACAGATCCAGAAAAAAGCTCTTTTTCTGAATTAAACTTTGCCCTTAATGAAGTAACAATTGCAAGAAGAAATACCACTTCTATGATAGGTGTTAAAACTTATTTAAATGAAGAATATTTAACAAATTATTGGGCTGATGGTTTAATTATATCAACCCCAACCGGCTCTACAGGATACTCTTTAAGTTGTGGTGGGCCTGTAATTATGCCAGATTCTTCAAGTATTGTTATTACTCCTATTGCCCCCCATAATTTAAATGCAAGGCCCGTAATAATACCAGAAAACACTACTATTCAATTAGAAGTGAGCGCTCGTGAAAAAGATTTTTTAATTTCATTAGATTCTAGGATAGCAACTGTAGATCAAAAAACTAGAATTTTTATCAAAAGAGCCTCTTTTACTATTAAAACCATACTATTTGAAAACCAATCTAACTTAAAAACTTTACGTCAAAAACTACTTTGGGGAGAAGACATAAGAAATAAACATTCATCTTAACATAAGTAGGCAACAATAAATCTAAAAAAAGGAAGTTAATCAAAAAGACGGATTATTAACTTTTTAAAGCAAATTCAATTCCATATATTTGCACGCTATTTCTAGAGATGAGAAAAATTATTATAACATTATTAGTAACTTGTATGACAAGTGTTTCATTTTCTCAAATCCATGAGATTGGATTTTTTTTGGGAGGATCTAATTTTATTGGAGATATTGGTAGTACCAACTACGTACTTCCTAATGAGGTTGCCGGTGGACTTGTATACAAGTACAATCTTAACCCAAGAATGGCATTAAGAGGAACCTATACCTATTTACCAATGACAGGAATCGATATAGATTCAGGTAATTCATTTAGAGAAGACAGACAATTTAGTTTTTCTAATACAATTCATGAATTTGCTGCCGGTATAGAGTATAATTTTTTTGATTACAACATCAGAGTAAAAGAGCAATCCTTTACTCCTTATATTCTTGCTGAAGTAGCTGCATTTAACTATAAATCTCCTGAATCAGTTACAAACACATCTATACTACTTACAAACAAATTCTCGGTATCTATTCCAGTTGGTATTGGAATTAAGGGTAGAATAACCGATCATTTAGCATATGCATTTGAATCTGCTGTAAGACTTACATTTAAAGATGATATAGATTTCTCAACAAATGAAATTCCTTCTTTAAATTTTGGTGGTAATGGTAATGATTTTTATACCTTTACCGCTTTTTCAATTGTTTACACCTTTGGTAGACCCGCTTGTTACGCTGACAGAGAATAATTTATGAGTAAAAAATTACAAAGTATAAACCTAAACAACGTTCCTAACCATATAGCTATTATAATGGATGGTAATGGACGTTGGGCTAAAAAGCAAGGGATGAAACGTGTTTTTGGACACAGAAATGCCTTGACTGCCGTTAGAGAAGCCGTTGCTGCTGCTAGCGAAATAGGTTCTAAATTTATCACTCTATATGCATTTTCTACAGAAAACTGGAATCGTCCTAAACTAGAAGTAGACGCTTTAATGAGTCTTTTAGTAAGTTCATTAAAGAAAGAAGTACCTGATTTTCATAAAAATGGCATTAAAGTAAATAGTATTGGTGCCATAGAAAAACTACCTAAAAAAGCTAGAAATGTTTTAACTCAGGTTATTAATGAAACTAGCCACAACTCTAAAATAACATTAACATTCGCTTTAAGTTACGGAAGTAGGGAAGAAATTGTTAATGCTATCAAAAACATATCTAAAAAAGTTGTTAATAAAGAAATTGATATAAAAAATATTGACGAAAAAATTATTAATAATCATTTATATACATTTAATTTGCCCGACGTTGATTTGATGATAAGAACAAGTGGGGAGCAAAGAATTAGTAATTTCTTGCTGTGGCAAATGGCTTATGCAGAACTTTATTTTACAGAAGTTTTATGGCCAGACTTTAGAAAAGAACATCTTTTCGACGCAATAATAGATTATCAAAATAGAGAACGAAGATTTGGAAAGACCAGTGAACAGATTGATACCAATGCATAGAAATTTATTTTTAACTGTATTATTTATTGCTTTTTTTGCAGTAGCTAAAGCTCAAGAAACACCAAAAGATACTATTCCTAAAGGAAAAAACATCTCTGGTAAAATAAATTATGAAAGGGGAAAAGATTACATATTAGGAGGAATTAGTGTAACAGGACTTCAAAAATTTAGCGAAGAAACCGTTAAAATATACACTGGTTTAATTATCGGACAACCAATTAAATTACCAGGAGATAAATTAACAAGTGCTATTAAAAAACTCTATGAAAGTAAGCAGTTTAGTGATGTTGATGTATATCTTTCTGCAATAGAAGGCAACTCAGTATATCTTCAATTTGATGTTAACGAACTTCCTAAGCTGAATAATATTTCTATTACAGGAGTTAGTAAATCAAAAGCTCGTGATTTACAAAAAGATGCTGAATTAAAAATAGGCACACAAGTAACCGATAACTTAATTGTTACTACACGTAATTACTTTAGAAAAACATATACAGACAAGGGTTTTTTAAAAACAAAAGTGTCTTTAACTACCAAAAAAGACACTACAGATACGAATACTGTAGATATGTTTATACACATAGATAAAGGAGATCGTGTTAAAATAAAAACTATCGACTTTGTTGGAAACAAAGCTTTATCTGACAGCAAACTTAGAGGAGCCATGAAAAACACCAAACGTAAGTTTTTGGGGCGTTTTTGGAAAACTTCTAAATATATTGAAGACGATTTTAAAGAAGATTTAAAAAGTGTCTTAGAAAAATATAGTGAATTAGGATATAGAGATGCTAGAATTTTAAGCGATCAACTTACTTGGAATGAAGATAATACCATTAACTTAGAAATAGAACTAGAAGAAGGTAGACAATATAGATTTTCAGATATTCTTTTCGTAGGAAACAAAAAATATACAGACGAACAACTTAGTAGATATTTAAGAATAGATAAAGGAGATGTTTATAATGGTAAAGTTTTAAAAGAAAGGATTTCAGGAGATGGAACTCCAGATTCGCAAGATATTCAATCTTTATATCATAATAATGGTTATTTATTCTCTGCTGTTAACGCTGTAGAAACAAGAGTTAAGAACGACTCTATTACTGTAGAAATAAGAATTAGAGAAGACGAACCTGCTACCATACGTAAAGTTTCAGTAGTTGGTAATGAAAGAACCAATGACCATGTTATATATAGAGAACTTCGTGTAAAACCTGGAGACTTATTTAGCAGACAAAATATTATTAGATCTATTCGTGAAATTGGACAATTAGGTTTCTTTGATGCTAATGTCACTCCAGATGTAAAACCAGATTATAATAATAAAACTGCCGATATTGAATTCTCTGTAGTAGAAAAAGGTGGTAGTCAAATTGAATTACAAGGTGGATTTGGTGGAGGTTCTTTTATTGGAACTTTAGGACTATCTTTTAACAACTTTTCAATAAAAAATATTTTTAATAAAGAAGCATATAAACCATTACCTATGGGAGATGGTCAAAGTTTATCTCTACGTTTACAAGCGAGTAGAACCAATAGTACATATAGTTTATCTTTTACAGAACCTTGGTTAGGTGGTAAACGTCCACAATCTTTATCTTTCTCTGTGTTTTTCTCTAACCAATTTAGATTTAACTTTAATACAAGAAGAGTAGATCGTAGTCAAAGTTTAGATATTATAGGTGCTTCTGTTGGTTTAGGAAGACGTTTGGCTTGGCCCGATGATTATTTCTCTTTGTCTCAGAATATTAGTTACCAAAGAATAGGACTAAATAATTTTCCATATAGAGTAGGTTCTTCTAATGCTATTTTAAATGATGGAAACTTAAACAACCTAGCGTATAGTGTTGTTTTTAGCAGAAATTCAGCCGGACCTAGTTTAATATTTCCAACATATGGATCAGAGTTTACTATAAGAGCAAAAGCTACTTTGCCTTATTCTTTAATTAACGGTAAAGATATTAGTAATGATATTCCTGATGGATTAACTTCAGAAGAACGTCAAGATTTTTTAGCAGATCGATTTAAATGGCTAGAATACTATAAATTATCTGCAAAAGGAAAATGGTATACTTCTTTAGCTAAAAAATTAGTATTAATGTCTAATTTTGAAGTAGGGTACTTGGGTTCTTATAACAGTAAATTAGGGTTAACTCCTGTTGAACGTTATTTTGTAGGTGGAGATGGTATTGCACAAGGGCAATTAGATGGTAGAGAAATAGTAGGACTAAGAGGTTACGAAAACAACAGAATTTCTTCTGCCGATGGAGGTTCTATTTATAATAAATTTCAACTAGAATTAAGATATTCAATCACAGATAAGCCCTCTGCATCTATTTATACATTAGGTTTTTTAGAAGCTGGTAATGCATATGACAATTTTAGTACCTTTAACCCGTTTGAATTGAAACGATCTGCCGGAGTTGGTGTTCGTATTTTCATGCCTGCGTTTGGTTTATTAGGTATCGATTTTGCACATGGATTTGATCCTTTACCAGGATTTTCAGAAAAATCTGGGTGGCAAACACATTTTATTATTGGAAGACAATTCTAAAATCCTAAATTTGCACCATTATTGTTTTTGGCATGGTTTTTTCTAAATACACTATAAAATGAAAAAAATTAAATTAACATTCGTTCTTTTACTTATTGTAGGTGTAACCGTTGCGCAAAAGAATCAGCGAATAGCTTATATAGACATGGACTATATTTTACAAAATATTCCACAATATATTGAAGCTCAAAATGCTTTAAACGATAAAGTTGCAAAATGGAAATCTAACTTAGATAAAGAAGCTAGAAGCATTGAAGTCTTAAAAACTGATTTATCTAATGAAAAAGCTATCTTAACTCAAGAGCTTATAAATGAACGCGAAGAGGACATTAAAGTAAAACAAGAAGCTTTAAGAAAATTAGAATCATTATACTTTGGCACAGATGGTGATATGTATATATTAAGAAAGCAATTAATTCAGCCTATTCAAGATCAAGTTTATAATGCAGTACAAACAATAGCATCTAGAAAAAAATATGATTTTGTTTTCGATAAATCTGGCGAATTAATTATGCTATATTCTAATAAAAAACACGATATTAGCCCGCTAGTTTTAAAGCTCATAAAAATAGATGTTAAAAGACAAGATAAAAGAGATAAAATAGCTGCTAAAAAAGAATTACTAGATAGTAATGGAGGTCTTTCTGAAGAAGCAAAACAAAAGAAAGCAAAAAAAGAAGCTCTAAAACAAAAAAGAAAAAACGAACGAGAGCAGAGAATTAAAGATAATAAAGAGAAAAGAGAAGCTAGTTTAAAAGCTAGAGCGGAAAAACAACGATTGCTTAAAGAAAAAAGAGAAGCTTTAAAGAAAGCTAAAGCTGCGAAAAAAGCCGCAGAAAAAAAATAGAATAGAATTATATAAAATAGAAAAAAGAACCTAAAATTATTAAATTAGAATAAACATGAAACATTTAAAAGCGTTATTATTAGTTGCGATTTTTACGATTGGTTTAGGAGGTGTGGCAAATGCTCAGAAAACTGCACATATTAATACCGATAAATTATTAACTGCAATGCCAGAAACAAAGGCATTAAAGGCTGAATTAGAAAAATTACAAAAAACATTTACTTCAGAAATTAAAGCTATGGCTACTGCATTAGAGGCTAAAATGAAAAAGTATCAGGCAGAAGGAAAAAGTCAAACAGAAGAAACAAATCAAAAGAGAGCTATTGAAGTTCAACAAGATCGTCAGAAAATTGGACAAGCAGAACAGGTAATGAACCAAGAAATGAGTAAAAAATACCAAGAAAAAACTGCTCCTATTTTAAAGAAAGCTGAAGATGCAATTAAAGCAGTAGCAGCAGAAAAAGGAATTATTTACGTTATAGATTCTGCTCCTGGTAAAGGATTAATCGTATTCGAAAAAGGAGAAGACATCTACAATGCTGTTAAAGCTAAATTAGGATTTTAATTAGAAAAAAATTAAATATTTCACAATCCTGCTTTTTGATTAAAGCAGGATTTTTATTTTTGTAAATAATGAGCTATTTTTCAAAAAACAACCCTATTGGTATTTTTGACTCTGGTATTGGAGGAACTTCTATATGGAAAGAAATAAACGTCTTGCTACCTCATGAGAATACTATATATCTTTCCGATAGTATTAATGCACCTTATGGTCAAAAAACAAAAGAAGAAATACTAAGACTTTCTATAAAAAACACAGAGTATTTAATTAAAGAAAAATGTAAAATAATTGTTGTTGCTTGTAATACTGCAACTACCAATGCTATTAAATATTTACGAAAAAATTACGACATCCCTTTTATTGGTATAGAGCCAGCTATAAAACCTGCCTCTATACAAACAAAAACAAATACCATTGGCATCTTAGCTACTAAAGGAACTTTAAACAGTGAACTATTTGAAAAAACATCTTCAACAATTAGTGATACAATTAACATAATAGAGCAAATTGGAGAAGGGTTAGTTGAGCTTATTGAAGCTGGCAAAATTGCATCACAGGAAATGGAATCTCTTTTAAAAATACATTTACAACCAATGCTAGATCAAAAGATAGATTGTTTGGTATTAGGTTGTACTCATTATCCTTATTTAACAAAATCGATACGAAAAATAGTAGGCAATTCTATTAAAATAATTGACTCGGGAGAGGCAGTTGCTAGGCAAACAAAAAACATTCTAGTTAAAAGAAATCTACTGAGACTAAAAGATTCTAAATCTCCTTTTTTTTATTTTTATACAAATAAAGATAAAAAAATTCTAGAAGATATATTAAAAGATACTTCTCCTACACATATCGAGAAAATCGATTTTTAAAATAACTGACCATTAATATTAGGACAGGCTGCTAATCTTCTTTTTTTACACAATAAATTTAAACCTAAAGAAATCTGGTGAAAACCTGCATCGGAAAACAACACGTCACCAAATTGTTTACTATACGTATAAGAAACCATGAATTTATTAAAGTTAACCCCGAAAATTGGAGAAACATATTGTGCATTTTCAAAAGTATTACTATCGAAAGAAGTTCTGTAAGATAAACCACCCCACAATTGCGCTTTTTTCAATCTCTTATACACTTTCATGTTTATATCTACAATCTTCTCTCCTGTTTGTTCTTTAAACTGAAACATAAAAGAAGGCTCATATTGAAGTTTCTCTTTATCTCCAAAAAAATAACCCGCTCCTAAAATATAATTACGCAAGTTTAAGGCATCAAATTCTGAACTTAAACTATTCTTTGCTGATAAAAATATATTTTTAATGGTTAAATAACTAGACAAACCCTTGTAGTGATATCCTAACCCGAAATCTGCGTTTACATAAAAATCACTTTCAATAATTTGCTGCACTTGCGGATCTCCAGCAAAAGTAGTTTGATCCACCTCATTTTGAACCAAAGACATCGACAAACCAAACGAGAGTTGATTAAAAACCTTTCCTTTATCTAAACTTAAATGATATGCATAAGAACCTTGTACTGCTTTTTGAGAATGGAAACCATTTTTATCATTAAACAACACCACTCCATAAGCCGCTTTAGAATCTTCATTTACTTTTGCATGAAAACTTACCGTTTGTAATTGTGGCGCATTATCTATACCCAACCATTGCGTTCTTGCCGTTAGTCTTATTTTTCCGCAGTCTCCAATACCAGCAGCTGCAGGATGCACTAAATACACATTATCAGACAAATAGTCTTGATAAATTGGTAATGTTTCTTGTGCACAAATATTAAAACTTACGACAAGAAAAAAAAACAATGCAATTTTCTTACATATTAAATTCATTCCCCCAAAATTATATTACCAAATATATCTGATTTTAGGCTAATTAGCTAAAAATATCTGTTAAAGACAAGAATTTACAACTTTTATAAACTAAATTTCTTCTTTCCTCTATTTTAATTCCTTCTATTTACATTACTTTAGCGGTATAATATTGTACTTAAATGACCAAAGTATTACGACCTATTATGTTTGTAGGTACAGGTTCTGATGTAGGAAAAAGTATTATTGTTACGGGTATGTGCCGTATTTTTAAGAAATTAGGCTACACTCCTGCTCCATTTAAAGCGCAGAATATGTCTTTAAATAGTTATGCTACTAAAGACGGATTAGAGATCGGCAGAGCACAAGCCGTTCAGGCAGAAGCTGCTGGTATTAATTGTACTACAGAAATGAACCCTGTATTATTAAAACCTTCTGGAGCAAATAAATCGCAAGTTATTTTACATGGAAAACCAATAGGAGACCAAACCGCTCGTTCTTATTTTTTAGGCAATAATAAACAGCATTTATTTACTGAAGTTCAAAAAGCTTTTAAAACATTAAAATCTAAATACAACCCTATTATATTAGAAGGTGCTGGAAGCATTAGTGAATTAAACTTAAAACATCGAGATATTGTAAATATGCGAATGGCACAAGTTGCAAATGCCGATGTATATTTAATTGCAGATATAGATAGAGGAGGTGTTTTTGCAAGTGTATATGGTAGCATTACTTTATTAGATAATGAAGAGCGAAAATTAATTAAAGGAATTATTATTAATAAATTTAGAGGAGATATTTCTTTGTTTGAAGAAGGAAAAAAAATGTTAGAATCGCTTACGAATGTTCCTGTTTTAGGTATTGTACCCTATGCTAAAGACATTTATATAGAAGACGAAGATTCTTTAGGTTTAGAAAAGAAACAAACAAGTGCTAAGAAAAACGCTATTAATATAGCCGTAATATTACTCCCATATATTTCTAATTTTACAGATTTTAATAGATTAGAAAAAGAAGATAGAGTACATCTTTTTTACACTAGAAATCCAGAGGATATTAAATTAGCAGATATTATTATCATACCAGGCAGTAAAAATACTATTGCAGATATGCAGTTTTTAAGGTCCTCTAAATTGGCCAAAGAAATTTTAATCGCACACGAAAAGCAAAAATTTATTGTTGGTATTTGTGGTGGATTTCAAATGTTAGGAGCTTCTATATCCGACCCAAATCACGTTGAAAATGAAATTCATGAAATTCCTGGATTAGGAATTATTCCTGCGAAAACAATTTTAGCTTCCGAAAAAACTACGGAACAATGTAATTTTCAATTTAAAGAATATTCTGAAACATGCATAGGATATGAAATACACATGGGAATTACCACTTTTAAACAACCGCAAAATCCTCTTAATTTTATAAATAATAAACCAGAAGGTTATTTTGAAAAAAATTGTTGGGGAACCTATATACATGGTATTTTTGATAATAGTTTGGTTATAGATAATTTACTATCCCATTTTAATGTCTCTTCTAATCCTAATAACTTAGACTATACAGCTTATAAAGAAGAGAATTATGACAAACTAGCCAATCATTTAGAGGAACATATAGATATAGAAGTAATTTTAAATAATATGAAAGTAACCATTACGGAATAAGATGATGAGTATTGATTATGGACATGGTGATGATCTACACAAATACAATAAAACTATTTTTAAAGCTAACTTTAGTTCTAATGTTTGGTACAAAGGTGCTCCAAAAAATTTAATACAGCATCTAAAAGAAAAGATACTAAGTATTGAAAACTATCCTGCACCTAATGCAGAAAATATCACTAAATTAATTGAAGAACACCATCAATTAAAAGCACAATCAACTATTATTACCAATGGAGCTACTGAAGCTTTTTACTTGATTGCAAATACTTTTCATGGCACATCTGCAACTATTTGTACTCCTTCTTTTTCCGAGTATGAATTAGCCTCAAAAGTAAATAACTTAGCAATTCAATTTATAGATAGAAAATCTATTCTTACACACCAATTTAATACAGAAATTGCATTCATTTGTAATCCGAATAATCCAGATGGTTTTGAAACAACCTCGGAAGAAATAGAAACTTTAATACAAAAATTTCCAAATACATTATTTATTATAGACGAAGCTTATATTGAGTTTACAAGTTCTAACATTTCTTGTATCTCTTTCGTCGAAAAACAAAATAATATTCTAATAATAAAATCATTAACCAAACTTTTCTGTATTCCAGGATTACGTTTGGGATATGTTATTGGCAACCAAAAAATTATTAACAAATTAGCCAATCATAAAATGCCTTGGAATGTAAATAGCATAGCATTGCATGCTGCTGCTTTTATATTTAAAAACTATAATAGTTTAGTACCAAACTTTAAAACTTGTCTAAAAAACACTGTTATATTAAAAAATAAAATCAATACTCTTGAAGGTTTCACTGTAATTTCTACAAATACTACTTATTTCTTAATAAAACTAGATAAACCTATTTCTCAAGAACTAAAATCTTATTTAGTTAAAGAACATCAATTACTAATAAGGGATGCTTCCAATTTTAGAACTTTAGATGCTCATTATATTAGAGTAGCTAGCCAAACACCAGAAAAAAATCAACTTTTAATTAATGCATTACAACAATGGAAAGTTTGATTTATATTTTACCGTTATTATTAGCATATATACTTGATTTAATTCTTGGGGATCCTAGATGGCTACCACATCCTATTCGCTTATTTGGCAATTTAATTTCGTTTGGAGAAAAACTCTTAAACAAAAAAAAAGCAAGAGTATTAAAAGGGGCAATAGTAACTATACTACTCACCTCATTTACTTTTTTATTTTTCTATTTTATTGTAAAATTAGTAACTCCTTACCCAGTTGTAAAAATTATTTTCGAAACCGTTTTTTTATTCTATGCTTTAGCAAATAAAAGTTTAGTTGAAGAAGGTAAAGCGGTTTTTACTGAGTTAAAAAAAGGAATTAATGAAGGAAGAAGTCGCTTATCTTGGATTGTTGGTAGAGATACCTCTAAACTTAATACACAAGAAATTATAAAAGCAGTTTTTGAAACACTTTCTGAAAATTTAAGCGATGGTGTTATTGCTCCTTTATTTTATTATGCAATTCTAGGAATACCAGGAGCCATGTTGTATAAAATGGTAAACACTTTAGATTCTATGATTGGCTATAAAAACGAACGTTATATACACTTTGGTAAATTTGCCGCAAAACTAGACGATGTTTTTAATTACATTCCTGCTCGTTTAACTACTATTTTAATGCTGTTGGTTACTTTTAAAATACATAAACTCCCTCTAGTTTGGCAAGAAGCAAAAAACCATTCTAGTCCAAATGCTGGTTATCCAGAAGCAGCTTTAGCAGCTATTTTAGATTGTCGTTTCGGTGGTCCAAATTATTACCATGGTATTTTGGTAGAAAAACCTTTTATAGGGAGTAATGATAGAATAATTAAAGAATCTGAATTTAAAAAAGTTGCTTCTATTAACTATATGGTTACTCTTATATTTGTAATTTTTATAGCAATGTTACTTTGGTTTATTTAAATCATTTTTTATTTTTAAAAGTCTAATTATCTATATTAAGTAAGGGGTTAAACCTTTTATCTCGTTCATGAAAAGATATATTATTACAGGAGCTCCTGGAACAGGAAAAACAACTTTAATTAATGCTTTACGTATTAGTGGTTTTTATTGTTTTGAAGAAGTTTCTCGTAGAATTATAATTTCACAGCAAAAGACGAATGGAAATAAAACTCCTTGGCAAGATGTGACTGGATTCACTAATTTAGTTTATAACAAAACTTTAGAAGAACTTAAAATATCTATAGATAAAGAGGCTTTTGTTGATCGAAGTTTAGTAGATAATATTGCATACTTAAAATTGAAACAAAAAACCATCGATAATAAGTTTTTAAATTTTGATTATAAAAAACACTATCATACTACTATTTTTTTTCTCCCACCTTGGAAAGATATTTATGTAGAAGACCCACAAAGATTACAATCTTTTGAAGAAACAAAAAAACTACATGAATTGCTTCTAGAAGCTTATACTCAATTAGGGTTTTCTATTACAATTTTACCGAAAACAACTACTTTAAAAAGAAAAGAAATTATTTCCAACTTTATTTCTACTACCTTAATATAAATTTCTTTTAGTGTATTCATTTTAATAAATAACTTTCATCAAAAGTTTCTTTTCTTCATTTTCTTAGAATATACATTCCGAAATAACCATACATAAATTATTCTTTTTTTAAGCCTAATTAAAACTCGCTCATTCCTTAAAGTAATGCACCTACGGTATAAAAATAGAACTATTTTACTTTTCAGTATATCTTAGTATTACTACAAAAAAAAGAATTTAGATAGTTTATTGAATGAATACTACAAATTATAACGAAATGAAAATAGACATTATATGTCCGGAATGTAAAACAGGAAAAGTTGATTTTGATTTTAACTTGTACATAAATGATTTTGGTTTTTCTTGTGATAATAAAAACTGTCTTGTTACAGTAGAACTACCTATGGATACTAAAGAAATTATACAATTCTAATGTGTATACAATTAAAAACAAACCTGCTTAAAAAATTAATCTAAAAACTATACCATGGATATTGAAATCACATTTATAAATAATTCTCAAGATATGAATAATTCAAGCATTGTTATTTTTCAAAAAAATGTAGCTTCTAATTTTGAGGAAAATGCTATTGCTTGGCAAGTCATTAAAAATTGTGGGAAAAATTGGTCTCATAAATTTACATATCCAATGAACTTTGAGGTTGCTGCTGCAGATTCTTACGGAAATATATCTGATCTCCAAACAGCAATAAATGGTCAAAAATGGGATGTTCTTAGAAATAAATCTGGAGACATTTTGCAATTAAACCCAGAAAACACAAATAATCCAAATGAGATTGTGATAGAAAATGTATTACCTGCAGGTAGTATCAGTGCTCAAATATATAAAGATGGAAAATTGTTAGCTACAAAAACAGGTATTTCTCCTAATCAAAAAGTAGTTTTTGAATTTACACCTGAAATTTATGTAGATGTTATTCCTCAAGTATCAGAAGGAGAAGTCATTGATTCTGCTATCATAAGTAATATTAACTATAAACTATCTTTATTGGGATTAACGAAGGCTAATTTAATTATGACTGGTGGTGGAACCGGTTCTAATGCTACTCCTTTTAAATTTCAATTAGTTCCAACATCTTAACATTAAAAACATTTTTATTATGCATACATATTCATTAGAAAGTTGCGACAAAAAACAATTCATTTTTGAATTTTCATTTGAAGAAGAAGTAGAGAATAATGAGATTACTTCTCGTTATGTTAGTTATCGTTTACTAAGAAAAGACAAACCCGAAGAAGTTTTTACATGGAATGGAAATCTTTCTACTCACGAAACAGAATTTTTTATTCTTTCTTTTCCTGACAAAATTAACATTAAAGGAGAAATGTGTTTGTATAAAAATAATGGTTCCGATTATATTTTTATTAATGCTAGCTATTGTTTCGATTTAGAGAATCATTTTGAAGGAAATATCTTAAAAATCCCAAGTAAAAAGTAAATATAGAAACAACATATAACGAAAGTTCCCCCCGTCCTTTTTAAAATCAGATCTCATAGGCTATAAAAACCTGTGAGATCTTGGTAATTTATATAGATAAAATAAAGTATCTTCGCACAATCAAATGGTTTTTTACACTTGTGTAAAAATTAAAAGGGAATTTGGTTAAAATCCAAAACTGTTCCCGCAACTGTAAAACTTATTAAAAACTTCATTAATAAAACCACTGTAGTTTGAACTATGGGAAGGGAAATGAAAGTTAAGTTAAGTCAGGAGACCTGCCATTAGGATAATAATTTAATAGTAACTCTCGGGTAAAGAGTTAGAAAATTATGTTTGTTTTCATCATATTTTCTTTCCTTGCCTGCTTAATTTCATTTTTAAATGCACAAAAAATTGATTTTATGCAGTCTATGGATTCTGTGGTTTCCACTATCCGTATTCGCACAAAAAAACACCGTAAAAGGTATTATCACTGATTTAGAAACACAGGTAACAATACCAAATGTACATCTACAAACAACCACAAATATTGTAAACTCGGCTAATGAAAATGGAGAATTTTCAATTGCAGTACATAAATTTCCAGTTAAAATTATATTCTCTTTACAAGGATATATTTCTAAAACAATTACGTTAAAAAAAGCTACTAATAATTTACAAATACGTTTAGAAAAAGAAGCTACGCAACTTTCTGAAATAATAATTAATTCAAAAAACGATAAAACGTTAGGAATTCAAAAAGTTTCTAAAATCTCTTTGCAATTAAGACCTATAAGTAGTGCACAAGATTTTTTAAAAACCGTGCCAGGTTTATTTATTGCGCAACACGCTGGTGGTGGAAAAGCAGAACAGATTTTCTTACGAGGTTTTGATAACGATCACGGTACTGACTTTGCTGTTTTAGTAGATGATATTGGCGTTAATTTAAGCTCTCATGCACACGGACAAGGATATGCTGATTTACACTTCTTAATTCCTGAAACTGTTCAAACTGCCGATTATTATAAAGGCCCGCATGAAGTTTCTTTAGGAAATTTTGCCGTTTCTGGAGCTGCTAAATTTTCTTCTAAAGATAAACTACATCGTAATTTAGTAAAACTAGAATATGGGCAATATAATTTTGCAAGAGCTTTAACTATGATTTCTTTAGTGGATAAAAATAATTTTTTAACCGAAAATCAAGAAAGCGCATATATTGCTATTGAGGGTACATTTAATAAAAGTTTTTTTGAAAGTGATCAGGATTTAAGACGTTTAAATACGTTTACAAAATATACTGTCGCATTATCTGACAACCACGAATTAAAAACCTCTATTTCTACATTTCATAGTGATTGGAATGCTTCTGGACAAATTCCGTTACGAGCTGTTGAAAGTGGACTAATTGACCGATTTGGCGCTATTGATGACCAAGAAGGTGGAGATACTAAAAGAATTCATGTAAATGCACAATTAAATTCTAGTATTTCTGAGGAAACACAACTTACAAATCAACTCTATTACGTATCTAATAAGTATAATTTGTTCTCTAACTTCTCTTTTTTTCAAAACGATCCTGTTCATGGAGATATGATTCATCAACAAGAAGATCGTTCTATCTATGCATATCAAGGAAATGTGGCTATTAAAGATTTATTTGAAATCCCAAATAGTACTACCACATTCGGTTGGTCTGTTCAATACAACGATAATCATATTGGGTTAAATAATACTGTTGGAAGAGCATTGAGAGAAGTGGTAAATAAGTTTGAAATTAAAGAAACAAACTATGCCTTATTTTTAAAAGAGCGAATACAAATTACTCCAAAACTAACAGCTTTAGCTGGTATTAGAGGCGATTTTTTCGATTTTAATGTAACAGAAATATTTCCAACACCGCAACAAGGAAGTACTACTGCTTTTAGATTTAGCCCTAAACTAAGCTTATTTTATGACGCTACCGAAAACATTCAATTGTATGCAAAAGCAAGTTCAGGTTTTCATTCCAATTATAGTAATGCAGCAGTAACTAATAAAAATATAAGTCCGTTACCTAAAGCCGTTGGTTACGATATAGGAACAGAGTTTAAAATTGGAAAAAAGTTTGTAGGTAACCTCGCTGCTTTTTATTTGCAAAGTGATGCCGAATTTGTTTTTGGTTCTGACGGATTTGAGTTTGAAAACAAAGGAAGATCTAGACGAATAGGAAGTGAAGCTTCTTTTAGATACCAACCACTACCCTATTTTTGGTTAGATACTGATGTAAATTATAGCTTCGGAACCTTATTAGATGCTCCAAAAACTGAAAATAAAATTCCATCTGCACCAAGGTTTACCTCCACAGGTGGTGCTACTTTACGTTTACAAAACGGAATAAAAGCTTCTTTACGTTATCGCTTTTTAGGAGAGCGTCCATTAATAGAAGATGAGTCTGTAATCGGGCAAGATTATTTTATTACCGACCTCGTTGTTAATTACACAACTTCGAAATATCAAATAGGCCTTTCTGTTGAAAACCTTTTTGATAATGATTGGAGAGAAGCCGTTTTTTACGACTCTTCACAATTACAAGGAGAACCACAACCTGTAGAGGATATTCATTTTACACCAGGAACTCCTTTTTTAGCAAAATTAAATTTCACTTATTTCTTTTAAATTATGGGAAAAGACATATCAAAAGTAACTACGACCTTTCAATTTTGTGATGGTGGTTCGTGTAAAAAAGCAAAAAGTGAATTAGCTGTTAGAGAAGCTAGAGCCTATTTACGTAACGAAAACTTGTGGGACACCACGCATACCATACGTACACGTTGTAATGGTAGATGTGAAGATGCTCCTACTTGGATTGTACAACCTGGTAATTTTTGGTACAAAAACTTAACTCCAGAAAAAGCAGTAGAAATTGTAAAATCGCACGTAGACACCCAACAACCTGTAAACGAGTATCTATTATATAAAGAAGGAGACACACGATTACATACTGAAAATGAAAAAACAGTAGCACCCATTGTTTTTAAACCTAAAAAAGATGTAGAGTTTGGGGAAGTATTAATAGCAAGGGCTTATGCTTCTGACCAATATCTTTATCCAGTTTTTCAAAAACTATTTAAAACAGAAAACGCTTTAGTTATTTTTTATAAGGAAGAGAAATATGCAATACAAAATATGCACTCTGTAGATTATTCTGATCTTATAGAAATGGAAGTAACAGGAAGTGAAATCCATTTTAAATTAACCATTGGTGCCATTACTAAAGCAATGGAAAAAGAATTAGACAGCACTATTTTAGACAGAAAAGTAAGTGTTTCTGAGGTTATTTGGCTTGAAAACAATGAAGAATACAATGGAGCTATTCGTTTAAAGAATAAAAAAGGAAAACATGTAATCACTCTTTATATTCGTAAAGAAAATACCGATCTTTGGAAGTATATTTTAGAGATTTATTTAAAAATGGATAGTACAAATCCGAGAATTTTGCATGATGCATAAACAAATAAGCATAGTAGGTTCTGGCTGGTTAGGATTACCACTAGCTAAAAACCTACAAACCAAAGGATATCGTATAAAAAGTTCTACTACTTCTAAAGATAAAATTACATTATTAGAAGCAGAAGGTCTTATACCTTATTGCTTTACATTAGGAACAGAAAACACTATTATTCCTGATTTTTTGAAAGATAGCGATATTCTCATCATTAATTTTCCGCCAAAAAGGAAAATTGAAGCTATCGAAAAGGTATATCCGCAACAAGTGCAACAACTTTTACAACATATAAACGACACCCAAAAAGTATTATTTATCAGTTCTACGTCCGTATATCAAAACACTAACGGAATAGTAGAAGAAACTTTAGTAAATATTCCTGAAAAAGCTTCTGGTAAAGCCGTATTGGCTGTCGAAAATATGCTTCGAAAACAATTAAAAGATAGACTTACCATCTTACGTTTTTCTGGATTAATTGGATACGACAGATTACCTGGTCGTTTTTTAGCTGCTAAAAAAAAACTTTCCAATGGTAATACTCCTATTAATGTTATTCATAGAGATGATTGTATTGGTTTAATTAACGCTATTATAGAACAAAACTGTTGGGGACAAATTATAAATGGTTGTGCAGAGGAACATCCGCTTAGAAGTGTTTTTTATACCTTAGCTGCAGAAAATATTGGGTTAACTCCTCCTACTTTTATAGAAAATGAGAAGTCGCCAGTATTTAAAATTATTAGTAATAAAAAGAGTAAAGAAATCTTAAAATATTCCTATAAACATCCAGATCCATTAAAACTAATATAACAAACATGTATCATCCTATAGCTATTATTGGTGCGGGTCCTGGAGATCCTGATTTATTAACTGTAAAAGCACATAAATTAATTGTAGCTGCCGAGGTTGTTTTACATGATAATTTAGTTTCTGAAGCAATTCTTTCTTTAAATACTACGGGCGAAAAAATTTATGTAGGTCGTAAATTTGGAGATACCGACAACCAAATGGATAGGCAACAACGAATTAATCATTTATTATATGATAATTATTTACAAGGTAAAAAAGTAGTTCGTTTAAAGTCTGGTGATCCTTATATTTATGGGAGAGCAGCAGAAGAAGCTCGCTTTTTAACTGCTAAAAACGCAGAATTCTATGTAGTCCCTGGAATTTCTGCTGCTATAGCTGCTGCAAATATTTGTAATATTCCTATTACAGAGCGTAATCAGTCGAACGCCATGCTAATTTGTACAGCACATACTGCCGATTACTCGTTTGAACAATTAAACGGAATTGCACACATGCTAAAAGCAGGAAACACTATTTCTATTTATATGGGATTAAAAAGTTTGCATAAAATTGTTCCTAAATTAATAGAAGTTTGTAACGATACAACAATTCCTGTAAATGCCATTTCTAATGTTTCAAGAGAACAACAAACAATAGTTACTGGAAACTTAGGAAATATAGAAAACAAAGTAACGCAAGCCAATTTACAGATGCCAGTAGTATTTATTATTGGCGCTACTCCAATACAAAACTAAAAACGAAGAACAAATGAAAGAAGGAATCTTATTATGTGGTCATGGTACACGAAGAGAAGCAGGTGTAAAATCGTTTAAACGATTGGTGAGTATTTTAAAAGAACGTTATGAGGGTGCTTATGAAGTAGATTATGGCTTTTTAGAATTTAATCATCCTACTTACGAAGCTGCTGTAGAACGTATGTATTTAAATGGGGTTCGCAAAATTTATGCTTTACCTGTTATTTTATTTGCTGGTTCGCATGCAAAAAATGATATTCCGTATGAGTTAAACACCTTACAAAGTCACCATGATGATTTAACCATTTCTATGGGAAAACATATTGGTGTGAGTTCTTTTTTGTTAGATTTATCTTTAAAACGTATTGAAGAAACGGAAAAAAACCTACCAGAAGTAGCTAGAAGAGATACTTGTTTAGTAGTAGTTGGTAGAGGTACTACCGACCCAGATGCGAATAGCGATGTTGCCAAATTAACCAGTATGCTTTGGGACGGAATGGGATTTGGTTTTGCAACTACAGTATATAGCGGAACTGCGTATCCGAAAATTGATGAAGGTTTACAAATTGTTGAAAAATTAGGATTTAAAAGAACCATTGTAATTCCGTTTTTCTTTTTTACGGGCGTACTTTTAGAACGTGTTTACAAGCATGTTTCTGAAATGAATACACAATCTAAAAATGAATATGTATATACCGATCCGTTTGGTGCAGATGAATTGATTTTACAAGCGTTTGATGAGCGTTTACATGAGGCCAAAAATGGTATTGCTAACATGAATTGTCAGCTTTGTAAATACCGAAAACAAGTAATTGGTTTTGAACAAGACCAAGGAAAAGAACAAATGGGTCATCACTTAAATGTAAAAGGTATTTTGTTTGAAGAGGATGAAAAGCCTACTGATAAACAAAATAGTTTCGGTAGTAAAATTAAGAAGATGTTGGGGATATAATCTCAGAGTTATAGTAGTTTAAATTAATTTTTAATACGTTTATATTTTGCAACTTGTTTAAATTTTCCTTTTAAAGGCTTTTAATTATTCCTTTAATAGTGAAAAAGGCACTTTATATGTTACTTCCATTTTGCGAATTTTAGCGAATGGGGCATTTATATCGTCTTCAACTGTCCATTTATGATGTGTTACTGCCTGTAACTTATTCCCATCAGGAGACTTTCCTCTCCATACGAAATCTACATCCATTACATAAAGATTTTCCTCTAGCTTTTTTATTTCTAAATTTTCAGGAAAATGATTTGTCTCACTTACTGCAGAAGCAGCGTAGGTAACCCATTTTTCAAATTGATCGATACTAGTTACAACATTATCTTTTGAAAAATGTAATTCAAAATTATTCGCAAGTAATTTTTTAAATGGTTCTGCATTTCCATCCATTTGTTCTATATTGAATAACCAATAGTGCATTAAAGCAGAAAGCCTATTTTTAGGATAAGTGTCTGAGAACGAACTAAACTCTTTTTTTTCTATAGGATTGATAGTTATTTGATCGAATTTTGGTGGAACTTTGCCATTAAATTCAGTCGATAATAAATCATAACCAATTTCCATTTGCGAATTGGTATTATCAGGACGGATAGTTTGGAATAATATTTTTGCTGTTGCTTTTATTTTCCCTTCTGAATTATCCATTTTTATGGAGATTAAATCATGTGCGTTTTTTGTTCCTTTGTACATAGGTAAAATATTTTTATATTCTTTTTTACCTGTTACTGCTTTTCCCATTGAATTAATTACAATGCTATCACTTAATATTTCTAATTGATTTGAAATTCTATCTTCATTCATTTCTCTTTCATAAAAAGAATACCATCTATATAATTGTGTTTTTATAGCATGAATGGGCTTAGTTGCTACTGTATAATCCATATTAGGAGTCGTTTTTAAATTTTCTTCGGTTTTGGTGTTTTTTGAATTTACCTCTTTTTTAGGTTGTTGTTTACAGCACAAAAAGGAAAAGATAAAAATTATATAATATATATTTTTCATGAACTCTATACGATATCTAGGAGAAACATAGGACAGAAAATAAGCTCTACACTTCGGTTTATTTTTAGATAAATATAATAAACGTTTTACTTTTATTTTTCGATTAAATGTTAAACTTTATATTTAGCGAACTTTATAAAAAGACACAGAACTTTTGAAATGTCTTATGTTTTTTACATTATTATAAGCCGTTTTTAACTATCAGAATTGTTTTGGTTTAGTATTTCTACTTGATTTTCTGTTATCTCAATAATGTATACAATGATTTTTTTACAATGGTTTACAACTTGTTAACACCAGTTACCTAGCCACTAAATAGCTATTTTTCAACACACTACAATAATTCTTGTAATTTTCTTACCAAAATATTACTCTACAATCCCTTCTCCTTCCATAAACAAATCTTCCAATTGTTGCTTTATTTCATCAGACGGATTTTCCCACATACCACGTTGTATCGCTTCTAACAAACGTTCGCTCATATCTTTTAAAGCCCACGGGTTATGTTCTTTTATAAACGCTTTATTTTCTTCATTTAATAAATAACTTTCCGTAATTCCTTCGTACATAAAATCGTCTACCAAATTAGTGGTTGCATCATACGCGAACAAATAATCTAAAGTAGCAGACATTTCAAAAGCTCCTTTGTATCCGTGACGTTGCACACCTGCAATCCATTTCGGATTAATAACTCTTGAACGATACACTTTTAACAATTCTTCTTTTAATGTTTTTACCTTCGGAGTTTCTGGCCGTGAATGATCTCCAAAATAAATCTCAGGATCGTTCTCACTCACTGTTTTTACTGCATTAGCCAATCCACCTTGAAACTGATAATAATCATCACTATCTAAAATATCGTGCTCTCTATTATCTTGATTCTGCATAACAATTTGCATCGCTTTCAAACGATTTTGAAACGATTCATGTGCAGAAACGCCTTGTTTAGAATTTCCGTAGGCATAGCCACTCCAATTAATATAGACTTTGGCTAAATCTTCTTGCGTATTCCAATTTTTCTCGTCAATTACTCCCTGCAAACCTGCTCCATAAGAACCTGGTTTCGATCCGTATACTCTATACAAAGCACGTTGCTTGCTTTCTTCTTCTGGTAAACCTTGCTGTTGCCAATCTTTCGATTCTTCTAAAAATCGTTTACGAATAGGATTGTCTTCTAAAGGTTCCTCTAAAGAAGCTACTTTTTGTACGGCTGCATTAAAGAAGTTAATAACATCTGGAAAAGCATCTCTAAAAAAACCAGAAATACGAAGAGTAACATCAATACGTGGACGCCCCAATTTTACAATCGGAATTACTTCAAAATCGCTTACTCTTCTGTTTAAACTCTTCCAAACTGGACGAACGCCCATTAATGCTAAAGCTTGTGCAATATCATCTCCTCCTGTTCGCATGGTTGCTGTTCCCCAAACAGAGATACCTATAGTTTCAGGATACTCTCCGTGCTCTTGTAGATAACGTTCTATAATTAATTGTGTACTTTTTTCTCCTAAGCGATAGGCAGTTTCGGTAGGAATGGTACGTACATCTACAGAATAAAAATTTCTTCCCGTTGGTAGTAAATCAATTCTACCTCGTGTTGGCGCACCTGAAGGACCAGATGGCACATACTTTCCGTTTAATCCTTCTACTAAATAATGTATTTCATCCGTAGTATTTTCTACAGCTACTAATGTTTTTTCTTTTGCTATTATTAATACTTTATTCAATTCTGGATACGCATCGTTTAGTTTATGGGTATCTAAATATTGAAGCAACTGTGTTTTACTAATTTCTTCTAAGGTTGCAATAACCTGACCTACCGTATGATGTTTTTTATCATGGATCACCATTTCCATCTTTTCAGAAAAATCTAACAACAAAATATTCCCTTCAATACCCAAATCATTGGCTAGAGCTTGTGTTATTCCTTTGGTTTGAAAAGTCCCTGAACGATGTAATGCGACTAGTAAATCTATTAATTGTTCTTCTACAGGTGCTTTTCCGAAAATATGTAAACCATCTCGAATTTGTGCTTCTTTTAATTCACACAAATATCCATCTAGTTTTACTAATAATTCATCTACATCATCTGAATTTATTCCTAAATCAACATTTAATTGTGCTTCTTTTACTAAAGCTGCCATTTCTTTTTCTAAAACTCTGGCTCTTTTTATATCTAAGGTCGATGCTTCGTAATATTCATCTACTAAATGTTCTAATTTTAATAAGGTTCCGTAATTTTCCGCTCTTGTCATTGGCGGAATCAAATGATCGATAATTACCGCTTGCGTTCTTCTTTTTGCTTGCGTTCCTTCTCCCGGATCGTTAATAATAAACGGATAAAAGTGTGGCAAAGCACCAAATACTGCTGCTGGGAAACAAGAACTATCATCTAAAGACACACTTTTTCCTGGTAACCATTCTAAATTTCCGTGTTTTCCTAAATGAATTGCAGCATCAGCTTCATAAGTATCTTGTAACCAAAAATAATATGCCAAATATTGATACGTTGGTGGTAAATCTGGTGAGTGATAAATAGCTTGCGGATCTTGATTATAGCCTCTAGAGGGCTGAATGCTGATAAATATATTTCCTAACACAAAACCTGGAACAATAAATGAATCTCCTGTAAAAAAAGGGTCTTCTTCTGGGCTTCCCCATTGTTCTGTGATTTTATCTTTTAATTCTTGAGATACATTATGAAAACATTTTTCAAAATCGGTAACCGCATACGTTATAGCATGTGGCCTTGTTTCTGTAGTTACCGTGTCATTAGTTGTCAATTGTGTTAACCAATGCATTAATTCTGTGCCACTTTTAGGCAGTTTATTCCCTAAAGTATATCCTTGTTTTTTTAATGCATCTAATAAGATGATACAACTTTCTGGAGTATCTAAACCAACTCCGTTAGCTAAACGACTGTCTTTATTCGGGTAGTTTGGTAAAATAACAGCTACTTTTTTCTCTTCATTTTTTTGCTGTTGCAAGTTTACCCAATTTTTAGCCAGTTGCGCCATAAAATCGCAAGCAGGTTTGTAGGCTTCGTATTTTATAATAGAACTATCTGTTAACGGGTCTTTTGCTATTTCTTTTTTAAAAGAAACTGCTCGTCCAATAATTCTACCATCTATTTCTGGCAAAGCAATATTCATTGCGATATCTGTTGGCGGTAATCCAAAAAGCCCTTCTTTCCAAGTATCTTTATTACTGGTAGAAAAGATGGTTTGTAATACGGGAACATTTAGGTTTTCAAAAATAAAATTGGCATTTTCATCCATTGATTTTACCGTAAAACCTGTAGTATTTAAAATAACGTCTACATTTCGTTGTCCGTTATTTGTCATCATTTTTTCAATGGTAACCAATACTTGTTGGTCTCTTAAATTATGAGCGAAAAGAACAATGGGATTAAAATTTTGTTTTTCTAAAGAACTACTTAATTCATAAATCGGATCTAAATTATCTGCCAAATAATGTGCTCTATAGGCTATTATAAAAGCATTTGACTTTTTAGAATCTATATATTTATCTAGTGTTGAATTCGTTACAATTCCTTGCGCTACGGTATAAAAAAATAAATTTTCAAATGATTTAGGAACTACTTCTTCTACATTTAATTGGAAGTAATTCTTATGGATATATTTTAATAAGGAAATCGAATTTTCTTTTCCTCCTTCTTGTAAATATTGTCTGCATTGATGTACTATTTCTATAGATTCTGAAGAGCGTTTCATTAACTCATAATCGGGCTCGTGTGCAGGAATAAATACTAATTTACAGTCTGTTTTTTCTTGTAATTCTAATAAAGTTTCTACTAAATATTGATAATAACTCATTCCGCCTAGTAAGCTACAAACAATCACTTTTGCTTTTTCTAAAACATCTTCTGCATAGGTATCTATTGTTAATTCTTGTTTTAGATATACCAAATTCGTCATTCGTAAACTTGGAACGTCTTTATTTTGTTCATGAAGCGATTTATAAGCTTCATTCATTGTGTGAATTTCTGTATCACTAGCACTTAAAAAAACGATATCTCCAGGTTTTTGTTCTATATAAAAAACACCATCGTCATCAGGATTCCATCCTCCAGGTATTGTAGCTATTAAATGCATAATTTATAATTGTTATTTCAATATAAAGTAATTTAAAATTGCCTTTTACTTTTTATCTATTTTTTATTTCGTTTTATCTTTATTTTTTCAATAAGTTTTTTTGTTGCTTGTGGCGCACTCTTACTACCTGATTTCATAGCAATATCTATTGCCTTTTTAGCAACAGACAAGGCTTCTTCATACCTTCCTATTTTATACAAAAGTGCTGCGTAGGTATCTGTGTTATAATAATTCTCCTCTAAATCTATTGATCGTTTAATCCATTTTAGTGCTATGCTTAGCTTCTCCTTATTATTTTCTTGTTTATACGCTTTCCAAGCTAATGAATTAAGTTTACCACTATCTAACCAAACCTTATCAATACTACTATTATTTACTGGACTTCCTTTAACATATTCTATGGAATTTAAAAGCTCTCCTTTAGCATTGTACTCGTAAACTATACCTGTTCCGTTTTTTAAAGTCCCCTTATCTAAAACATTTCCTTTTTCATCAAAACAAGCAATTATTTCTATAAGTTTTTTATAATGTCTCCAAACTTGTGTTTTATATAATTGTCCATTTTTATGATACAATTTAAACTCTCCTTCTGGAATTCCGTTGTTGTAATGAGTAATACGTCTTAATTCTCCACTTTTATAATAATATTTCCACTCTCCTGTTCTTATTCTTTTTTTATGGTATTGTCTTAGCTCTTTTAATTGTCCGTTTTTATAATAATATTTCCACTCCACTAATGAATCTCTTTGGTAAAGCTCTACAGATTGCAATTGTCCATTTGCAAAATACCTCCATTCTCCCATTATAAATGGTGAGTCGTGTTTATATTCAGTGGCATTTTTTATTTTCCCATCTTTTTTATACCAAATAAATTTTCCATCTCTATCTCCTTCAACATATTGTCCTTCAGTTTTTATCTGTCCGTTTTCATAATATTTCTCCCATCTACCATCTTCTTTCCCTTCTTTATAATTAGTTATTTCTTCTAACTGTCCATTCTCATAATATCTTTTCCAAACACCATATTTATTTATCCCGTTATTTGTGTACCCAATATTTTTTATTTGTCCGTTAGCATAGAAATATGTTTTATGTAATTTCGTAAAATCTTGCCTTTCTATCCTAGTTCTTTCTATTAAAATTCCTTCTTTATTATACTCCTTCCATTCTCCGTGAATAAGATTATTTACATAAGGCTTGATTTCTTTGAGTTTGCCATTTTCATGATAGCTGATATACTCTCCTTCTAATTTACCATTAGAATATTTGGCAGTATTCATTACTTTTCCATTTTTATGATAGCTGATATGTTTTCCATTGAGTTTACCATTAGAATATTTTACAATATTCTTTATTTCTCCATTTTCATAATACAATTTCCATTTACCAACTTGTTTCCCTTTTTTAAATCTTCCTTTAGAGCTTATTAATCCATTCTCATAATATCCTTTATACAAACCTTGCTTTTCACCTCTCTTGTAATTTTGTATGAAAAGTAATTTTCCTTCTCTAGAAAACTGTTTAAATGAACCATGCAACTTCCCTTTTTTATAATTATCTATTTGATAAATAGCAGCATCCATAAAATAGGTTGTCCATTCTCCTTCAGGTTTTCCTTTTTTATAATTTCCTATGTAAGCATTGTCATCAAAAACAAGAATGTTTCCGTTTTCATGTTCAATTCTAAGTCCAAACACTCCTAAATAACTGTAATTCTCATTAAAAGTTAGTTTTGTAAAACTATTTCCTTTGTTTTCAAATATTACTTTTCCCTTACCTCCTATAAATTTATAGTTTTTAACTTTCCCTTTATTAAAATTAACAACTACTCTTAAACTGTCTGAATTTATTTCTTCATACCATTTCCATTCTCCTTCTCTCTTACCATTACTGTATTGTCCTGTACAATATAACTTACCAGTGCTGTAATACCATTTTCTAATACCTGCTGGTTCATCGTTTTTATAATAACCTATTGTTTTTAATCCGCCATTTTTAAAATACCATTTCCATTCTCCTTCTCTTTTTCCTTTTTTATGAAACCCTAACTCTCCTAATTGTTCGTTATCATAAAACCATTCCCATTTACCCTCTTTTTGTTTAGAAATATTGGTTATAGATTTTTGAGCATATATGCCCATTGCAAAAAAGCTAAGTATGATTACTATGATTTTATGTTGACTCTTCATAAATTTCTTTATTTTTTTAGCCATTCAAAATTTCCAGCCCCCCAATAAAAATGTATATAGCTAGCTAAAACATTCTTATATTGATATAATTTAGTGCCAACTTCTTTTTCTCTTGCTGTGAATATAGATGCTACTGATCTTTCATCTTTATCGTTTAATACTTTGGAATAATGAAATTCATGTCCCCAAATTTCTTCATTGTTAAATACAACCTTACGATATCCTAAACTGAGTTTTTTCTGTTCCATGGTGGTACTAAAGTCGAAAATATGAACCATTGAAAACTCTTTTCCGTTTTTATTAATAATACTTTTTCCTAAGTACATCATTCCACCACATTCTGCTAATATTTTCACACCATTTTCTGCTGCTAATTTTATAGAACGCAACATGGTTACATTATTTGAAAGAGGTTCTAAATACAACTCAGGGTAACCACCTGCCAAATACACAAAATCAGATTTCGGCACTTCTGCATCATGAATGGGGCTAAAAAAAACTACTTCTCCAAGTTCTTTTAAGTAATCTAAGTTTTCTAAATAGGTAAATGTAAATGCTTCATCTTTGGCTACAGCAATTTTTATATTTCTTGAAACTTTAGGAATCTTATTATTTCTTGTTTTAGGTTGAAATCTATTTACTTCAGCAAGCAAATTTTCGACAGAAATGTTATTATTTATATGTTCAGCAGATTTTTCAATTACCTCTTCAAAAGAACTGTCAATATGCAAACCTAAATGTCGTGAAGGAATTGAAATTTCATCATTTGGTGGAATATATCCAAAACTTTTTAACCCTACTTTATCACAGGCTTCCTTTAAAAAAGCATAATGCGATTCGGTTCGTACAAAATTGAAAATTACTCCTGCAATATGCACCTCTTTATCAAAGTTCTTTAATCCTTGTAAAATTGGAGCAACCGTATATGCCATTGATTTTGCATTGACTACTAAAATTACTGGAATATTTAGTTTTTTTGCTATTTCAGCAGAACTTCCTTTGTCTTTAACAGCTCCATCAAACAATCCCATGACACCTTCTACAATACTAATATCTACCTCTGCACTGTATTTAGAAAACACTTCCTCTAAGTGTGCATCAGACATCATTATAGAGTCTAAATTTACACTGGGAATACCAGCCGCAGAACCATGATGAATTGTGTCGATATAATCAGGCCCACATTTAAAAGGTTGCACACTAAAACCTTTCTTTTTTAATAAGCGTAACAAACCTAAAGTAATGGTTGTTTTACCTGAGTTACTCCAAGGTGCAGCTATTAAAAATGATTTTTTCATGCTTTATGAATTTAATACTGACAAAGGCATGTATTTTACATGTAATTGAGAGGCTAGTTTTTTAGCGCGACCTAATTTTACAAATCCTGATTCAGTATCTATTACTATCGTATTTTTTAAGTTAGAAAGATACATTTTGTAGGTTTGAATTGCTATTTCAAATGGATATTCGCCGCCATAATTTATTTTTCCGTCGGTCATTACGAATAATTGTACTGCTTTTTTATTGACCGATTTTAATAATTCATACACTTTTAAAAAGGCATCTTTTAAATTGGTTTTCCCTTGTGTTTTTAACTTCGAACTTATTTCAGAAATTAAATTAACATTTGTTGTAAATGGTTGAATTATTTTTGAAGTATTGTTTGCTAAAGCAACTACTGCATATTTCATTTTTTTCAACGGATTGGATTCCATGGTTTTTAAAATGAGTCCTTTAATATAGGCGATTTGTTTACCAATAGCCATAGAAGCACTAGTATCTATTAAAAAAACAATATGCAACATCGATTTTGGATGTTTGTACTTGTAAATAGGGGTTACATTTTCTGTAGTTAGATATTTTTTAACTGTTTTAAATACAGCTAACGATTTATCTTCTTGTTGTGGAATTTGAGTATTTTGAATTCCTTTTAATTTCGTTATTTCAATTCCTTTTTTTTTTACGGCACTAGAGGTAAATTTTAGTTCGTTTTTTACAGTTTCGGGTAATTGAAATTTTTGTTCACCTTGTTGTTGGTTCTCTTTTTCTTCGGATGATGAATCGTTAGGAGATTCATTGTTTGTATTTTCTTCTTCTTTGTTATTAGGTGGATTGTATTCTTTTGTTCGGTGTTGTAATACAAAAGGAGCTATTTTTAGTACCTCTTCTTCTGTAACTTCCTTTTTATTTAAAAAAGAAGCATACGCTCTGGCTGTTTTTAATAATAAAATATCTGCACGCATACCTTCCACTTCATTTTGTAGTGTAAGCTGAGCACACATTTCTTTAATAGTATCTGGTATATTTATTGTTGCTAAGGTTGCTTTTGCGTTCTTTATATTTTCTTGTAACCTTTCTTCTTGCTCTTTATATTTTGAATAAAATAGCGAAGCATCGGTATCAAATGTAAGTCGATGATCTGCTATTTGTTTTCTAGTTTGAATATCTTTTGGTGTTGTAATTAATACATTTAACCCGAATCTATCTAGTAATTGTGGACGCAATGCGCCTTCTTCTGGGTTCATGGTTCCTACCAAACAAAAACGACTGTTTAACCATTGCGAGATTCCTTCGCGTTCTAAGTGGTATCCACCAGAAGCAGATGCGTCTAGCAACACATCCATTAAATATTCGTTTAATAAATTTATTTCATCAATATATAAAAAACCTTGGTGGGCTTTTGCCAACAATCCTTTTTCTACTAGTGTTCTTTTTTCTTTTAATAAAATTTCTAAGTTAACACTTCCTAAAACTCTATCTTCTGTAGCACCAATAGGTAAATTTACAAACGGAAAACTACTTCCCATTAACTGACTTAATGCTCTAACAGCAGTTGTTTTTCCAGTTCCTTTATCTCCTGTAGCCAAAACACCACCAATAGTTGGATCGATACTATTTAAAATTAAGCATAATTTAAAATCATCTTGACCAACAATTGCTGTAAAAGGAAAGTTAGTTTTATGTTGCATACTAAACATTTAATGTTTTATAAACCCAAATAAGTCCTACTGTAATAGAAATAACCCCTACTAAAGCATTTAACCATTTAAAAATAGACATATTACGTTCTATAAAACGACTCATGGTAAAAATAAGCACATAACTATATATTGCCATTGCTAAAATAACTCCTACAGATTCTATAACAAGAATCCAAATAGCTTCACTAATTGTGCTAGCACTAATTACTAATGCAGAAGTTAATGCACCTCCTGTTCCTGCTAAACCATGTAACATGCCTACCCAAAAAGATCTATTAATTGGATTCATTGCAATTTCTTCTCCTGCTTTTCCGTGCAAGTGAATTAGGTTATTAGGATCGTGTTCGTGTTCTTCAATTTTTTTATGATCTGCTATTAAATCTTTTAATTTATGATTTCTTTTAATAGCTACAATTCCTAACCAAATCATGATGGGACCAACAGCCAATTCTGCAAAAAAAGAAATGTCTTCAATAAAAGATAATAGTACCGATCTAAATAATAAAGCGATTCCTCCAAAAAGCAATAACGTTACCGAATGACCAAATGCCCATTGCGATGCTGTGAATACCGTTTTTAAGGTTACTTTTTTCTTTTTAATCGCATTTTCTGCTGCAAGCACAGAAACTGCTGAAATATGATCTGGCTCAAAGGAATGTAAAATACCTGCTATAAGTGGTCTTGTTAAGTTTAAAAAACTCATACTTTTTTATACGATATAATTTCGTTGTTATTATTTATCAAATAGATATTTAATGTTGTTTTCGGCGCTATTTTTATACAGTGCTCGTAACATTTTTGAAGTAGTTTTTGAAAAAAAGCTTCTTCGGCATCAAAAGTAAAGATTTCTTGTAACCTACCCGCCATATTTAATGCTAAAACCTTATCGGCAATTTCTTTTTTATACCCAGATTCTATCGCTAATTGATAAATAAATTCTTTATTCCAAGTAGTTTTATTACTATGTGTATTGGTATAACCTTGTGCTAATTTAGAGGCTTTTCCTAGCATAATTCCAATGTTTACCTCCTTAATTTTTGTAGAATCACGAATTTTCTCAAAGGTTTCTTGAATCCAATTTCCATAATGAATACAAGCAGACTCCGAAAAATTAGGAAAAACTTTTCGTAATGCTTTTTCACTTCTTCCTCCCGAATTAATTAATAGTTCAGAATGTCCGTTTGCTATCGCCACGTCTATTCCTTGTTGAATACTAGCAATATAGGATGCGGCAGAAAACGGCGTTACAATTCCTGTAGTACCTAAAATAGAAATTCCGCCTAAAATTCCTAAACGACTATTTAAGGTTCTTTTTGCTAGCTGTTCTCCATTTTTTACTGAAATTTCTATGACAACTCCTTTTTGTTCTAATTGATGATCCGATAGAATTTTCTTACATACAGTCTGCATCATTCTTCGTGGTACAGGGTTTATTGCTGGTTCTCCAACGTTTATCTCTAACCCTGGTAACGTTACTACTCCTACTCCTTCTCCTTTTTTAAATTGAATTTCACCAGAATCATTTAACCAAACTTTTGCAGAAATTTCTGCTTTATGAGTTACATCTGGGTCGTCTCCTGCATCTTTTATGGTAGTACAAATAGCTGATTGTTTTGACATAACACAAGAAATCAATTGAAAAACAACCGTTTCTCCTATTGGTAATGTTATTGTTGTTTTAAGTATATTTTTTTGAGTAACTAATGCCAACAAAGCAGCTTTTGTGCATGCTGTTGCACAGGCGCCTGTTGTATAACCTCTTCGTAGTGGTTTGTCTGGTATTTTTTGTAGGTCTCTCAATTTTTTCTAATTGAAATATAAATAGTTTTTAACTATTATTTACGTTAACGAAGTACTTTAAAATTTACATGATCTCTTTTTTGATCTATTGTACCTCCTTCGTATCCACAAACTCCCATACGTGGTGAGTTTACTATCGGCATAGCTGCGTACTCTTCAAAATCATCACATTCATTAACATGATTCATTGCACATGTACTACAAAACATTGCCTCTTCTTCATAAGAGCAAACAGTACAGATAACATTTGCGGGTTTTGTATTACAACTACTACATATTATTTTGGATGGTTCATTTCTTGATAATAAAAAAATAGCTTGAGGGGCTTCATTTTGAAATTCTTCTACAGTAATAATTTCTAATGCTGTAGTACTTCCATAATCATATTCATAGTTTAGTTTTAATCCTTTAGAGAATACTTCTTTCGCTTTTTTACCCATAGGTATTTCTCCTCTCATTTCTTCCATTAAAGTTTCATACTCCTCTTTTTTTCCTTGTTCTAGTAATTTTTCTACTTTTAAAAAGTTAAAATCAAAACTACTTTTTTGTGTTTTTCCCGAATCTTTAAAAGAACTCGCATGTCCGCAACACTCTAACCAAATAGCTCTTAAAAAAAGATCTAAGTCTTCCATTTCTGTATCTCCATTAATCCATAAAGACAAAAAATGAGGGGAACTTCCCCAACTACTATCTATTTTAATTGTTAAAAAGAATGATTTCCCTTTTTTATTTTGAATTGCCTCTACTTCAATATGTTTTTTCAAATGTCTGTTAATTCCTGCTTTGGTATATTTTTTATTACAAAAAACACATATTCCTTCTGATTTTATTTTATCCATTTTAACTTTGAAAATTGATGTTTGTAGTTACAAAGAAAGATGATTTTAAATTATTTTGTTAGTTTAACCTATACTTTTTTAAGTAAAATAGCACACCTACCAAAAAATCACTCTTACATCAATAACTTTAGTAGATAAATCTACTTCTTCTTTAGGTTTTTCTAGAGTTAAAACTAGAGACTTTATTTTTGAGGTGTTTAAATCTTCTATTTTTTTAATTCTATATCCTAACTCATATTTATCGTAGTTACAATAATCATTAGGGTTTCCAAGTAAATTCATTATCTCTTCAAATGTTTTCCCTATTAATTTATTATTATTCATTAAACTTTTTAACATTTGATCTCTATGACTATATCGTCCTTCAACATTAATTAGCCATTTCTCTTTACTAAATTCTTTCTGACAACTAATATTAAAAGCAAATATGATACAAATTAAGATTTTTTTGATCATAATTTCACTAAATTATAAAGCGCCTTTAGGTACTTTATTTGGGGGTTTAGCGGGAGTGTAGTCATAAATAAATGGAGGGATATTTATTTACAGACTGTAATGTAAAAAAATATCGAGATACCTACAAGTGTTTTTTTAATTCATCTTCATTATTTAAACATATGTATTTTTTAGATAATGGTGGTTTTGCTATAATAAATATTGGAATATTAGTAGCTATAGCCGCTTCTATTTTTTGCTGTAACTTTCCGTTTACACCGCTTTCTTTCGTTATAATGATATCTGGAGAATACTGTTTAAATAGTTTTATTTCTTCTTCTACTTCTTGAGGTAAACCATATAATAAGCTGTTTTCTGGAAAATCAGCTTTAAAAGCAACAGCTCTCGATTCTTCTCTATCTAAAATACGAAACCAACTTTTATGCTGTTTCCAAAAGGGTTTTAATTTTTGAATAGTTTGTACTCCTGATAATGCTAACAAACTTTTATATCCCTTCTTTTCAAAATCAGCTATTGCTTCTTGAAAACTGTTTACATAGCTTACTAGTGGATGTTTTGTTCTTTCTAAAAAAGCCCTCTCAAAACGAATTTTAGGAATAGATATATTTGCTTTGATAATATTGGCATGTAAATTCTCTGCAAACGGATGTGCTGCATTTATAATATGTGTAACTTTATGTTGCTTACAAAAGGTTTCTATATCCTCAGGTTCCATTGCTCCGTGAATATAGTTTCCTTTTCCTTCAAAGTTTATTTTAGTCTTCGTGGTATAGGTATAATCTAAATTTTGTTCTTCTAAAATTTTAGCTACTTTTTTTCCTTCTGTTGTACCTCCGAAAACTAATATCATACTCTTCTTTCTATTTTTTTCAATAAAAGATTACCTAACTCTTCTATCTCTTGTACTCCTTTTTCATCTAAGGTACCGATACTTTCATATACTATTTCAAAGAAACTATATATGTTCTTTCCATTTATTGCTTTAAAATCTAATTGTGCAACATGAGTGTTCCTAAATTTACCGCGAATTTCCTTTACTTCTTTTTCTATTTTAAAAATAGTTTTAGCATTATAATTTATAGTTCCTTTTATTAGGTTACTTCTGAATACAATTTTATTTTTAGTTATGTAACTATAGTCTAAATAGGCTGAAAGAATTGAAACTACTACTCCTAATGCTATTAACGCCGAAATAAAAATTAGAATTGACCACCAGAGGTTAACTTCTTTTACTTTAGGAATTAGATATACAAATGATATTGAAATAATGAATGTTATGCTATTTTTTAAATGTTCTCCACTAAATAAAATAAACTTATGTTTTAAATGAATTCCATCCTTTCCCTCACCAATTAAAACATTATGTTTATTTGCTAAAAAACTTAACCTATCCATTATTTTATTTTTTCTAGAAACTAAAATCATTCGTAATATAATGAAGAATAATTTTAGTTTCTAAAAGTAATTGAATAATTCTCGAGAGCTCTTTTAAGCGAAGTCGAAGTATATTTTATTTTGATTTTAACTTCGCTCAATCTCTATAAAAAAACTAACATTATTCTTTATTGAATAACCTTTTGTTTTTTTCTAAAAATATGATGCCAATTATCATCATATAACCAAGATCTGTTTTTTCTTGCTCCAACAGCTTCTCCTACTACTATTAGTACGGTTCTTGTTAATTTATTTTCTTTTATAATTTTCGCTAAATCTGTTAACTCACCTGTCCAAACTTGTTCATCTTTCCAGCTAACTCTGTATAAAACAGCTAAAGGTGTTTCTGGCGGATAATGTTCTAATAACTCCGCCTGAGTTTTCTTGGCTATTCCAGCACTTAAGAAGATACACATCGTAGCTCTTAACTTTGCCATATCCGCAATATTCTCATGCTCTGGCGTAGGTGTATTTCCTTCACCACGTGTTAAAATAATAGTTTGGGCTACCTCGGGAATAGTAAATTCTGATTTTAAATAGGCTGCTGCTGCTTGAAAAGAAGAAATTCCTGGTACAATAAAATAATCATATCCTTTCGCATCAAAAATGGTCATTTGCTCTTGAATCGCTCCATATATAGATGGGTCACCAGAATGTAAACGAACAATTTTTTTTCCTTTACCATAATAATCATCTACAATACTTATTTGTTCTTCTAAAGTCATCGATGCAGAATTACGAACCAATGCTCCTTCTTTAGCCATATGCGTTAATTCTTCTGGCACTAAACTTCCTGCGTATAAAATACAATCGGCTTGTTCTAATAATTGTTGTCCTTTTATCGTTAAAAACTCCGGATCACCAGAACCAGCACCAACAATAGCTATTTCTGCTTTTCTTTCATATGCTTCAGATAAAGAGATCGCATAGGTGAATTTTTTTCCAGAAGAAGTTATTGCTTTTGTTTTTTCTACTAGCCAAGTATCTGTATTTGCTATTAATGCAGAGGATGCTTCTGAAACCCCGTATACTCCTACCTTTTTTTTCACTACTTCTGAAGGATTGGCAACTTCTATAGAATTTAATTCTTCTCCATTATACGTAATAAAAGGAATTTCATACTCTTGTGCAAAATCTAAATACGCTTGTTCTTGTTCTTTTATAGCTGCCGAACCTATTGCATATACACCTTCTAAAGCTATTTGTTGTTTTTCTAATTCTTCTTGAATTCCTCTAATTAATAATGATGGTTCTATATCTTTTGCGCAACCACTTCCCAGAGAAAGACATGGTGGATAAAAACTAAGTACTGGTTTTTCTGTTTCCACTAACTCGTAACCAACATATAATAACAGTTCATATTTAGCTATTTCTACATCTTTTATATTGTAGTAAATAGAAACAAAATCTGGACATGTTTTTTCTAAAAACTCCGTTCCTTTATCTTTTACTTTTAATACTAATGCTGTCGGCTTTCTATTCACATATAATGCTATGATTTCATTCAATGGAATAGATGATTTTGTTTTCCAATTATAAGTAGAAGCTAAAGTATCTAAACTCCAAATATTTTGTAAATCGCTAGAAGTTGAAACTACTGGTTGCGCTTGTAATATTCTACCTACCTGAGCTGTTAATTCATTTGCTCCACCAATATGACCACTTAAAACTGCCTGTGCAAACTTTCCTTGATCATCTACATTAATTACAGCAGGATCTGTTTTTTTATCTTCAATATATTTTGAAATACTTCGTACACAAATACCTAAAGCTCCAATAAAAATCCAAGCATCAAATTTGTGAAATCTTTTTTCTAATAATTCACTTACAGAATCAATTCTTTTTCGATCCTTAGTTTCTGTTATTTCTCTTGTAGTATATACTTTACTTCTTTGAAATTCACTTTGTAAAGTTTCTGCTATTACTTGTCCTTGATCTGTAAAACTAAGTATTGCTACTTTTAATATCTTTTCTGGCATGATTCCTTCTTATTGTTTGATTGCTTTTAGTATACTAATAGGATTATGCAAATCTACTGTTATATTTGTTCTTTCGGTAATCAAAAAGTTGTAATCTTCACAACCTTTTTCAAAATCTACCTTACTTTTTTCTTGTACAGCATTAATCACTAAAATCGTTCCTTTTGAAATAATTTTAGAAATTCTTTCTAGCAATTCTATTAATCTACCTCCGTGCCCACCAATAAAAATGGCATCTGATTTTGGATATTCTTCTAATTTTTTCTCAAAAATATCGCCCATTACACATTCAATTCCTATTGCTCCAAAACGAGTTGTATTTTCCTCCAATATTCCTTCACATTCTGGTCGTTTTTCAAAAGCGATCACTTCTAATTTAGGGTTTCTTAATTTTGCTTCAATAGCTATAGAACCTGTACAAAAACCAATATCCCAAAGTGTCTTCGCTTCTAACACATTCAAATAGTGTAATGACGTTAAACGAATGGGCATCTTTGTAATCATATTTGGTCTTCCTTCTAAACCTTTAAATTGATTATTAGGAATACCAAATGGTATTTTTCTATGTTTTTGTTTGTGTAATAACACACAGTTTAAAGCATGGTAATTTTCTGTAGTAGCTTCCTGTAATGAATTTGTTTGGATCTTTTCCTGTTCTCCTTCTAAATCTTCTCCAATACTTATCGTGTAATTATCATATCCATAATTTAATAATCGCTCTGCAATTGTTTTCGGGTTCTTTTTTCCGTCAGTTAATACTCCTATTAATGGAAATTGTTGCATTACAGCTTCATCTAAGGCTTTCCAAGTTCGTCCATGAACACTTACAGTAACTAATTGATTACTGTTTGTATTTGTTTTATTAGCTAACACTTGTATAGAACTAAAGGAAGGAAATGTGTGTATTATTGCTTTTGGAAACTTATTTTTTAAAGTATTTGAAATCCCATAAAACAATGGATTACCAGATGCAAACACTACAATTGCTTCTTTTGAGCTTTCGTATTGTTTAAAAATGGTTTGTAATGGACCACTAATTGAAATCCATGTGTGATTTTCTGGTAAAAAAGAACTCACTAAATTATAATGACGTTTACCTCCACTAAACAAAGTGTTTTGTTTAATTAATTGTTCTTGTTCTTTTGTAAAAACAGGATTCTTATTTGGTATGCCAATTACATGAAATGTCATTTAATACTTTTCTTCAATAATTACTTCATTCAATGGTTTTCTTTTGTCCCACTTTTTCATTTCCAACTCTGGTTTATTGTAAAATAGGTCGGTATACCCAAAGCATAAATAGCCAATGAGTTCGTTTTCTTTTGGCGCATTTAAAATGGATTTCACTTTTTCAGGGTCTAATATACTTACCCAACCCATTCCAATATTTAAAGAACGTGCCATTAACCACATATTTTGAATAGCGCAAACTACGCTATATCTTCCCATATTAGGCATGCTTGTTTGCCCTAATACTGGAGTATCTTTAGGTTTGTAAAACACAGCAATGTTTAAAGGAGCTTCTTCAATTCCTTCTAATTTTAAGTTGGTATATTTTTCTTGTTTCTCCTCTTTAAATTGATTTACTCCTTTTGTGTTTTCAGTTTCAAAAGAGGTTTTTATTTTTAGTTTTGTTTCTTTATTTTTTATAATTACAAATTCCCAAGGTTGCGAAAAACCTACAGAAGGCCCATGTAAACCAGCGGTTATTATTTTATGAACAGTATCTTCTTCAATTTCTTTGGATAAAAATCTATTTCCACGAACATCTCGTCTACTTTGAATAATTTCAAAGAGTAAATCTTGTTCTTGCTCAGTAAAAAGACGTTGCGTAAAATCTGATTTCATGTTATTTAATATTCTAACTTTTTAGTTTTATATTTTTCTATTGATTGAATCTTTCGACTATTACTCAAAATAAACTAAAGTTTTGTCCGATCGAGCGCAGTCGAGATCTATTTATGATTCTTTAATTATCTCTCGACTGTGAGGAGACATTTCGTATGTTATCAAATCTGCTTGAAATTTCTTTTCTCGGGTTTACCATTGACATCTTTTTTTTATAGTTTGTTTTTTAACCGTTTACAAAAACACAATCTTTCTCATCTTTGCCTTGATGCAAAGAAGCAAAAATCAAGACGGATGATAAAAAAACAAGAAAATGCTACGGCATCACCAGCCACAGATAAAAAGAACTCGCTGCGCTCAGACAGCTTTTTATCTCTATGCCTACGCTGCTGCCTTGATTTTTCAAATTTTTTATCAATAGGTCGAATCATAATTTCCGTTTTTGTCATTAATTCCTAAAAAAAACCTCGAATCTGCCGTTGACACTGTTTTTATATGAAATTAGCTTTGGCCAATAACATCCATTTCTTCTAAAGTAAATGCTGCATTTACAATAGCTCCTGCAAAATTACTTCCGCCTCTACGTTCTTTTACCAATGTATACGGCGTGTCTTTTAGCATAGTTAAACGCTCTTTAGATTCTATTACGTTTATAAAACCAACTGGTGCTCCAATGATTCCTATAGGTTTTATAGTTCCTTCATATGCTTGATCTACAATTTCAATTAATGCAGTTGGCGCATTACCAATTACAAATAATGCGTTTGGGTATCTTTTAGCAGCTAATTTAATACCTGCTTGCGATCGTGTTAAGTTTTCTTCTTTAGCAATTTGTAACGCTTCTTCATCGTTTAACAAACAAACAACTTCATTTCCATATTTACTGGTATACGCTCTTGTTATTCCTGATTGTACCATGGTTACATCTGTTACAATGGTTCCTCCAGCTTTTAAATAAGCGTTCCATTTTGTAATTGCATCCTTAGACGATTCCACATAATCAATATAATCGAAATCACCCGAAGTATGAATACAACGAATTGCTGCCCATAAAGTATCTTTATCTAAATTATTAGCTGGAATATTTGTTAGAATTTCTTCAAAACTTGCTAATTGAATTTCAGAACCTGTATGTGGTTTTCTGTCTAAATATCCTCTTGGAGTAATTAAATGATCTCTATATCTAAACGTTTGGCTATTACCAATAAGTACTACACTAAACATGTCTACTTGTTCTACATCTAATTCACCTAGTGTAGTTAGTATGATATTTTCTTCTGCACGTCCTAATTGTTTGCAAATAGCCACTGGGGTATTTGGATTTCTATGTTCTAGATAGATTTTTTTTAGTGCATTTAATTGCCAATAGCGTTTTTTACTTTTCGGATTGTATAACCCGGTAACAAAATCACCAATAGCTGCTCCTTTAATTCTTTTTTCAATAGTAGTCCAAGGTGTCATTAAATCAGATAATGAAATACAACAAAAATCATGACCTAAAATAGCACCTAATTTACTCCCCGCAGTGATGAATGCAGAAATACCCGGCACTGTTTCTACTGGAATATCTAAAGCATCTTTTGCTATTCTTTCATATACCAAAGAAGCCATAGCATAAATACTTGCATCTCCAGAGCCTATTACAACTACTTTTTCTCCTTTTAATGCATATTCTACAGCTATTTCAGCTCGTTTTTCTTCTTCACTTAATTCTTTTCCTATACGAAGTATATCGTCAGAAATTAAATGTTCTATGAATTGAAAATAATAATGATATCCGATAATTACAGTGGCTTCTTTTATTGCCTCTGTAGCCATTGGTATAATATAATCTTTATGCCCTGGTCCTAAACCTACTACTTTAATCATTCTATCCTTTCTTTATAATTAGTAACGAGAAATAAGGAATTACTCGTTCTGATAATTCGTCTAAATTTGTTGTTATAAATTCTTGTGCAGTTCCTAAACGTTCACAATAATAAAAATGCCACGATTGCTTTTTTAAATTTGGATAGATTTCTTTCCAATTCGTTTTTACCTTCATTAAAATAAGGGTGTCAAACGTTTGTAAACAATTTGCTATTTCTTTAAATGTTTGTACTCTTGGTACTACGGCTATTTTATCGTTTAGTAAACTTAATGGTATTTGATGTTGCGCACCTCCTAATGAAAAAGACGGTATTCCTGGTATTAATGTTACAGGTAATTGTAACTCTTGTAACCTCGTTAAAATGTATGAGAAAGAAGCGTATAAACTGATATCTCCTTCACATACAATACATATTTTTTTACCAGATTCAAATAATTCTTTAACTATTGCGGCAGTTTCTGTGTATACTTTGTTTACCTGATTTCTATTATCAGACATTTCTAAATAGAAGCCTCTCAATTCTTTGGTATCTAGTTGATGGTATTTCAATAACGGAAATACATAACTTTTTTTTTCTCCTTTAAAAATGGAGCCAGGATAAAAAATCACATCAGCATCTTGTAAAACTCGTAATGCTTTTAAGGTTAGTAGCTCTGGGTCACCCGGACCCAATGCTACTCCGTATATAGTATGCACTATGCTTTTTTCTTCTTTCGTTTGTATAAAAATAGTTGCCATTTTTCTTCTGCAACTCCTGTTTTATCCATTTCTGAACGAGACATCGTGAAAAATAAATCAGACAATCTATTAATATATGCCATAATATATTCTTCTACACACTCAGGATCTTCCTGCATTAAGGTTACTAAAGTACGTTCCCCTCTTCTCATTTGCGTTCTACACACATGGCAAAGTGCTGATATTTCGTTTCCGCCAGGTAAAATAAAATAGTCTGATGGTGAACTTATATTTGCTTCTAATTCATCTAACCATTTTTCACAAAATTCTGCTCCGTCTATTGGTTTCGGGTTCGGATTCACTTTTTTAGAATCTGAAGGACGTGCTAAATGAGACATCATATCCATCATATCTTTTTGAATACGATGTAAATTTGTTTGCCATTCATGCTCGTTCCCTAATTTAGCGCGTAACAAACCGATGGTAGAGTTTACCTCGTCTAACGTACCAATACATTCTATTCTTGCCGAGTTTTTATCTGTTCTTTTCCCTCCAAAAACACCTGTTTTACCAGCATCTCCTTTTCGTGTGTAAATTTTCATGATTATGCTATTTAAACAGTTACTGTTAATTTACTTTCTAAAGCTTTTAATATATCACCTTCTACTAATTGTTCACCAATAATAACTAATCTAGTAGCTTGTAATTCGTTTTCTTTCCATTTTCTATCAAAATAGTTTTCAAAACGACTTGCTACTCCTTGAACAATCATACGCATTGGTTTTCCTGGCACATGAATAATTCCTTTTATTCTGTAAATTTCAAACTCTGATACCAATTCTTCTAACCCTTTAATTAAAGTTTTAGGTGTATGCGGAGCTTCTACAGTAATTACAATAGAGTTGATGGTTTCATCGTGATCATGATCGTGATGATGGTGGTGCTCACCTTCATGAGAGTGATCATGGTCATGGTCGTGATGATGATGATCTTCGTGATGTGAATGTTTTTCTTCAATAAAATCTTCAGACTTCGCATCCAATCCTAATAAAACATCTACAGGAATATTTCCTTTAACAGCTGGAATCAACTTAATATTAGATCCTACTTTATTTTGAATAATATCACTTACTTCGTTAAAAGTTTCTTTATCTACTAAATCAGCTTTCGTCATGACAATTAAATCTGCACACGATAATTGATCTTCAAATAATTCTTCTATGGAAGATTCGTGATCTAAACTATCATCTTCTAAACGTTGCTGTTGTACTTTAGCTCGATTACAAATTTCACCCGTTGCTTGTCCTACTGCATCTACTACTGTAACAACGGCATCTACAGTAATTTGAGGCTTTAAATCTGGCCAATTAAATGCTCTTACCAATGGTTTTGGTAATGCTAAACCAGAAGTTTCTATAATAATATGATCTATTTGATCTTTACGCTCCATTAATTGTAACATGGTTGGTAAAAATTCTTCTTGTACTGTACAACACAAACAACCG
This sequence comes from uncultured Tenacibaculum sp., assembly GCA_947498055.1. Lineage (GTDB taxonomy): Bacteria > Bacteroidota > Bacteroidia > Flavobacteriales > Flavobacteriaceae > Polaribacter. The sequence continues at coordinate 133,538 of CANMJA010000001.1, forward strand.
TTGCTTAATTCTAAGATATTTTCTTCTTCACAACCACAGTTATCATCTCCTTTTAATATCTCACCATCCATTCCTAACTCACCAAACTCATTTACAATAATGGCTAAACGTCTTCCGTTTGCATTTTTTGCTATTTGATGAATTAATGTTGTTTTACCAGATCCTAAGAATCCAGTGATTATAGTTACAGGTATTTTTTTTGTCAACATTGTCTCCGATTTATTTTGTCAAAAATACGGGTTTTATATTTCTTTTGGAATAGTTGATGAAGATATGATGGTTACATATCGTATGTTTTTAAATTATTTTTTGAATAGTACCTTTAACAACAAGTTTCAACTTATTCCTCTTCTAAAAAAAGTGTCTACCTTTTTTAGTTTAACTTAGTAACTTTAAAACGAAATTAATGATGAAAAAACTTTTTTTATTTTTTGCAATCCTTTATTCTTTTCATATTTCAGCACAATCTGATACAACCACAAATTATTTTTTAGTTCGTCATGCAGAAAAACAGGTAGACGGCACTAAAAATCCACATTTAACAAAAGAAGGAGTTAAAAGGGCCGAAGAATTAGCGAGTATTTTAAAGTATTATAAAATTGATCTTGTTTTTTCTACAGATTATTATAGAACTAAAGAAACAGCAAAACCAATTGCAGAAGCGAACGATATAATAATAACATCTTATCATCCTTTTAAATTAGATTTTGAAAAATTTTTATCTGATACTAAAGGAAAAAATGTGGTAATTGTTGGGCATAGCAATACTATTCCTGATTTTGTTAATAAATTGATTAAAGAAGAAAAATATAAAGAACTTTCTGAAAAAATATATGGTAACCTATATGTTGTAACTATTAATAAAAAAGGTAGTATAAGTGATCTTGTTTTGAATTTTAAATAGTTTAAGGTAAAATATTAAAGAGGTTAATAGATATTTGCTCATCTTAAAATATTTTTTTCAGTTATGAAATGAGGTTTCGATTGTCAGTTCAAGCGCAGTCGAGAACTTTTTAGGTTCTAAATAAATCTCGATTTCGCTCGATTTGACATAATTTAGAGGAAACTGTAAATAAAAATACGTAAGTAACTACTGACCTCTAAAAAGCTTATTCTTAAAACAGTAAAAACCACCTCGTAAAAGGTGGCTTTATATATTATAATTTATTGTGTTTGCTAAACTGTATTGCTTACTCATACTCGGCACGGAAAAAATTTCCGCGCTATCAAATCAGCGCAATCGGGTATACATATTATAATTTTCTCCTAATGGGTACGATAATTTTAAAATATACATTATCGTATTCTTTCAATACTATTTCATCAATAGTTTGACATTTTCTAAGAGCACTTCCTTTTACTAAAAAAACTGTAAAATTTCGCGGATAAATTTCGTGATATTCCCATCCTTTATAAAATTTCGGTTTATGATTCGCTTTATCTTCAAAAACCCAAATATTATCTTTCTCAGCATTTCTAACTTTATTCTTAAGAGAAGTATAATATTCGTTATTATAATCTCCATTGTCGTGTAAAAAATTATTTAATAAACACGAAAATCTTTTTGCTGAAAAAAATAGGTATCCGTCGGATAAAAAATAATTAGGATATCCATCAGAATTTATGTTTTTATCTTTTACTTCTTTTTTAGAAACTAATACATTCTGAAAAGCTACAGAATCTGTATTTTGATATTTAGTAAATTTTAATATTAATGGGTCATCAATGCTTATCTCTCTTAACTTAACTATATCATACGATTCATTATTTACTAATTTGGAATAATTTTTATTGTCCGTACATCCCAGTAAAAATATGTACAATATTATTATGACTTTATTCATTTTAATTTTTTGTTACTTTACCTTTCTTAAAAGCAGTTGGCATAGTTCCAACATTATGTGTTTTAACTTTAGCAGCTCCATTGGTTGGTGTAGCTTGTTTGTCTGTACTTGTTTCATTTAAAGTACCAACTCCAGAAAAGTTTAGAATTCTTGAAACGTGTGCTGTCGTTATTTTATTATCTGACTCACCAGCTTTACGAGTACCTCCTTTTTCCATTAAACCATCAACAAAATGCCCTAAACTTAATGTATGACCTATTTCGTGGGCTGGTGTAAATCTTGCTCTTGCATCATCTGTATTTTCTACATCAATCGAATTAATTCCTCCACCATTTTCACTTACCGAAGTACCCCAAGTATCAGGATTAGCAGGACTTGATGTAAATTTATTACCTTCTCCTGACTTATCTTTTTTGAAAGCATCGTCTCTTTTATCTCCATCCTCGTATTCTTTTACTGTTAAGTCAAAATTAACTGCATACTTAACGGCATCATCACCTGTACCTACCGTATAGCTAAAATTATCATTTTCTTTTTTCCACTTAGCGATACCTGCTTTAGCATTTTTAGCATCATCGCCTTTAACAGTATGATATGTTGCTCTTATAGTAATTGTATTGGTCTCGTGATTAAAATAAATACCGAAATCTCTACCATCATAATCAACATATAAAGTTGGGTCATTTGAAGCGTAATTGTACGGTGATAATGAAGAATATTTTTCAGTCAATGGGTCAATATTCATCCATCTACCCAAACTTGCATCATAATTACGAGCGCCGTAATCGTGCCAATTCAATCCTAATTCTTCTTGCTCTTCTTTTCCGTTATAACTATAAGGATGCGCAGTACCATTTATGACGTTATTATACCCCTTGTGTTTCAATCCAAAAGGATAATAATTAGATTCTTCTATAATTTCTGTAGCTGGATCAATCATACCATTTTTATCAACATCGGTATAACTTAAGCGTAAGTTTCCTAGGTGGTCTTTGTATTGGTATACATAATTCATCTCGACTTCGCTCGACGCACCTATTTCATCAACCTTTACATAGCCCTCTGAGTGATTAAAGAATTGTAGTTTCGGCTGAGCTCCTCTTGATGCTTTTCTGTAATAAACATAATTATTAGCATAGGATGTTACTTCCTTTTCACTATATCCTCTGTTTATTGCTTTGGATATTTTATTTCCAATTGCATCATATATATATTCTATATGTTTATTATCAAAGGAAACCTTTGTTGGTAAATTTAAATGATTATAATCTATATTAGTAACCCCTTTATTCTTATCTGATATCATATTACCATTAACATCGTAAGTATAATCGGTATCGTAGTTTTTATCTTTAAAACCGTAAGTAGAGTTCTCAATATCTGCAACTCTTTTCAGCTTATTTCCACTATCGTAAACATATTGTAAATCATCCATCATTCCAAAAGAAGTAGCTTCAGAATTTGTTGCTCCGTTTCGTTCTAAAAATTTGATGTTTCCATTTTTGTCGTAACTGACGTGATTTACGTTATAATTCCCTGTATTGTCTAATGCTTTTGTAATTCGATTCAGAGCATCATATCTATATTCATATGTATTACTTACAGGGTTTCCTGAAGTATTTATAGAAGCACTATTCCAATTAGTTTTACTAATGTTTCCGTTGTACAAAGCAGTTCCTGAATTTGGATTGTTATAATACAAGCTAAAGTTAAACAAATCATTGTCATTGGCAATATCTTCATTTATATTTTTTAACCAACCACGTACATTGTAATTATAATCTACTTTTTGTAATCCTTTACTATTGTTAACAATTTTAAAGTCTTTGATCTTTCCTCCTGAATGATACATGCTTATATCTCCCACCAATATTCCTGAAGACAAAACTCCTGAGGTGTAAAAAACTTCATCATTTTTTTTGTAATATATAGTATTACCTATTCGCTCTACTTTAAAAACGTCTCCAATTTTATACGTAGTTTTCTTTCCTCTATTGCTTCCTGACTCATATATATAAACATTGGAAGTATGCACAATATAAATAGCATGTTTAATACTTGAATGAGTCGCAATATCATTATCTGCTGATAAACCAACCATATAATACTTACCATATTGGGTAGGTGAAAAAGACACATAACCATTTCCAGAAATAGTTCCATTGGTTACTACGTCTGTATACCAACTATTACTTGTTCTTTTGTTTGTTATTATGTTATCTTCTATAGTTACATCATTATTAGAAAAATATTTATATCCTTCTTTAGTCCCATTGCCAATCAATTTACTCTCTAACTGACCTAAATCATCATAATTGTTTTTTACAATTCTATTAGAAACCTGTTCATTTATTTGTTGATTTTGACTTATTAATCGATCCATATGATCGTACTCAAAACGATCTATAGTTGTAATTGGGCTTTTTCCTTCTTTTGTATGTGTAGTAGTAGTTTCTAACACTTTTCCTGTGAAATCATCTAACTTACTCTCTATAGTAGTTGTAGTTTTTAAATAGTTATTCTTACTGATGACACAAATAGGACGTGCTTTAGCATCATAATAGGTAACAGTTGTAATCCAATCTATTGTATTTAATACTTTTACTTTAGACACTGTTGGTAACCCTTTTGTATTCAGGGTACTTGATACTCCATATTTTGTTCTTTTAGTTATACCTAACCCTAATGGCAAATCTACATATACATCATAATAATTTATAGTATATACTTCAGTAAATGCTCTAGGTATTGCTGAACTAGTATAATAAAGAGTTGTGATATTATCTGGGAAATTATCGTATGATATTACTACCTCATTTTGCGAATATGCTAAGTTAGCTTCTTCCTGTAAAGATATTCGGTTCTTACGAGTTTTTATATACCCAGTATAAGCTACTCTTCCTAGTTTATCATATTTTGTGAAAAGCCATTTATCTTCTAATTTTAAATTAGCATCCTGAGTCATTATTGGTTTGTCTAATTTATCATACACAATGCATTCCCAACCTTTGCCTGGTATTTTCTTTTCTATTAATCGGTTTCTATGATCATATTTGTATTGATAACATAACTCGTTAAGCTTAGCTATTGTTTGCGTTGTTGTTTGTCCTTCTGATTTTGGAGGTATTACATAGGTTAAATTTCCAAAATCGTCATACACATAAAAAGTATCATGAGGAACATTATTATTAAATGTTCTCTTTAAAATAACTTGCCCCTGTTTGTTTTTAAACTCTTGTGTGGTATGATCACTACCTGAAACCCAATTTTCATCTTTTGTTATCGTTTTATATAAGGTTCCTGCTGGATAATTATTAATCGTTCCATTTATTAAAGTAGGTGTATACGTGTTATTAGCCAATACAGTTGTTACTTCATATATTTTTACTTCAGTTGCTGTATTGGTTTGATAATCAAAGTTAATTTCATGGTTATTTCCTATTTTCCAATCCGTTCCTGGCGCTGCTTGCTGTAGTACTCTGTTTAAAGGAGAATTGTCGAACGTTTTTTCAGAATACGCATTAATATCACTAGGTAAACTTACACCCGCAAAATCTTCCGCATATTTTTGTCTGTAATACGTTTGTGTAGCTAAACCAACATCTCCTGTTCTTATATTTAAATCGTCAGCTCCATGTGTTAAGGGTAAATATTCTTTGTTTTGTCTTCCAAGATCATCATATTCGTAATGTGTTACAATATCTTTTATTCTTGATGCGCTTGTTAATGTTTTTTCTCGTGAAACAAGATCTTTTAACGGTAATTCACTTCCATCTATTTTTTGTAATAATGGACTCCAAAAATATTGACGAACACTAGTATCTGTACAATAATATAAATAGTTTCTAAAATAACTTCTAGTTGTTATAGATTGCCATTTATATTCTGTACCATCTAGTATTTTATTTCCATCTATATCGTAAACTCCACTCACTCCTGTATCAGATCCTGAATAATTATAAGGATGTACAACACCTACTAGCAAATACCAGGTATTTAATATTGGTAAATCTCCTACCCAAAAATAAGGATTCCCTTGTGCTACTCCATTTAAGGAACTTACATTTTTAGTACCTATATATGTACTTCCATTGTTATTTCCTGTACGTTTTACCCATACACTATAACGATAGGTTTTTGTTTTATCTATAGTAAAAGAATCTGTATTCCAACCACCATCTGCATTGTTTGCAGCATCAGGAATACATGCCCATACTAAACCTGTACCTCCAAAAGGAGTGGCACTGTTTATTATTTTATTCTCTGCATCGGTTCCATTTTTATTATAAAAATTAGTAGATCCAGTATTATTCAAACTCCAATCTATTGGCACTTGATTTTGTGAAATAGTATTTCCTCCTGCTGTAACAGCAATACTTTGTTTTAATCTTCCTAAGCCATCATAATATTGTATCCCTGTACTTACCTCTTCTTTATTATTACCTACAATAGGTGTTTTAGATGGTTTTTTATAGGTTTTACTTATCGTATAATTTTCACTTGTAGTTTGCCCTAAAAGGAAGAAAGGAACAAACAATAGAATATATAGTAACTTTTTCATACTGCTTAGTTTTTGTAATTGTATTGATTCTCTTTTACTATATTTCCGTCTATATCTTTGATAAAACGCAAACGGTTAAACGTATCATAATCATAATAAATAGTTTGTCCTCGTGGATCTGTAATACTAGTTACACCAATTAGTGGATCATACGTAAAAAAGGTTACTTGTGCTTCCCGGAATGAGGTTCTTATGCTCATTAGAGCTTCTCTCAAATTGCCTTCGGAACCTACTTTAATAATTTTTCCTCTTGAATCAATACCATCAATTGTTCTATCATTATCCTTATTAGATTTTAAAATGGCATTATTAATAATACTTAGTTTACCTGAGTCAATCTTATTATAACCTTCTATCTTTGCTATGGGGTGAGTTTGATTATATCCCCAAACATAATAAATTTTTGTACCGTCTTTTTTACTTACTTCTACTGGATTACCGACTGCATCATACTTATGATAAACAACTCGATCTTCTAATAAATTAGTAATCAAACCTTTTTTTGTTCTAATATATTTTGGTAAATACCTAGCTGGTATATTATGATTCGTTGCATATGCTGTTTCTTGTGTAGATAAAAGCACCTTGTTTTTATACGATTCTACCTTTAAAGGTTCTGCTATACGATGTTCTGTTAATAAACGAGTATTATTAACATCTCCTGCATAATAGGTTTTTGTTTTTAATACTTGCCCTTTACTATTGCTAATTTTAGTTTCTGTAGGGCTTTGTACTAAAGAAGAGTACAAGTAATCCGTTCTTGTTATAAAACTATCTATTGTTAATCCATTATTAAAAAACTCTTTCTTAATGCTATTATTAACATTTATAATTCCGTTTTTTAATTGATAAACCATTTCTCGTGGATCATTTTGCTGTTTAGCAATTTTTTTCTTGTAGAGATCAATCCCCTCCACAATTTGCTGATCTCTATTATTAAATGTGTTTGATGCATTATAGTTATAGTGCGTTATTTCTTCATAGTTTATTGTTCCTTCTTTAAAAAAAGTTGTTTTAATTGGGTTTCCAGATTCCCATTCATAATATAAAGGTGCAGTTGGATAAGAAGAAGCAACAGTAAACACTGAAAAATCAAATTTCTTTTGTATTCTATCTTCTAAAACTCCTTGAGTTTCTGTAACAGAATAATAGCCTAGGTAATTATTTCCTGATGTTACTAAAGGAAATAAGTTATTTGAAGAAACAAATTGTGTTTTACCTCCTCTTACAGATAAGTCTTGATTAGGCGATCCCCATTCTTTAAAAACTGGGACTCCTTGTATCCAACCTGTTGATTTTCCTTCTTCATTAGTATATGTATAACTTTTACTAGTGGTTGGCAAACGCAGATCTATCGTATTTAGCTTAGTTACAGTACTAGGCTTTATATAAGATGAAATATTCTTTATTCTTAAACCTCCGATATAATATTTATCTATACTTTCTTCCCAAGATGCTTCAATAAGAATTTTATCTGATGTTGGATTAAAATTCTTTACATTATTTATGTGTAAACTTAATCTATAATTTCCTGGTGTTACTATAATATTTTTTTGAATTCCGAGAGGAATATTATAACCATACGATACAGGTAAATTAGTAGTCATATTAGTTACGGTATATCGTATATCACAGCCATTAAGAGGTAAACTATCTCCAAATTCATCTGTATCTTCCCCAACATCGCATAGTGTACTACTAGAACTTAAACTAACAATACCATTTAAAGCTAAATTATCTGAGACCGTAAATTCTTTTGTATAGACATATGAATTTGCATTCTTGTTATACACATATTGGTCATATTCAGATTCAATTTTTACATTAAGTGCTCTCGTTTCAGCAATTAAATTTTCTTTTTGACTGAAATGAAAATCTTTATCAATTTCATTATTTTCAAAAGTAAATTCAGTTACACCTCCTTCTGGATATACAATTTCTTGCAGCATACTAGCTTGAGTATATAATGGATCTACAAATCTTTTTGCACCATTATACAATGTATTCAAAATTCCCTGATTCGATTTTCTATAAAAAATCTTAGGGATTAGGTTTGCATTTGATTTCCCATTATAATATCCCCAATAATCTTGAGCATTAGAATAACGATGAGGAAGTAACCTTTTATTGTATTTAAATCTGTATTTATAAGGTTTAGTAGTTGTTGAGCTACCGTTACTAAACACCAATTCTTTTAGGTATAATCTACGTCTTAATTCTTCATTATCTAATATAGAATTACATCCATAAATAGGACCACTAGGTAAGGTGCTTACAAAATAATCTTTTACCAAATTAACGTTTAAGATTTCTTTGTTATGATTATTGATAACTTTTATATTCTTTAAAGCTTTTTCATGTTTTAAGTCGAGTCTTGCATTAGATTCTTTTTGAAAAAGAATCTTTCCTTCGTTAAAAACAATTTCCTTTATACTATAGTTTTCTCCTGTACTTTTTGATCTAAATGACGAAACGTTTCCTGTATATCCATTAAGTTGTTGACCTGTTGGGGTGCAAATACCATCATAAATTCTTTTTTCGTAATTAAAAGTTACCTCATTTCCATTAACCGCTTTAATTCTAGTTAATTTCCAAGAGGTTATATGTCTTATTGTTGAATTACTCCCACCAACAGAAAGGCCACTACCTCCCATAGAATAAGATACTGTACTATATATTTTATCACTATAATCATTCTCTCCAAAAAAATACATGGTACCATCTTGTGTAATGACTTCCCATTCTTTGATAATTTTTGTTAAACCATCAAAAACAGGCGTAATTTTAATGTCTTTATCTGGAAATAAGACAACTTCACCATAACTATTTACTCGTCTATCTTGATTGAATAAAAATTTTCCACTTTGATTTATAAAACTAAAATGAAAATCATCTGGTGCAAAATCAATTTGCTTCGTACGAGCTTGATTTAAATACCATTCTTTAGAACCTTCTAAAACTACTGCAGATTCAGGGTTTTGATTTTCAATCGCAAAAGATGTACCCGCTTGTTTATAATCTTCTACTAAATCACTTGTATGTATGTACCCTACTCTTTTTAAATCATCTGGCAACTGACGGGTTACCCTGTTTATTTGACCTCCAGCAATTAAATTCCATCCTAAACCTACTTGCGAAGCGATATCATCTACACGAATACCTCCTGCATGATAACTTAAACTAATGGGCACTTTAATTCCTCTACTATTAATCGTATATACGGGTATAGAAATATTTGGAATTCCTGTGTGGTATGAGACTGGTACTTCTGCAAATTTTGATATGGATGCCATATCTGGTGACATTGGTACAACTTCAGGTAATTCTTGCGCACGTGTGCACAAAAATAAAAGCATCATAATAATGCTTACTTGTAATTTTTTCATTGATAAAATGGAATAGTTTTCGAGCGTAAAACTACCTCAGAATCTCTCTAAATAAAAAAACATACCATGTCCGTTTATGAATCAACATTTCAAGAAAAACCCAAAACACTCATTAACAAACAACTAATCACCCAAATAAAAATTAAAAGGTAGAAAGAAACTTCATTATCCTATCTGTATTTTTAATTAAAAAACTTCATATACCATGCTAAAAACATCTACTTGTAGTATTTTTGTATTGAAATATACGCTATGAAATTACTCCTCGTTATACTTTTATTTTTTTCTTTTTACGGATATACACAACAATCAAATAAATTGTATATGGATTGGTTTCACAAAGCAGATAAAAATGCTCGTGTAGATAATGATAGCATGCTTTTTTATAGTAAAAAAATGCAATCTTCTGCCAATTCTCCTTGTGAGTACATTAATGGACTAACTTTTGAAGCGAATGCCATATATTTTAAAAGAGATTGTAATGCCTCTAAAAAAATATGTGAGAAAATTTTAAAAAAAATAGATAAGGAAGCTTCTTCTTTAAATGATAGTTGTTTTTACCATTTAAAAGCTAAAACCCTGGGAAGGTTAATGTACGCAGAAAAATGCTTAGGTAATTACACAGAAGCACTAAAATATATTACTAAAAGTCAAAATCTAAATAAGGATTATAAAAAATATTCTAGTTTATATACAGTACAGTCACTATATCAATCTGCTTTAATTTATGTTGCTCTTGAAAAGTATTCAGAAGCAATTAAACAATTTAAAAACATTACTTCAAAAGCAGAAAAACATACAACTAAACTTCTATTACCTAGTATATATATGGCTGTAGGAGATTCTTATTTGAAATTACACGAAAGATCTCTTCAGAAAAAGTTTCTAGACTCTGCAAAAATTTATTTTAAAAACTATCGTGAGATAACCACAAAAATAAACACACAAAAAACATATTCTCAAAAATTATATGAAATAAAAAAAGGGATAATTGCATTACATGAAAAAAAATTCAAGGATGCTATCTTACATTTACAAAAAGCTAAAAACATAAAACTCTCTGAAGAAAAACCTTTTACCATGCAAGAAATTGCATTTTATAAAGCAAAAGCATTTTATCATTTAAATTATCCAGATTCTACTATTTATTATGCAACTAAATTTCTTAAGAAACATAATCTATTTCCTAAAAACAGTACTTTTAGAATGAAAGGACATTCTTTACTGGCTAAAGCTTATGAAGATACTGAAAAACTAACAAAAGCCTTATATCATTCTTCTATGGCATTATCAGAAGCTAAAAGGTTAGATACTTTAAAATTTAATGGTATCGAAAAACTTAATCTTATTAATTTAAAAAAAGCAAAACAAAAACAACAAATTCTTATTGATAAAAGGAGAAAAAAATGGTTTGCATTTTTTACTTTATTTGTTACTACTATTGTGTTAAGTCTTTTACTATTTCAGTTTTATAAATTTCGAGAAAAGAGAAAAAAAAGCTATTCATCATTTGATAATTCAGAATTAAAAAAAGAAAATAATATTCCTTTACCTATTCAAGTTAATGCTACATCAAATACTTCTGTACTTAAAATAAACGATGATATAATTCATAAAATACTCTTAGGATTAGAAAAAATAGAAAAAGAAAAAACTTTTTTAAAAACTGATTTTAACTTACAATATATCGCTAATGAGGTAAATAGTAATATTTCTTATGTATCAAAAGTAATCAACTTCCATAAAAAAAAGTCTTTTAAAGAATATACTAATACGCTAAGAATTGAACATATTATCAAAGAATTAAAAGAAAAACCTATAACACGACAATTCTCTATAGATGCGATTGCTAAGGAATTAGGCTATTCTAATGCTTCTTCTTTTTCAAAAATATTCAAAAAAAACACTGGTATTAATCCTTCTGTATTTATTCATAATCTAAACGATAAATTATAAGCATTGCTGTTTTTAAAGATCTTATTCTACCATATTTTAAGGTTTTAGTAAAATGTATCTCTTTCTTTTTACTTTAACAAAGAGTTTACTTCTAATTTTAGATAAGCGTTCTTTTTATCTTCTAGAAAATGACATTTCATTAATTCAATAAAATTAAATTATCTGGATTTACTAATTTATTTTGAATAGCATAAATAATAAGACCTACTGAATTTTTCACACCCGTTTTAACCAATAAATTACTCTTATGTGCTTCTACAGTTTTTGGAGATATATACATTTTATCTCCTATTTCTTTGGTTGTTAATTGTTGACATAACATTTCTAAAACTTCCAACTCTCTAGATGACAGTCCATCTTTAGAATTTAAATATAATTTAGGGCTTTTTGTAGCTACTTGTTTTCGTAAACCTTCAATTTGTTCTTGTAAAAAATAGTGTCCTTTTTCAAATACCTCGCAAATAATTTCTACTAATTCTTCTGGCCCCATTTCCTTTGGTAAAAAAGCATCACAACCAAGTTTTAACATTTGTCCTGTGTAAGATGCTTTATAATGACTCGAAATAACAATTGTTTTTATTTCTTGTTTCTCATCAGAAAGTTTTTCTAATACATCTAAACCTGTACCATTTTTCATTCGTAAATCTAACAAAACAATATCTGGTAATATTTCTTCTTCTTTCCATTTTTTCAAAAAATGATTTCCACTATTTGCTGTATAAAGCACTTTAATATTAGAAGATGTTTCAAAAAAATCTTTTAATAAACTCGTTGTAATTATATCGTCATCTACAATAGCTATTTTAATTATAGTTTCTTGTTTTGTCATTTTTTTAATTTAAATTTAACCTTAATAAAAAACTAGTTTTTTTATTTTTTATACTTTTAAATTTATGAGTTGCATTTAATAATTGAGTTCTTGCAATAATATTTTTCAGTCCTAACCCTGTAGTCGTATCTTCTTTAAAACCGATACCATTATCTTCTATTTTTAGCATTAAACTACTTTTTGTTATTCTTAGTAAGAAATTAATCTGAAAAGCTTCTGCATGTTTTAAAATATTCGTAGTTACCTCTTGTACTATTCTTACTAATTGCAACTTCATGCTATTGTCTATTTTTACATTATTATGAATTAACTTGTGTTTTTCTACTTTTAAATTTGTTTCTAAACCTTCTATTATATCTGTTAACAAATCTTCTACAGAAGTTTCTTCTATAAGCGGAGGCATTAAGTCGTGTGAAATCAAACGCACTGTTTTTATACAATTTTGAAGCTTAGCATTTATAACTTGTTCGTTATCTTTTTTAGAGAGTCTTATATTATTTAATTCAGAAACTAATCCGTCATGAATATCTTGGGCTATTCTATTACGTTCTTTTTCTTGGGTAAAAATTGTTGTTTTTAATAATTCTTTTTGGTGCTCTAGTTTCTCTTTACTTATCTCTTTCTCTTTTTGTAAAACACTCTTAAAAGATGTTTTTATTATAAAAACAATAAGAATAATTAAACTAATGAAAAACAACACAATAAACCATATTACAAAGGCTAACCCTTCTGTGTCTTGCCAATTTTCCATCCAAAATAAATTAATGAGATATAAAAGATTTGAATTATAAAAAACCTAAAAGGAAGAATATAAAATTTCCATGTTAATTGTATTTTAAAAATAAAACCTAGAAGTACACTTAAAATAATTTCAAAAATAAAATAACTTAAAAACACACAACTCATTCTAAAATACAGTTCGTTGTACTTATTTTTTTGTTTTAAAACCTGTGTTAAATACAAAACAGGATAAGCTATAAAAACAATATTCATCATAATATTATGTGAAATAACCTGAAAATCATCTCCTTTAAATAACTTCATGAGAAACATAATGGATAAGAAAATAAAAAAGGGAATACCTATTTTCAAAAACTGTTTCGTCTTTTTTTCTAAAAAATCGGAATATACCTTATGCACCAATAAAAAATACACCCCACTGGTAACAAAAAACATAGAAAAAGTATATTTTTTCATATCGGCAAAAAAAGGAGACGCTTCCATTAAAAGAAAAGAAAATAATGTGAAAAGAATTACATTAAACTTTCTTTTCCAAAATAGATATATGACGCCAAATAACAATATTAAATTTGGTATCAGCTTTAAAAGAAAAACACTATCTGTCACCGAACAAAGAATATGTTATTTTCTTATCTTCATTTCTGTCTTTTTCCGAAAAAATTTCCACGGACCATTCATTGGCCTGCTCCTTTCCTTTGTCTTTTCTACAAGCATAAAAACAAAATAAATCTATTTCATATTTAGAAAAATCACTTTCAATTTCTACTTTTAATTTTGTATTATTATTGTTGTTTATATCTGGAAGATGTAATCCAAAAAAATGATATACACTTTTAACATCTGTATCTTTACCTTCTTTATCTTTAAATATTGTATTTAAGTCATCCATAGGATTTTTTATACCTTCAAAAAGGCTATCACTCTTCAATTTACTTTCTATCCAATTATAAGAAATTAAATTCCAGTTAAACAACCTTTGTAAAAACTCTTTCGTATCCATTTCTGGTTCTTCATCATTCTTTACATCTACCAACGAAGAAGCATCTATACCGTAAGTGATTTTTTTAATTAATACTTTAGAGTGATCTTTTTTAAGATCATTCTCACTATCAATAATAAAAACATATAATTCGGTATCCATAACACCATAGTAATAATATAAAAATTTAGAATTTTTATCGAACGAGTTGTATTCTTCTTTCGTAATTGTAAATGTACCGCTGTTTAAGAACTTTGTAATCTTATCCGTTTCTTTTAAATCAATCAAAGCTTTCCAGTTTTTAGTAGCTTCTAAATAAGTTTTGTTAATCATAATAGTTGTTTTATTAAGAGAGGTTAATTAAAGAGTATTCATTTTAATTAACTTAGTTTAAAATAAATTTGCATCATTATCTCTTTAATGCTTTTTAAGCAGTACTAAATTATTATAGAAACATCTACTATTTAAGTTTTATGGCGTAGGCGATTTGATTAAAGGTATAAATGTATCCTTAGTAGACTTAAAAGATTTATACAAATCCTTCTTTATTTACGAATTAAAAAGTTGAAATTTTTAAACTCAAATACATACATAAGGCTGTTTTCAATCACAAAACTATTTTTATCACAAAATCGAGCTTTTAAAAAAGTAGAAACAAAAAATATAAATATTAGATTCTACACTAGCTATCTCTGAATTAGAAAAAACCTTATGAGAATACAAAAAGAATCTCTTACTATGACTTCTCTCTAGAACAAAATAAACAAATACTATTGAAATCTAACCATTTTAATAAAGCAATGGTATTTGAAGAGTTAATATCAAACTAGCTTAAGAAACCAAGTTTCTCAATTTTTAGAACTTATTAACAGAATAAACTTAACGCAACATTGTTGCGTTAAGGGAATTATTTTTAAATTTGCTACTAAGTTGCATTAACATACCGTGGTCGCATTTTTTTTTGCTACAATTTTAGAATATTTTTTTAAAAAACACCTAGGTATTGAAGACAAAGTAGATCGTACTAAATTTTAACATAATTAATAACCATAAAACAAAGAAAAATGATCACAAAAGAACAAGTATTAGAAGCACAAAACACATGGGGACAAGGAGTAGTAAAAATAGGCTCATTGAAAGGTAGTAGATTAGAATGTGAAGCCTTTACTGGTGAATTTCTTGAAAAACTATATTCTTTTGGAAAAAGTACTGTGTTATTTAAACCAACCAAATGTGCTATAGAACAATTTAGACCTTTAAAAGAACAAGCTTTATCTTACTTTATAGCAGGTGATAGTCGTGCTTGTAATGAAGATAAAGGTTTTGCTATTCAGCCTTGGACAAAAGTAAGGTTTGAAAATACCGATATTATTTTAGAAGAGAATCGTGCAATAGCAATGGGCAATTACTTTTTTACTGATTTAAATGGTCAAGAGGCAAAAGTTGAATATACATTTGGTTACAAACTAATTGAAGGAGTATTAAAGATTGATGTACACCATTCTTCATTTCCTTACACTATAGATGATAGCGCTGTATAATGCAAAAGTGTCTATATCTTTTATGTCCTACAGATTGTTTAGAACCTGTTATTAATCGTAATTTCAGAAATGAAAATTATTTCTACACATCGCTTGGTAATTCTGTTGTATTTAATACTCATACTATACTACAAATAAAAAAACTAGTAAAAAAGTATGAAATTAGAAAAATCTATTTCATATTATCTAAGAACAATAATATTATTTTAGATGCTCTAGGTAAGCAAGATTATTTAAAATTTAGAGGATTGAATAGTTTTTATAATAAACTTGTAAGACAAAAAGAAGATACAGAAATATTATGGAAAACGGAGTATAGTCAACGAACCATTATTTCTTATTATTTTAATAAAAAAATAAAAGAATTAGAATCTAAACTAATTAATAAAATTAGTCATCCTGTAGAAATAAGTGGTAAAATTTATGACCGATTTGAAAATACTTTTAGGAATATTTATCCTAAACTAGTCTGCCTAGAAAAATACCACTTAAATTGAAAGATATGGAATATAATAGAAGAAAATTCATTTCCTTTTTAGGTAAAGCTAGTTTAGGAGCCATAATAGCTCCTCCTTTTCTAATTAGTTGTGGAAATAACACTACTCCAACAACTTTAAAGGGCGATTCTAAAGAAAATCTTGAAAGGTTGAAAAAAGTAATACTGGAAAGTTTACCTCCTTCCGATAAAGATGATTTACTACTTACCAAAGGATTGGATTATCATACCATCATAAAATGGGGAGATAAAATTAGTAATGAAGATACTTTTGGATATAATAATGATTTCACATGTTTTCTCCCCTTCCATGAGAAGAACCCAAAGGATGGGCTACTTTGGGTAAATCATGAATATATAAACCCTCTTTTTGTTTCTAATTTTGATTTTAAAAAACATGAGAATCCTTTTCAGCATCGTACAATTGAACAAGTAGATAAAGAAATGTATAATGTTGGAGGAACTATTGTTCGCATTAAAGAAGAAAATGGCAAATGGAAAATTGTAGAGAATGATTCGCATAATAGACGGATAACAGCTAAAACCCAAATACCATTAAATTGGGATACTCCAATAAAGGAAAAATCTACAGTAATAGGTACGAATAGTAATTGCTCAGGAGGAATCACTCCTTGGAATACTTTTCTTACTTGTGAAGAAAACTATGATGGTTTTTTTGGAGAAACAGAGTATGATAAAAATAATATCGCCACACACAGACCAAGTAAATATGGCTGGGAGAAATTCTATCAATACCCACCAGAACATTATGGTTGGGTTGTAGAAATTAATCCGAAAGACGGAAATGCTCAAAAACATGTTGCCCTTGGAAGATTTGCTCATGAGTGTTGCACCCTATATGAACTAGCAGATAAACGAGTTGTAGCTTACACTGGTGATGATAGTAATAGTGAACACTTATATAAATTCATTTCATCAAAACCTAGCTCTTTAAAAGAAGGTACACTTTATGTAGCGGATACTATTAATGGAAAATGGCTTCCTTTAGATTGGGAAAATCAACCCATTTTAAAAGCTACATTTAAAAATCAAACGGAAGTGTTAATTAGAACAAGAGAAGCTGCAAAATTATTAGGAGCTACAGAATTAAATCGTCCAGAAGATATAGAAATAGATCCTATTACTGGAAATATCTTTATTTCGTTAACAAATAATAAAGACAAAAATGATTTTCATGGTTCCATTTTAAAAATTGAAGAAAAAAATGGTGCTTTTGATGCATTAACATTTAAGGCTTCCACCTATATTGCTGGTGGTGAAAAAAATGGTTTTTCTTGTCCCGATAATTTGGCTTTCGATTTATCAGGAAATCTTTGGATTACCTCAGACATGTCTGGAAACGCCATGAATAGAGAAGATAAACCATACATATCTTTTAAAAACAACAGTTTATTTGTAATTCAAAGATATGGAAAAGATGCTGGAAAAGTGATTCGAGTAGCATCAGCACCAAAAGATGCTGAGCTTACTGGCCCTTGGTTTTCTCCTGATGGAAAAACATTGTTCTTAAGTGTGCAACATCCAGGAGAACAAACTAAAGACAAAAATAACCCTACCAGTAAATGGCCTTTTGATGAAGATAACATTCCAAAGCCAGCGGTTGTTGCAATTACAGGTGATTTAATTGAAAAAATGAATTTATTAAACCAAATAGAAGTTTAGTTTATAAAAATTAGTAATTAAGTTATTTATACAATACATTTTCTTTTATCAAATATGAAATTACAGGGAAGATAGAATTGATTATTATCATATAAAATAATATGGAAGCTATAATTACTATTGTCGGTTTTTTAGGAGCTGGAAAAACAACTCTCTTAAAATATTTATTAAACAACTATATTGAAAAGGGTTGGGATCCTTTTGTCATATTAAATGACTATGAAAATGCGGGTATTGATGCGCAACAACTTACCAATAAAGTTGATTTAAAATCTATTAAAGCTCTTAGTGGTAGTTGTATCTGCTGTAGTGGTATTGTAGAATTAAGAAATACCGTTAACCGAATTCCTGAACGAACAAACGGAATTACTCTTATTGAAGCCAATGGAACTTCGGATGCGTGTTCTTTAATGGAATTCTTAGGTGTTGGATTAGATGATCGCTTTTTACCTCCTATACAGATATCTGTTGTAGATGTTAAAAATTGGCAAAAACGTGAAGAATATAATGACCTAGAATCAAATCAAATTCAAGTATCTTCTTTAATTATTCTTACACACACTAAAAAAACTCATGAAAACAGACAAAAATTGGTTGTAAAAGAACTAAAAACTCTAAATCCTTTTGCTCAAATTTTAACAATGGATGCTATAGATATATCATTTCTACCTCAACTTTTACCTTCTAAAAATAATGCCCAAAAACTAGATCATCAAAAAGCACATTGGGCTTCTTGTTCTACAGACTTACCCATTTTACCTAACATAAAATGCATTCATAAGATTTGCAATATGTTACCTAAAAGCATCCTTAGAGTAAAAGACTGTACAAAAATCAAACAAGAAAAAGAATACACCTATTTTGAACGTACACCAGATGGTGAAATACATATTAGACCGTTTAATGGAACTCCTATAACTGGCTCTAAACTTTTAACTATAGGACCCGGTAGTGAACCTTATATTTTAAAAAAAGCAATTAAATCAAGTATTGATATCTAAAATTATTAAATAAATGAAAAAATTACCTGTAACTGTATTGAGTGGTTTTTTAGGAGCTGGAAAAACCACCTTATTAAACCACGTATTGCACAATAAAAAAGGTTTAAAAGTAGCAGTGATTGTTAATGATATGAGCGAAGTTAATATTGATGCTCAATTTATTGAAAATGAAAATACACTTTCTAGAACTGAAGAGAAATTAGTAGAAATGTCTAATGGTTGTATTTGTTGTACATTACGTGAAGACCTAATGGTAGAAGTAGAAAAATTAGCCTCTCAAAATAAATTTGATTATTTATTAATTGAAAGCACAGGAATAAGCGAACCAATACCTGTAGCACAAACTTTTACTTTTGAAAGTGAAGACGGGAATATAGACTTAAGTCGTTTTAGTTATATAGATACTATGGTAACTGTAGTAGATGCCTTTAATTTCTTAAAAGATTTTTCGAGTGCAGATTATTTAGCCACAAGAGAATTAACCAATATAGAAGGAGACGATAGAACTATTGTTAATTTATTAACCGATCAAATTGAGTTTGCTAATGTAATTATTATCAATAAAATAGATTTGGTTTCTGAAGATCAATTAGAAACACTTCGTGCCATTATTCAGAAATTAAATCCAGAAGCGAGTATTATTACTACAGAAAATTCAAAAGTTGTACTAGAAAGTGTCTTAAATACAAATTTATTTGATTACGAAAAAGCCGAAGCTTCTGCTGGGTGGATACAAGAGCTAGAAAATGAGCATGTGCCAGAAACCGAAGAGTATGGAATAGGTTCTTTTGTTTTTAGAAGTAAAAAACCATTTCACCCAGAACGTTTTTTAACATATTTAAATCAAGATTTTCCTCAAAACATTATTCGAAGTAAAGGATTATTTTGGTTAGCGTCTAGGTCTGACCAAGCATTATTATGGAGTTCTGCGGGCAGTTCTTGTAAAGCAGACAGTGATGGGGTTTGGTGGGCATCGATGCCTTTTGCAGAACGAATTAACCATGCTTCCTTTTCTGAAAACAAAGAGCAAATTGAATCTGATTGGGATGCCGTATTTGGTGACAGAAAAATAGAATTAGTTTTTATTGGACAACATTTAAGCAAAGAAAAAATGATGACGGATTTAGAAAACTGTCTGCTTACAGGTAAAGAAATGCAAACATGGAAAAAACAATTATTTCCCAAACATGATGTTTGGCCAATAGCTAAATAATACGATTTACGATAAAAATTTTCGCATATGTCATTGGTATAATAAAACATCTATGCAAATTTAACATGATACAAACCGATAATCTTACTTTTCAATATAAAAAAGAAGAGCATATTTTCAACTTTCCTAATTTTACCCTAAAAAAGAAAGAAAACTTACTCATTTTAGGAAAATCGGGAGCTGGTAAAACAACGCTTTTACATCTTTTAGCTGGACTATTAAAACCTATTAGTGGAAAAGTAATTATCAATACTGTTGACTTAAATTCAATACATAATAATCATTTAGATCAATTTAGAGGTAAAAATATTGGATTCGTATTTCAAAAAAATCATGCTATCCAATCTTTAAATCTTATTGAAAATTTACAAGCACGTCTTTTTTTTAGTAAAAAAACGATTGAAAAAACTGTAATTGATTCCCTTTTAAAAGAATTAAACTTAAACAATTACAAGAATAGTAAAATAAATACACTTAGTGTAGGGCAGCTACAACGATTAAACATTGCACTTTCAGTAATACACAAACCGCAAGTTATTTTAGCAGACGAACCTACCTCTAGCTTAGATGATGATAATTGTAAAATTGTTATTAAGCTACTTAAAAAGCAGGCAGCACAAACCAATGCAAATTTAATAGTTGTTACACACGACCAAAGAATTAAATCTTTTTTTCAAAATT
Organism: uncultured Tenacibaculum sp.; assembly: GCA_947498055.1. Taxonomy (GTDB): domain Bacteria; phylum Bacteroidota; class Bacteroidia; order Flavobacteriales; family Flavobacteriaceae; genus Polaribacter. The sequence continues at coordinate 154,449 of CANMJA010000001.1, forward strand.
CAATTACATTATGAATATTTGGAAAATTAGTATTAAAAACATCAAATCTAAGCCTTTATATACTTTTCTAAGTGTCTTTGTATTATCATTAAGTATCACACTTCTTTTAGGTATCCAACAATTAAAATTCTCTTTTAAACACCAAATGGAAACTAATTTAAGTGGTATCGATTTAGTAATTGGTGCAAAAGGTAGTCCTTTACAGTTGGTGCTAGCTTCTGTTTTACATTTAGACAATCCAACTGGTAATATTTCATACGAAGACGCACAAGAAATAAGTAAAACCTCTATGATTAAATCTGCCATTCCTATTTCTTATGGCGATAATTATAAAAATTTTAGAATCATAGGAACTACCCAAGACTTTTCAACTCTTTATAATGCTGAATTACAAAAAGGGCGTATTGTAAAAAACGTTATGGAAGTAATACTTGGTAATACCGTAGCAGAAAAATTACATCTTACAATAGGAGACACTTTTTTAAGCTCTCATGGTTTGGTAGAAAATAATATTGAGGTGCATGCTACCCCTTTTAAAATAGTTGGTATATTAAAACCTACTCTAAAAATAATAGATCGTTTAATAATTACCAACCTAGAAAGTATATGGAATGTGCATCATCATGAAAGCGATACAAATCATGAAGAAAAAAAACCTCATGATACAAAAGAGTACCATCATGAAAAAAGTGAAGAAGAAATTACTTCTCTATTAATTACCTTTAAAAATCCTGCTGGTTTTTTAACGCTTCCAAGAAAAATAAATAAACAGACTAATATGCAAGCAGCATTACCAAAATATGAATTAGATAAGTTATACGAGTATACTGGTGCTGGTTTTAAAACAATTTCTTGGATCGCTTATTTAATTCTTTTAATTTCTGGTATAACCATTTTTACAAGTCTTTATAAAATGGTAAAAGATCGTGCCTTCGATTTAGCTCTCTTGCGCACTTACGGAGCTAGTAATTTTCAACTAGCAAAAATAGTTATCTATGAAAGTTTAATTGTTGTATTATTCGCCTATATACTAGGCTTTATTTTAGTAAAAATAGGGTTCTATTTTGTTCTCAAAATAATAGAGCCTAATTATCAGCAAATAGTACTTCAAAAAACACCTTTTCAAGAAGTATTACATACTGGAGCTTTCGTGTTAAGTATCGTTATTATATCTAGTTTACTAGCTATATACCCAATTATAAAAATGCATATTTCTACTATTTTAAGTAATGAAAAATAAAATCATATTTACGTTTATTCTTCTATCTTATTCTTTCTGTTTTAGTCAACAAAAGATAACTTGGATAGATTTGTCTAAAGTAAAATTTACAGAAAAATATTTTCCAGATCATGATGAGACTTTATTACATCCAAAATTCTCAGAATCTGTTAAAGCTTTAGACGGAAAACAAATAACTATTACAGCTTATTTTTTAAACCTAGATCTTAAAGAAAAATACTATATTTTATCAAAAGGACCTATGTCTGCCTGCTATTTTTGTGGTATCGGAGGACCCGAAACTACTATAGAATTACAAACTACCTCCAAACAAAAATTTAAGACAGATCAAATAGTTACCGTAATTGGAACTCTCAAATTAAATGACTCGGATGTAGAGCACTTTAACTACATACTCACAAATTGTACGATTATGTTAGTAAAAAGTAAATAGTTCTAAAGAAAAAGTCTTTAGTTTTCCGAAAGCCTTGTAATTATTACTAGTAGTTGCAACTGGATTTGTTTGGGTTATCTACACACTGTTCTATCTCACGATTTGGATTACATATCTCTCTTATCCTATTGTACAACTAATAAAAACCAGTCTGTTTTTTATTAATTGTACACGAAAACTGCTGAGTTTTTCTAAACTCTCTCCTTACATGACTTTTACTAATAGTCAAGTTCAAATTGAGCTAGTAAATTATAGTTACATTTTTATGTTATAAAAAGTATTCTACATTAAAAAAAACCTCATCATAGAAATTTATTATCAAATAATGAAATACTAAAAACTATTCTAAGGCACATTATGCCCTATTATTTTATAGGTAAAATTACTAGTTTTTACAAAACCCGTAATTACCCTAACTATTTTAAAATCTTCTAATTGCAAATTTGCAGTGTACTTAAAAACTAAAAAAGGCGGAACCTGAAAAGCCAATAATAAACAGAGTAAGGAGTAAAATTAAAATTATGTCAAACTTATCAAAAAAAGAATTAGCTGCATTAGATTTAATCATTGCACAATTAGAAGAACCTGCAAATGGAGAAAATTTACAATTTATTTCAAGCATTGTAAATGCAGTTAGTGATGTTGCTACAAGTGTAGCTGATGTTGCTACAAATGCTGCAACAAGTGTAGCCGATATAGCTACCGATGCTATTAGTAATGTTAGTGTTTCTGATGCAGTAAACTTTGCAACAAACGTTTGCCCTGCTGTTGCAATGGTAGCTGCATTAGCTTCTAGAGAAGCTGACTCTAGTTTATTAAAAACAACTGGTAATAAAGATGCTACTTTAAAAGAGTTAATTAAATTAAGAAAAAAACTTTCTTAAGGATGCTTATTGTTGTTATAACAATACTTGCCATATTTTATGTGGCAAGTATTCTCTACCAATTTAAAGGTTTACAAAAACGTATTAATAAGTTTGATAAGCTACACTTATTACCTAATTACTCGTTTTTTGCTCCAAACCCTCTAGTAAATGATTTTAGATTGGTATACAAGATAAATGAAGAAAATTTAGGAAACTCATCTTGGGAAGAGCTAAATATGTACAAAAAATTTTCTTTTAAAAGAATTTTTTGGAATCCTTTTAAATATTACAATAAAGGAATGATTGACATTTGCCAGTATTTAACTAGAGAATTTCATGCTGTTAAAGATAAAGACAAGATGAAACTATCTTTAAACCACATAAATATTGTATTAACTATTTTTAGGTATTTACAAAAAAAAGGAAAAAAAATAAGTGGTTTAAAGTTTGCCATTGTATCCTCTGAAGGATGTGAAGATTTAAAAATAAAAAAAGTGATCTACGACTCAAACTATCAAATAATATAAATTATGGAAAATTTAAATTGGCTATCATTAGGCTATACATTTAGCTTAAGTATTGTATTATTATCTACTTTAATCTCTTCTTTGGAATTGAGTTTTGTTCCTACTCATTATTTTAATTTTATTTATCCGAAAATTGATAAGGTACATAACAATAAGAGGAAATGGATTTTGATACATGTAATTCAAATTGCTTGTACTTTATTATCTGCCATACTTTTTTTTACAGGGAAAATAATCGCTTTTAAAGTACTTTTTTTATCACTTACCCTTATTACTCTATTTTCTTATATCAATAGAACCTCCAGTAAAGATGGAGCAGATCAACTAAGAATGATTACTTTACTAACCTTTAGCTTGTGTTTTTTATTAGATAATTCTATTGGGAAGTTAGTTACATTAGTTTTTTTGGGTCTTCAGGTTTTGCTTGGTTATACTACTTCAGGAATAGCTAAATTAACATCTCCTTATTGGAGAAAAGGTAATGTTCTTCACTTAATTTTTGGAACTTACTCTTATGGAGTTCCTAAAATATCTAACACCTTAAAAAAGCGCCCTAAATTAGAACGTTTATTATCTCATTCTGCTATATTTATTATGTTAGCTGTACCTATTTCCTTTTTTATCCCTAATCCTATTGTATTATATATTGCTTTATTTAGTATTTTTTCTTTCCATTTTGCAACCGCTATAATAATGGGGTTAAATGATTTTTTATTTACATTTCCATTAGCTTATCCAGGAATTATTCTTCTTCATGAAATATTCCACAATTATATCAATTTATGAATAATCAAATCGTGTTTTTTGACGGAGTTTGTGCCATGTGCAATAGTTTTGTTTTGTTTTTATTAGATAAAGATAAAAAAGGAGAGTTACAGTTTGTTTCACTACAATCTAGTACTGCTAAAAACATACTACTGAAGCATCGAGTAAAAATAGATTCTAAGAACCTTTCTACAATATATTATGTAAGAAACGGAAAAATTTTAAATCGTTCGAATGCAATTTTATCTATCTTTTATGATTTAGGGTTTCCTTATAAAGCAATATATCTTTTTAAAATAATACCTTTATTTATTAGAAACTATATTTATTGGCTAATTGCTAAAAACCGTTACTTATTCTTTAAAAACAATAGTAGTTGTAAATTATTATCCTTAGAACAGAAAAATAGAATTATAGACTAAACGCCTTCTGCACTTTAGTGCAGAGGTTTTGATCTATGATCTTTAAACCCTATTTAAGTTAAAATTAGAATTATTATTTTACATATATTTCTAATTCTTATAATAACTAATGAGGCTGTTTATTCTTTAATAAACCATATAAAAAAGTTCCTAAAATAGAAGCTAGAATAACTATTATAATGGGTATATAACCTACTACTCTTAACAGTGTAAGTATGCAGAATATATTCTATCTACAAAGACATATTTTTTTTAACTTTTTAGCCTAAAAAAACTAATCAACAACAACTTAAACATTTTCAAGTTGATGTTTTCGACAACAAAAAACAAGCGGTAAATTATTTTTTAACTTTACAAGTATTTAGCCCTACTAATGAGTATAGAGGACAAGAACTTATTAAACCAGTTAATAAAAAAATGCCAGCTACTACAAATAGTACATAAGCTAATGTTCCTTCAATTATACCTTGCCAGTACAACAAACCAATAACTGCGGCAACAACAAATCTAATTATGCGGTCTGCACCGCCCATATTTTTTTTCATCTTAAAATGTATTTTAATTAATCTATAAGAAAATAAATAAGCGTAAATAATCCTGCGCAAATGGCGCAAACAATTAATAACTTTAATGCTTTATTATCTCTCATTACAATTCTTGTTTAGTTACTATACTTAAAAGAATAATATTTGGCTTCACCATAAGTAGTTGATCTTCTAGTAGCAGTATTCTATGAGTTTTTGTGACAGAACTCTAAAGAAAAAACACTCTTATTTTGCAATCAACACTACCAAGTTAAATACCAGACTTATTATTTCTATTGTTTAAAACTCTCTTCGTTTCATTTTTAGATTTTTTGAGAGAAATATTCTAAAAACATTAATAAGCTTTTATTTTCATAATTAATTATTCTTATTAATATTACAACACAAAAATATTTTAGAATATCTATATATGCTGTGACATATGTTACAAGGGTATTTTTTATTATTTATACTATTGAATAATAGTGATTGTAACTAAGGTATACTTATGCTTTATCTTTGGCATTATACTTTTAAAAGATTATAACTAAGATGTAACTTATGTCACAAATAGAGTTCTTTTTTTTAATTAATTTTAGGTATTAAAATATTTAGATAATGAATATAAAAATGATACACATAGCATTATTCTTATTATGCTTAAATATTAGTTCTTGTGCACAAGGTGAGGTATCTGAAGATACCAATGAGAACCAACCTCCTATTATTACTACCAAAGAGGCATCAATAGTTAATGTTTCCGTTTCTGGTGATGTAAATAATTATAATTTTAGCGTTAGTATTTCAAGCCCAGACAAAGGTTGCGAACAATATGCAAATTGGTGGGAAGTAATAACAGAAGACGGTACTTTATTATATAGGCGTATTTTGGGGCATAGCCATGTTAACGAGCAGCCTTTTGTAAGATCTGGAGGGCCAGTAGCCATTAATGACAATCAGGTAGTCTTGGTAAGAGCCCATATGAACACATCTGGTTATGGAACCATCATATTCAGAGGATCTGTTTCTAATGGATTTATCCAGGATACATTAGCTTCAGATTTTGCAAGTAATCTAGAAAAATTAAATCCACAGCCTTCTGGTTGTGCTTTTTAGTAAATTCGTTTTAATATTTTAAAATATTCTTTTTTTAGGGCTCTAATTGTAAGAATTTCGAATTAATAACAACTAGATAGTTATGAATAAATACATAGAAACATTTATTACCGCTTTTTATGGAACTGTAAATTGGACTTGGAAATCGATACTATTTGATGTGCCTTGGTACAGCAACTATTTTTGGGGATTAATTATCATTTCTCTTTTTGTTTGGGGTTTAGAGATAGTATTTCCTTGGAGGAAACAACAGTCTATTTTTAGAAAAGATTTTTGGTTAGATGCTTTTTATATGTTTTTTAACTTCTTCCTTTTTTCTATCGCTATAAGTGGTTTTTATAAACTATTACATCTTAGCTTTACAAGTATAGGTATAACAGATAAAAGCATAGCACTTATAAATCCCTCTAGTTGGCCAATATGGTTACAACTAATAGTCTTTTTTGTAATTCTAGATTTTGCACAGTGGTTTACACATACATTACTACATAAGTTTTCGTTTTTATGGAAATTTCATAAAGTGCATCATAGCGTTAAAGAAATGGGATTCGCTGCTCATTTAAGATATCATTGGATGGAAAACATACTATACAAACCTTTCAAAACTTTTGTTGTAATGATATTATTTGGGTTTGAGCCCGAACAGGCTTATATCATTCATTTTATAGCAATTACTATAGGTCATATTAATCATTCAAACGTTTATATTACTTGGGGACCTTTTAAATACATTCTCAATAATCCTGTAATGCATTTATATCATCATGCGTATACCCTTCCTGAAGGAAGATATGGCGTAAACTTTGGAATAAGCTTAAGCCTTTGGGATTATATTTTTAAGACAAATTATATTCCGGAAGATAGTGGAACCATAAAACTTGGTTTTTCTGATGATGATCAATTTCCTAAGGGTTTTATTAGACAAAGTATGTATGGATTTAGAAAGGGGCAAAATTAATTAAAGGAGACTAATACTTCCTTGGCCTAATTTAACAATACCTTCACTTTCTAGCTTTTTGAGTAACCTAGAGATTACTTCTCTTGAAGAACCTAAATCGTAAGCAATCTGTTGATGGGTGGTCTGTAATGTAACTGTATTTTTTAACTGAGATTCCTTTTTTAAATATTCTAGTAGTCTTGCGTCTTTATTAGAAAAGGTTAAAATCTCAATCACATTAAGTAACTCTTCAAATTTTAAGTTAAATAAATCATAGAAGAACTCATTCCATTTAGAATATTTTTTAGCTATTTTAAGAGCTTTGTCTGCTGGAATTAAAACAACATTAGAATCTTCTTCTATTACCGCTTTTACATGACTTTTTTGTTGTCTTATAAGTGTAGTTACAGACATTACACAACTTTCACCAGGTTTTATATAATATAATAAAACTTCATTCCCATTTACAGATTCTTCTTTAAACACTTTTGCCAAACCAGAAATTAACAGGGGTATTACTTTTATATATTCTCCTTGTTTTAAAATAACTGTACCTGCTTTAACTTCTACAAAACTACTTATCGAAATTAAATTCTCTTTTAGTTCTGGCATTTGAGCCAGCTTTGGGAAGTAAATATCTAAAGCTTTAGAAATCAAATTTATTTTTTTACGAACTTAATATTATATTTAATTATAAAATAGTTATTTCAAAATTTTTCCTGTGGCACAACTTACTAATGACTTTGCTTTGGATACTATAGAATTTTTATCTCCCTCTACTGGATAACCTAATGAAAATAGTTTACCAACAATGAAATTTAAATCTTCTTCTGTCTTATAATCGAATGTAACAGTTGAGTTTTCAATATTTATCTCTACGTTGTTTATTGTATTTAATTCTGAAACTTTTGTTTTAATTGTATGTGCACAACCTCCACATTTTAAATTTTGTATTGTCAATTCTTTTTTCATCTTTTATTCTTTTTTATCCAAGATTTATACCCTTCAGAAAAATCATATATTTTTTTAAATCCTTTTTCCATTAAAAATTTAGCTGCCCTAGAACTTCTTCCCCCTGAATGGCAATAAATATATACTGGTTTATTCTTATCTAACAACTTTACTTGTTTTTCAAATAGCTTAGTTTCTAAAAAATTCATTTGTATGGCCTTATCTATAAAACCTGCTTTATATTCTTCATCTGTTCTTAAATCTATTAATTGAACTTTTTTACCAACAACATTTTCTTTAAATTTTTTATAATTTAAAATAGTTATATTCTCTTTATCTTGAGAAAAACAAGTAAATGTTATAAATAAAAGATACGTTAAAACTATATTTTTCATCATCTTAATATTTTTTTCTAGTCAACAACCATTTAGATCATTCTTTATTGGAAGTATGTACTTCTTTTGTTACTCCTTTTTTATTGTATATTTTTTTTATTCTTATGCACTCATTCAAAAATACCTCCATACAAATTTAATACATTTGTATATTCTGCTTTTAATGGAATCAACTCATGTAAAGTTCAAAATCTCTTTATTTAAAGTCTTTTCATAAAGTCTTTTTACATCACCGTTTAACAACATGTTTCAATAGAGCAATTAACATAAATATCAGTTCCATTATTTCTTCCTATAATTTCTTTAACCTTCTTTTGAAGTAATGAACGAATATATTGTAATTATCCTAATTTCTGAAGATAATTTAGATGTCTATACTACTCTTCTTATACTTTCCTCTCTATCCCCTTCTTTAAATCCTAAATCTGAATTAGACAATAAGTTTAAAAAATTGTTATAGTTATAAACAAAAAACCTTCCAGTTTCCTGAAAGGCTTATCGAATTTAGTAGCGGGAACAGGACTCGAACCTGTGACCTTCGGGTTATGAGCCCGACGAGCTGCCTACTGCTCTATCCCGCGATTTAGACTGCAAATGTACAACCTTTTTTAAATAAAAAAGAAAAAAAGATGTTTTTTTGAAAACAAAAACTCCATTTTACTTAAAATAAATGAATTAAAACACATTCTACTATTTCATTTTTGATTGATAATAATTACAAAAAACATCATTTAATAACTCTTTTATAAATGCTTGACTTGTTTTTATTCTATTATACATATCAAAAAATTAAGATAGAAAATTAAAATGGCATAGATATCACCTACTCTTTTTAATGATTTAACCGCATTTAGATAACTTTTTTGTACCTAAAAGGGTAACCTTCTAAGTATAGAGTTATCCTTAGTGAAAGGAAATGATTTTAAGGAAGAATTTTTAATAAAAACAATGAAAGAACTAAATTAAAAAAGGAAATTTCCTATGTGATTTTTCTTATAAAAAGATAAAATTGGCATAAGATATATCTATTAAAAGTAAATGTTTTAATGAAAAAAAAATTACTACTTACATTACTGTTACTCTTTAACTATTTAGTGAAAGCACAGCATCCTGTTTTTACACATTTAACGGAAAAAGATGGCTTGCCAGACATCGAGTTTTATAATGTTTTAGAAGATAAAAAAGGATTTATTTGGTTAGCTGCTAATAAAGGTCTTTTTCGATACGATGGTAGAAATTTTAAAAATTATACGCACCCAGATAAAAGAGGATTGTCTGTTTTTGGTTTAAAATTAGACGATAAAGGGAGGATTTGGTGTAACAATATTTCAGGGCAATATTTTTATGTAGAAGAAGACGAACTACATCTTTTTAAAGATTTAAAAGAAATAAACAAGCGAGGTAATCTAGCTTCTTTTTTAATTTATAAAAAATATTTAATCATTCAGAGTTATGGTACAATAACTCAGTTACCTATAGAAAAAGATAAAAAACTAATTAAAAATATAGCAAATGCAATTAGAACTTCTTTTATTAAAAATGACACTTTATTTTTATTAAACTCTAAAGAATTATTATACTCCATTGATGGAAAAGAGTTTCAAAAAAAAATACTATTTAAAGACACTACTTGTTTTCGTAATTCTATTTGCAGGAATATACTTTATGACGATATAGATTTTTTTTACTCGTATGACTTTAATAAAGTAGAAAAAAAAGCACGTTTAATAAAAAAAAATAAAGATAAAATTATAGAAATACCTCTTCCTGACAAACTAATTAATAACTATACCATAAATTTTTATGTAAAAAATAATTTTTTATGGTTTTGTACAGAACAAGGAGTTTTAGTGTATAAATATGACGATGAAAAACTTATTTATGTAAGAACTTTTTTTAAAGGAACAGCTGTTACTTCTGTAATAAAAGATAGAAATAACAATTATTGGTTTACAACCAAAGAAGAAGGAATATATATAATGCCAAATATTTATATCGAAAAATATGATTTAAAAGAAAATACAAGTAATGTTAGTGCAATGCATAAATTTAAAGATTCATCTATTTTATTTGGTTCTTCAAAAGGACATTTAGCAATATTAGATAAAGAAACCAATAATATTAAGTATATAAAATCTAAAGATAATCAAAAAGTAAATGCTATTTGTAGTACAGAAAAAGATGCTTACATCAGTTTAGTAAACAGCTCGTATAAATACAATAAGAAGCTCAATAAATTGTATAATAAATCTAGTAAAATCAAACTATTCAATGTAAAAGATTTATCTGTAATTAACGATAAAAATATTTTATTCGCATTATACGGTTCTGCAGAAATATTAAATAAGGAAACAAAAAAAGTAAAAAAGTTAAAAAATAAACGGGCATACACTACTTATTATAGTAAAAGATCTAAACATATTTATGTAGGTTATGTAGATGGTTTAGAAATGTATGATGATAATCTGAAATCTAGAGAAGTTTTATTTAATAATAAACCAATTTTTGCAATAGATATTGATGAGACTAATGATGGAACTATTTGGGTTTCTACATTTAAGGATGGTTTAATAGGAATTAAAAATGGAAAAGCAATAATTAATTACACCATCAAAGATGGCCTGTTATCTAATGATACAGGAGTTGTAAAAGGAGAAGACGATATACTATGGTTTACAACTAATAAAAGTTTACAAGTACTAAACACAAAAACAGGAGAATTTAAGACATTAACTAAGAAAGATGGAATAACTTCTTTTCATATATCTGATATTGTGCTTTTTGAAAATTCTCTTTTTTATAGTTCTAATGAAGGTCTTTTTGAAGTGAACAGAGAAAAAGCTTTTGATAAGAATAAATTATTTGATTTTTATTTTACCGATATTTTTATAAATGATGAAAGGTATTCAAAAAAAGAAAGATATCATTTAGCTTCCGATGCTAAAAAAATACAATTTGCATTTCAAACTAATGGATTTTTATCGGAAGAAGATGTTATATATAAATATCGTTTATTAGGAGCTTCTAATACATGGAATACGATAGTAAATGGTGTTAACCAAGTTACATTTAACAATTTGGCATCTGGTAATTATATATTTCAATTAAAAGCAATCCATGAAATAAATCATAGTGAAACAGCTACAAAAAGTATACAAATAAATATTCAGTTACCTTTTTATAAAAAAACACTTTTTATATTAGTCTGTTTCTCTTTCGCATTATTTTCTGCTTGGTATATTGTTAAAAAGAGAATAAAAAAACTAAGAATAAGTCAGCAACAATTATTAGAAAAAGAGCGCTTGCAAAAGCAAATTGTAACTTCTAAATTAGAAAGTTTACAGTCGCAAATGAATCCTCATTTTATCTTTAATGCCTTAAACTCAATTCAAAATTTAGTGCTAAAAGAAAACAAATACGATGCTTATAATTACCTAACAAAGTTTTCTTTACTAATGAGAGAAAACCTAAATATGAGTAAAAAAAGTTTTGTTGATTTTGAGGAGGAAACTCAAATGTTAACTAAATATTTAGAATTAGAAAAATTACGTTTTGGTAGCACTTTTGAGTACCATATTATGGAGAAGCAAAAAATAAATGGAATTAAAATACCAACAATGATTATTCAGCCTTATATAGAAAATGCTATTAAACACGGCTTATTACATAAAGGAAAAGGAAAGAAAAAATTAACTATTTCTTTTTATAAAGAAGCCGTTTTAAAATGTGTTATCGAAGATAATGGTGTAGGAATGGAAGCTTCTAAAAAAATTAGAAAAGAAAATGGTGATAACAGAGAGTCTTTTTCTACAAAAGCAATTAATGATAGACTATTTTTTTTGAGAAATTATTATAAAACAGACATTGGTATATTTTATGAAAATGTTTTAGAAGGAACCAAAGTAGTCATAAAAATACCTTATAAATTAACCTAAACTATATATAAAATGAAAAAGATGAAAGCTATTATTGTAGACGATGAATTAAATGCACGAGAAAATTTACAGTATTTGTTAAACGAATTTTGTAAAGAAGTAATTGTTGTAGCAGAAGCTTCAAACGTAGATGAAGCCGTTTTATCTATAAAAGAACACCAACCAGATCTTGTTTTTTTAGATGTTGAAATGCCTAATAAAAATGGGTTTATGCTATTAGAAGAGTTTTCTGAAATTAATTTTCAAATTATTTTTATTACAGCTTATGATTTGTACGCTGTAAAAGCATTTGAAATTAGCGCTTTAGATTATCTTTTAAAACCTATAGATATTCAAAGATTAAAAGCTGCTGTATGTAAGGCAACTAAATCGATAGATAGTTTAAATGAGACAAAGCTAAAATTAAAAACACTACAAGAAAACAAAAGAAAACTTAAAAAAATAGCAATTCCTTATAAAACAGATTATGCTATTTTAGATGTAAATGATGTACTTTGCATAGAAGCAGATAGAATGTACTCTAGGTTATACACTAATACAGATAGAAAATATATAGTAGCAAAAAAATTAAGTTACTATGAAGATGTTTTATGTAACAAAAGTGATTTTGTAAGGTTGCATAGATCTTGGATTGTGAATTTAAATAAAATTAAAACATATTCTAAAAAAGAACGAGAAGTAATCTTAAATACAAAATTTAAAATTCCAATAAGTAAAAGTTATAAAGATAATTTTGAAGCGTTGTTTTTTGCATAAATGCCTTTAAAGTAAAAACTATAAAACGAAAATGTTTTATTATCGTTTTATAGTTTTGTGAAACTAGATCTTCTAAATTTATATCTTTTAAAACTTCATATTCAAAATATCACCACTTAATTGTAGTAATTGTATCTCTAGTAATTTAGCATTGTACTTAGCATTATTTAAAGAAGCTTTATTGTTTAAGAGATTTAATTGTGCTTGTCTAAATTCAATAGAAGTTGCTCGTGCCAATTTGAAACGCTCTAAAGTTCTATCAAAATTATTTTGACTCGTTAATACATTTTCTTCTTGTACCTTTAAAACAAATAGTTGGTTTTGATAGTTTTCCCAATTATTTTTTAAAGTGTTTCTTAATGTTTCTTGTTGCTGTTCTATCAAAATTTGTTGATTCTCTTGCGCAATTTTTGCATTTGCTACTCTTGTTTTGGTAATTCCACCATCAAATACATTCCAAGATAAACGAAGACCAGCGTTTAAACCATTCGTATTAATACCTGCCAAAAATGAAGTAGACGGATTTTCACTTTGATTCCAATTATAAGAACTAGTTAAATCAAGCCTAGGTAAATAATTAGATTTGGCAAACTTTATATTTAAATCATTTATTGCTAAATTCTTTTTACGTTGCTTTAAAGACACATTATTCTCTTTCGTCTTAGTATACAAATCCTCAAAACTTTTTATTTCTTGAAAAGAAACAGTCGTTTCTACTTCATAAGTAACCTCTTTTTTAACACCTAAAACAATATTTAAATCACGTTTAGCATTTAACAATTGTTGCTTATTACTAATAAAAACAATGCTATCATTATTCATATCTACCTTAGCATTTAAAACAGCAAGTTTAGAAGACTGCCCATATTCATATTGGTATTCTGCACGTTTTAAACGTTGTTTAGAAATTTTTAATACCTCTGCTAAATTTTGATGATTCTCTGTTAATCGAGCTACCTGAAAATATAAATTAAAAAGCTGTAAATAGGTATTCTCTATAGTTTCTCTAGCTTCTAGTTTTGTTAAATTATAGGTTTCTTTAAGTCTTTGATAATTGTATTTTCTACCCAAACCATCAAAAATGGTATAATTTAAATTCACGGAGGCATTATATGATTTCGTTACTGCACCTTCTACGCTAGTTGTATTACCATCTTGCCTGGTAATTTCTTGATTTTCATTTCTGTAATTTGCTCCAGCTGTGGTAGATATGGTAGGTAAAAAACCTGTATTATAAATCTTCGTATTATTAGTAGAAACCTTCACATTATTGTTCGCTATTTGAATACCATAATTGTTTTTTAAAGCAATTTCTACGGCTTCTTTTTTTGTTAAAATCTCTTGTGCTATTAACGAATATGAAAATAGTAAAGCGATAATACCTATACTTTTTTTAGTGCGCATCTTCTTTATCAAATTTAGATTCTATAATTGCTCTTTCTACTTCTTCTTTAGAAACTTGATTACCTGTTTTTAACCATTTTATACTTACTTTAATAGAATTAGAAATAGACAATAACATTGGTAACATAATTAGTGTTAAAACAGTAGCAATTGCAATACCATAAGCGATAGATATTGCCATAGGAATTAAAAATTGTGCTTGTCTACTTTTTTCTAAAAGTAAAGGGGCTAAACCTGCAACGGTTGTTAATGAGGTTAGAAAAATAGCTCTAAAACGAGACTTTCCTGCTTCTATTAAAGCATTGTCATAAGTCATTCCTTCTTTTAAATAACTATTGAATTTACCAATAAGTACTAAACCATCATTTACCATAATACCAATCAAGGCTATAATTCCTAAGAATGATAGAATACCAATGGCAAAATCATGAAAATAATGCCCCCAAACAACTCCAATAAAACTAAAAGGAATCATAATAATTAATAAAATTGGCTGACTATAAGATCGAAATGTAAAAGCAATAACCATATAAATAAGTGCTAAAATTACCCAACCAACAGTGCCTACAGAATTGGTTGTCTTATTTCGTTCTCTGTTTTGCCCTTCGTAAATAGGTGTAACTGTAGGATATTTAGAAGTAATTTCTGGCATGATACGCGTTTTTATATCTTCTAGAATTTCAACAGCACTTCCTTTAAATTCTTTTAAATCGGCAGTAATTTGAATTTCTCTTTTTCCTTCTAAATGATTAATGGCAATATCTCCACGTTCAATATAATACGTAGCAATTTCAGAAAAAGATATTCTAATTCCAGTAGGAGTTAAAATACGCATATCATCTAAGTTTTTAATAGACGATCTGTCTTTTCTATTATAACGAACCCAAACTTTAATTTCATCTTGTCCTCTTTGAAAACGTTGTGCTTGAAATCCAAAGAAACCAGATCTAATTTGAGACATTACAGATTGAAGGTTTAAACCTAAAGCGTAAGCATTGTCTTTTAGTTGTATTCGAATTTCTTTTATTCCAGCAGGATCATTATCAGAAACATCTTTTAATTGCGTATTGTTTTCTAATTCTAATTTTAATTCTTTTTTAGCCGCTTTTAATTCTTTAATATTATTTCCTAATAAAGAAACTGCTACAGGGCTTCCGCCAAAATTTCCTCCAGAACCAAAGATCAGATTTTCTACACCATACACTTTTCCTACTTTATCTCGTATAGTATTGGTAATTTCTGGCGAAGAAAAATCACGTGATTCTCCTGGTAATAAATTAATCGTAAGTGTTGCGTTTGCACTACCTGGCCCAACTCTTTTTATTACATTTTGTACTACATCTTCATCACCAGTTTGTTTTTCGGTATACTCTTTATTGGTAATCCATACCTTTTTTTCAATAAAAGAAATAATAGAATCGGTTACTTTTTCATTCGTTCCTTGTGGCATATTTAAGGTAACTTGAATACGATCACTCGCAATTCTTGGAAAAAAAGCGGTTCTAACAATTCCACCTCGTAAAGAAGCAATACTTAAAATGAAAATACCAATAGGTATGGCAAAAGCAAGAATCTTGTTATTTAAAGAAAATTTTAAAATAGGAATGTAAAAGTTATCTCTTATTTTTGATAAAAATCGATCTGCTTTTTCATTTACTATATTAAAAAAACCATCTACTTTATTGGTTTTCTTTAATTCTCCATTTTCTTCTCTTTTTCTATCTAAAGCTTTAGAGTGTGCAATATGAGCTGGTAAAATAATTAATGCTTCTACCAAAGAAACGGTTAAAGTTAAAAGTACAATGGTAGAAACTTCCCCAAAAAAACTACCAATTCTTCCATCTAAAAAGAAAAAAGTAGAGAAAGCAATAATAGTTGTTAAAATAGCGGAAACTATTGGCGGAATAACTTCCATAGTACCATCGATAGCTGCTTGAATTTTAGATTTTCCTAAATCGTAATAATGATGGTAAATATTTTCGCCAATCACAATTCCATCATCTACCAAAATACCAATAACGATAATCATTCCAAATAAAGATAACACATTAATGGTAACATCAAATTGTGCGGCAAAAATAAACATACCAAGAAAGGCTACAGGTAATCCAAAGGCAACCCAAAAAGCCAATCGTACGTTTAAAAATAATGCAAGAAAAAAGAGTACTAATAAAATTCCTCCAATTCCATTTTTAATCAATAATACAGTTCTTGCATTTAGTGTAATAGATCCATCACTAGAAACATTTAATTGTACATTTTGATGTTCTTGGTTATATTTATCAATATATTCTTTCACTTTATCTGCAGAACTAATAAGGTCTTCATTATTAGTGTTGCTAACAGTAACGTTAATGGCTAAATTTCCATTAAAATAGATACGATCTGGGTTCTCAGACCATTTATCAGAGATATCTGCAATGTCTTTTAATCGAATTATAGTACCAGAAGGATTGGCTCTAACAATTATGTTTTGCAATTCAATGCCATAATAAAAACGATTACGAGCCCTAATTAAATAATCTTCACTTGCTGTTTTTATGTTTCCACCAGTGATTAATAAATTAGAATTTCTTACTGCGTTTGCTACTTCGTTAAAAGATAAATTATAAGCTCGTAAATCTTGCTCTCTTATAGCAATTTCAATTTCTTCTTCCGGAAAACCAGAAATAGCCACTTGAGAAATACCTTCTATTCCTCTAATGTCACTTTCTATATCTCTTGCATATTGTTTTAAAGATTTTAAAGAAACGTTTTTACCACTTACCGTAAAACTGATTGTTGGCCGAACACTTTCTACTTTAGCTATAACAGGAGGTTCCATTCCACTAGGAAAAGATGGCACTCTATCTACCGCATTTTTCACATCAGACAATACATTGTCTATGTTTTTACCTTTTTCTACTTCTACTCTAATAGTAGCGCTATTTTCTCTAGAAACAGAAGTAACTCTTTCTACACCAACAATTCCTTTTAAATTGTCTTCTACTTTTAAAACAACCCCTTCTTCTATTTCTTGAGGAGAAGCTCCAGGATATATTAAATTAATAGTAATTAGTTGAGAATCTACTAAAGGGAAAAAAGAAGATTTCATACTTAATGCACCCATTAAACCAAAAACTAAAAAAGCAATAATAGTTACATTTACAGCAACGGGATATTTAATAAAATAAGTAATTATTTTTTTCATTTCTAATTACTTTTTGCTGGTTTTAACAATCATACCTTCGTAAGCGCCAGGGAGTACTTGTGTTAAAATAGTTGTATTATTTTCTACTCCTTTTACAACTACTGTTTCACTATTAAAGTATACAGGGTTTATAGTTACTAAACTTAAAATACTATCGTTTTTAACAGTATAAATTTTAGAATTATCTACCACTAACTTTCTAGAAATTTCTATGGCATTTTGTTCTACTTTTGCATTTAGATTAGCTTCTAAATACATCCCTTCTTTTAGATCTTTATGTGCAACTTCTATAAATACTTTAATAGTTTGTGAAGCTAAATCTACTTTTCCATTTACTCGAACTACTTTACCTTCATATTTCTTTGTTTTCTCTAAATTAGTAAGTGTTACAGTATTACCAACAACTAATAAGTTAGCATAATCAGTATTTACGGTAACTTCTAATTCATATACAGATTCGTCTATAAATTCTCCTAGTTTTTGTCCGTTTCTTACTAAAGCACCTGGCGTTGCTAACGCCTCAGTTAAAACACCCGTGAAAGGAGCTCTAATAGTATATTTACCAAGTCTTACTTCTAAGTTTTTAATAGTATAAAAAGCAGAAGTAATACCACGGCCAGAAATAAAATAGGTTTCTTTGTCTGTGTTTGTTTTAGGTAAAGGAGCTATTGTTTTATTAATATCATACTGTTGTAAATAGCTTTGCCATTTATCAAATTCAGTAGGATAATCTAATCGTATATCTGGCATTATGGAAGCTAAAAGATTAAATAAGTTACTTCTTTGAGCTTTTAAATTAGCGTAAAACTCAGTGCTATTCACATTTAATAAAACTTGCCCTTTTGTGTAACGAGTACCGGCTTTAAAAGATTTGTTTTGCTTTTTTAAAACACCTTGAACTTCAGAAAAAAGAGCTATTTTATTTTTAGCAATTAAATTTCCACTAGTTGTTAAGGTTATTGGAATTTCTTTATTTTGAATTTTCTCTACAAAAACTGTTTTAATAATTTTTGAAAACTTTGGCTTTCTTTTTTTCTTTTTTCCTATAATATAATTTCCAAGTATTATAGAACCAAGAACTAATAGAACACCAAGAATAGACAGAATAATTTTTCTCATGTTATGTAATAATTAAGCATGCTCTTTTTTAGAACAAAAATTGTTTTGAATTTTTTTTAATATTATGATCATTTGTTCTTTTTCTTCGCTAGTTATTGTTTGTTCCATTTTAGCTAACATTTTTTTAATAATAGGAATTGCTTTCTCAAAAACTTCTTTACCTAAGGCAGTTAAAAAAACTTTTTTAATTCGTTTGTCATTAGTACATTGTTTACGAGAGATATAATTTTTAGATTCCATTTTAGCAAGTAAACGCGCCAAAGAAGATTTATTTCTAAAAGTTAAACGAGCCAATTCATTTTGGTACAAACCATTTTGAGAATACAGTTTTTTTAGAACGATCATTTGTTCTTTTGTAATATCTAAATTATTTTTCTCAAAAGATTCTAAAAGATAATAATCTACTATTTTAACTGTTTTACCTAGCCAAGGACCTAAAGAATTTTCGAAAAAATTAATGGAATGCTCCTCATTTTTCATTTTGCAAAAGTAGTGAAAACGACAAGTGGTTGCACCTGCAACCACTTAAGATTTTGTTAAAAGAGAAAAGAATATTATTTTGGGTTAATTCTTATATTATGAAGCTTTTAAGAGAATAAATGTATTTAATTTATAATTAAAACCGCAATACTAAATTATACTTTACAAATAGAGTAATACGTTATAAATAAAGAAAAAAATTACAGGAAATTTAGCGCTAGTAAAAACCACCCAGCAACTAAAAATAATCCTCCAATAGGTGTTATAGGTCCTAAAAAACGCATTTTTTTTCCGTAGCCATCAGACAAAACTAATCCGTAAATGCTAAAAGAGAACAATAGTATTCCAATACAGAAACACCATAAACTCCCATTTAACTCTTTTGTGTAACGAAAACCTAAGAGTAATAAAAGTAATGCGTGATACATTTGATATTTTACACCTGTTTCAAAACTGTTTAATTGATTAGAAGTTAATTTCTTTTTTAAAAGATGCGCTCCAAATGCTCCAAAAATAATTCCGAGCATTCCTAAAATTGAGGCGAAAAAAAGTACAAATTGTTGATTCATTTATTTAAAAATATAAAAGTTATTAGTTATTTAATTGTTTCTCTTCTTATACTTTATTCATGTCAAATCGAGCGCAATTGAGATTCATTTAGATCTCAAAAAGTTTTGCGATCGAATGGACAATTAATGTTAGTCTTAAGGTATTATCATCTACTAATGTCTAAAAATTAAAACCTAAAGAAAAAGAAAAACGATTTCCGTCATTTCCATCAAATAAAGATAAGTTAGCTGTAAACATATCTAAACCACTAAACCATAAAGAGCCTCCATAACTTGTATTCCAAGTTGAAGATTTAGTAGCAAAAGGACTCCAAACTTTCCCATAATCAAAACCAGAAGTTATTCCAAATTTCATAGGAATAAAAGCCTTAAAACTACCTATTCGCAAACGTAGATCATTAGTGTGGTAAAAACTTTCTGTTCCTGTAAAACGTTGGTTGTTAAAACTACGAAGTGTTTTATTACCTCCTAAAGTAGCAGCATGATAAATTTCGAATCTGTTTTTAAAATTTACATGTGTACCTATTTCAGAAGCATATACTAAACTTCTATTTGAAATTAAATTTTGATAAATAGCTAAAGAGGTTTTCAGATACCCAAAATGTCTATTGGTAAATTCAGTATTCATTTTACCACCTATGGTTAGGTTAAAATTCATTCCCTTTGTAGGAAAGCTATTGTTGTCTATTCTTTGGTGATTAAAAGTAGCTTCTCCTCCTACAAAGTAATTTCTGTCAAAAATATTGGTAACACGATTCGATAACGTATTGATGTTTCTATTAAGCGTATTTTCTACTTTAATCGCTTCAAAACTACCTGTAAGTTTAAAAGTACTACCCCAATTAAACCTTCTTACAAGAGAACTATTTATGTTGTATTCCTCTTTCTTAACTCTATAAAAATCTAAGTCTAAGTTTTGATTATAGATAGAATTATTACCCCAACCAAAAAAGTTGAATGAATAATTACTACTCGTTGCCCTTGCTTTTAATTCTAAGCTCCAATTACCAATAAATTCAGTGAATTCTCCAGTATAATTGATGTCAAAACCATTAACACTTGTATAATAGTTTGCAGTTAAGTTATGTTGATTGTCAAAAGGTTTTTTCTTAAATCCATAACGAGTGTGTGTAATATCTACACCAACAGCAAAACCATCATCTGGGTTACCTCCAAAACTAGGGAAAACTAAAGTGGTGTTGTTATCTATATCTCTATGGTTATAGGTGTTTTTGTAATAGTTGTCTTGGCGTAAATCATCTAATTCACCAGAACCTTTAACCGTATTTTTCTTAGAAATATAGTCATACACTTTCGTTTTTTTACTCCATCCAGAAACAGAAGAGGTGTCTTCATAAGTATCATGGTTATGTCCACCAATTAATCGAATTAAGATACTTTTATCTACATCACCAGAAATATAAAATTCATCATCACCATTTAATCCATACAGTTGTACTTCATCAGTTTCTTCAGTTTTAAAAGTACGTTCATATATTTTTATTTCTTTTCTGAAAATTTCAATACTTGTTTCATCGTTGTTTAAACGTTTTACAATAAATTTATCATCTTTGTCGGTACCAACAATTTGAACCTTTTTTGCCTGTTTTTTATAATAGCTTTTGGCAATTTCTTTCAATTTATTTCTTCTAGATTTTATTTTAGCAATAATTTCTTCTCCATCAATATCAAAAATACTTTTTGGGAATTTTTTTATTGCATTTTCAATTACTTCATCAGTTAAGTTATTTTGAATATGTTGTACTTCTTGTAACCAATCTTGTAATGTTAATTTATTTAAAAACTCAGTATCAAAGAATCGAGGATAATTATTATACCATTTCATATCTTTAATATCATAATCCATCGATTGCATATTTTTAACCAAAGGAGTATTTAATTTAAAAAGAGGAATAATTAGACCATCAAATTTAGAAAAAGGTTGATCTCTATCTCTTGGAATAGGTCTATAATATGTTTTGCCCTTTTCCGTTTTAAAAGCAGCAAAACGCCATTGATCTTCATGACGATCCCAATCACCAATTACCATATCAAACAAACGAGAACGAACAGTGAATTTTTGATCTACAGTGTGTTTTCCGTTTTTTCTAATTTTTTCTAGAATATCATACGTGCTAATAATTTTTTTAGAATTACCAAAAGAAGCAACATCTTCTCTATTGCCAGCAGGACGTTCTTCTAGCAAATACATTTCTCCTCCAAAAATATCGTTATACATACCTAAAGCAGGTTGTTTTGGCATGTAATATAATTTTGGATTGGTATGATAAATGCCTGCGGCTTCTGCCATATCAGGAATTACAAATGCAGCATACGGATGAGACATGGTAAATACATCTTGTACAACATCTACTAAAAATGTTCCTTTAAGAACACCTCCCATTATTCTACTTCCATCTTTGTACATAGAGCGTAAAACATATTGTTTTCCTTCAGGATTTTCTAAACGTAATGAGTTTGTTTGATTTCCCCCACCACGACGGATAGGTTTTAAACCGCCAAAAACAGTTTCTAATTCTAATACGGGAACTGTAATTTCTTTACCATATTTTTCTCTATTTAAATTTCCCCACATAAATTTATGTGCTCCAGAAACATCTACATCTTCTTTAGTGTATAACGAAGTCGTAATTTCTTTTTTATGTTGATTAAATTCTGAGAAATCAAAATCGTTAATAGCTGTGTTTTTACGGGGAGCAATTATTTGTTTACTAAAAAGAAGTTTGTTTTTATCGGTATTATTTGCAGCATAATATGCTACAATAGCAGAACCATCCTCATAAAAATTAAGTTTTGCATATCCGTAATTTCCATAGGTAAATTTGGCACCATAGCCTATTAATGCAGCAGATTGCTTAGATCCTGCTCCGCTTACTATTTGTTTAAATCCGTTATTTTGTATGTATTGCAAATTGTGTTCATGCCCACTAACAAACACAATATTGTTTTTAAAATCATTAGCAATGGTTTCAATTTGACTTACAAAATCGTTGTATTGTTTATGAAAATTATCTGTTTGTATTCCTGCATGAGAGCGAATTAAATTTTTTAAAGTTCCTAATACGGGAATAGGCTTTAGATGGTTTTTTACAGAAAAACTTCCACCATGAGGACCGTTAGAATACATGGGATGATGCATAGCAACTACTACATTTTTATACCTGTTTTTTTTAAACAAACTCCACAACTCTTCAATAAAACGTTCCCGAGTTTTTATATCACAATTGTCATTTATTTTTGGTTCTTTGTCCCAATTCATGATAAACCATCTACTATCAATAGTAATCAAGGTAAGATTATCATTAATTTCAACTTTATCTAAACCACATCCATTTTCAGGTAAAAAAGAGTTTTTCCCTAATGCTTTTTCAATAATTTTCTCTTGTCTTTTTAATCCATCAACTCCATGATACCAATCGTGATTTCCAGGAATAAAAACGGTTTTTCCTTTAAAGTTTTTTATGCTGTTTATTTGAGTTTGAAGGCGATATTTAGCGAGTTTGTAACTGTTGTCTTTTTTAGGAGGAACACCAATAGGGTATACATTATCACCTAAAAATAAAGCAGTACTATTTTTGTTAGCTTTTGCTAATTCTTCCTGAAAAAAAGTTAAAGAAGAAATTTTTTCATTCATAGCAGCATTACCTGCATCTCCTATTAGGTAAAATGAATGTGTAAGTGCTTTATTACTGGTAATTACCTTGTTTTCTTTTTTGTTAGAATATTGCGCTTTATAAGTTGCACAGCCAGAGATAAGAAGAAATAATAGAAAGCTAAAAAAACGAAATAATTTCATAAACATAAACTTAATGCTACGCAAAAATACAAAGGTAGAAAGAATCTACAACGTAATATTATTCAGAGAAAATGATATAAATTAAGAACTACAAGATAACATAGAACAACCTATTTTATGTTTTGCCCATTCGGGGCGTTTAGCAAACCATTTTTCGTTTTCGGGTTGCTCGGCGTAAGGTTTTTTTAAGATTTCATATAATTCATTAATTAATTGATAGTTTCCATCATCTGCTTCGTCAATAGCTAATTGTGCCATGTAATTTCTAAGAACATATTTAGGGTTTACAGCATTCATTTTTAGCTTTCTTTCTGTATCATTTATTTTTTCAGCTTGAAGAGCGTCTCTATATTTCTCAAACCAATGAAGCCAAGTGTCTTTAACACTACTTGTTAGCCCTTCTATTATGTAGAAGGCTTTTTTAATTTTATTGAATGCTATTTCTACAGTATCTAACTTACTTACTGTTGCTAAATTTCTAAAAAAGATCGTATAATCTGTTTCTGTAAGTTGTAGTGTTTTTTCTAATTCAGAAATTAAGTTAGTATGATTATTTTGATATAGTCCTAGTTTTTCTTGCATCATTAATTCATACTTATTCGTGTATAAATTTTCATAGGCATCTAAAATTTCTTGTAAAGAATCTGTTTCTTCTATTAAACCGTATATAGCGTTTGCAAGTTTATATAAATTCCACATACCAATGTAGGCTTGATTTCCAAATCTATATCTTCTATTTTTTGCATCTGTAGTATTCGGAGTCCATTCTGTATCAAAATCTTCTAACCATCCATAAGGACCATAATCTATTGTAAGTCCAAGAATAGACATATTATCTGTATTCATTACTCCATGCACAAAACCAACACGTTGCCAATGAACAATCATTTCAATAGTTCTATTTCTTACTTCTGTTAAAAAATCAAGGTATTTTTGTTTTCCTTCGGAAGTAATTTCAGGATAAAAATGTTGTATGGTATAATCGGTTAGTTTTTTTAAAGTATCATAATCTTGGCGAGCAGCTAAAATTTCAAAATTTCCAAAACGAATAAAACTAGGAGCAGCTCTACAAACAACAGCTCCTTTCTCATAAGCAGCATTTCCATTATACATAATATCTCTTAAAACACGATCTCCTGTTAAAGATAAAGATAGAGAACGTGTTGTAGGAACACCAAGATGGTACATTGCCTCACTACACAAATGCTCTCTAACAGAAGAGCGAAGAACCGCTAAACCATCTGCTGTTCTAGAATAGGGAGTTTCACCAGCTCCTTTAAGTTGTATAGCCCATTGTTGATTGTTATGGTTTATTTCAAAAAGATTAATAGCACGACCATCTCCTAACTGTCCTGCCCAATTTCCAAACTGATGTCCACCATAACACATAGCATAAGGATGCGTGTTTTTTAAAGTAGTATTACCAGTAAAAACATGCAAAAACTCTTCCGATTCGGCATCCTCTTTGGTTACACCTATTTCTGCCAACATTTCATCAGAAACGTGTAATACTTTTGGTTTTGCTGTTTTTTTCGGGGTTACATACGAAAAACAGGCGCCAACAACCTGTCTACGATTGTTCTCTAAAATTTTATCGGCAGGAAGTTCTTTACTAAAGGTATTTCGAATATTTAATTTCATGATGCTACAGATGAAATGGTGTATTTAATTTATTAAAAACAAGTAACTTTAATCAACTAAAGCAGTGTTAAAATAGGCTTTATTTGCTAATGTTTTGTGTACAGGACATTTTGAAGCAATTTGTATTAATCGCTCTTTTTGTTTTTCATCTAAATTACCAATTAATTTTAGTTTTTTAGTAAAGTAATCTACATACGTTGGAGTATCTAAAACGATACCTATATCTTCACTTTTCTTTTTAGTATAAGTAACATAAACATACACCTCTTGTAAGTCCCAGTTTTTGCGTTTTGCATACATTTTAAGCGTCATAGCAGTACAAGCAATAAGACCAGCGTTAAGATATTCGTAAGGAGATGGACCAAAATCATCTCCACCAACAGAAGATGGCTCGTCTGCAATCATACTATGGTTTTGGGTTTGGATTTTGGTAGTAAAATTATCTTCCACTAAATTTAAATAACCGACTAATTGTTCACCATTGGTTTTTAGTATTTCTTTTTTCTGAATTGGAAAATAACGCTGCACCCAAGTACCTATTACATTACCTGCATAATTACTGTCTTCAGATTTTAATAATAAATGATCTGCATTATCTAAGGTTACAAAACTTTTTGGATGATGTGCATTGTGATAAATTTGCTCTGCATTCTTAATATGAACAACACCGTCGGTAGGAGAATGCATAATTAGTAATGGTTTTCGTAAGTTTTTTACTATCGTTGGTAAATCGGTTTTACTAAAATCATCTACAAAATCTTTATTGATTTTAAAAGGCCTTCCGCCAATATTAATTTCTACTTCTCCTTTTTTTTCTACTTCTTCTATACCATGAGAAAATAAATGGGTGACATGAGTTACTGTTGCTGGTGCACCAATGGTAGCAACAGCTTTAACTGTTTCTAATTTTGCTGCTGCAGTAAGTACTGCGGCTCCACCTAAAGAATGTCCCACCAATAAAGAAGGCGCTTCATAATGTTGCTTCATATAATTACTTACAGCAATTAGGTCAGAAACATTTGCAGAAAAATGACTTTCTGCGAATTCTCCTTCACTTCTTCCTAAACCGGTAAAATCGAAACGAACTACACCAAAACCATAGTTTGTAAGCGTTCTACTAATATTTTTTACAGCACTTAAAGAGCTTGTGCAAGTAAAACAGTGTGCAAAAATTGCAAAGAAATTAGGTTTTTGGTTTGCAGGAAATTCTATGTAAGCGTTTAACTTTTTTCCTTTTATATTTTCAATGGTAAGTTTAGACCTTTTCATTTAGAGCTAGTATTAATAATTTGTGTTTTTTGTAGGTCGATTTTTATAATAGTTTCTTACCTAAGTAAAACTACTTTAATTTATCTGCATACATTTTTCTTAGTTTATTTATTTTAGGAGCAATCACAAAACTACAATATCCTTGTTCTTTATTGTTTTCATAATAGTTTTGATGATCTTTTTCTGCTAAATAAAAAATAGGAAGTTTGCTTATTTCTGTAACAATAGTATTTTCAAAATAAGGTTGTACTTCTTCTATGACTTTATTTGCAATTGTTTTTTCATTTTCATTTTGAAAAAAAATAACCGATCTGTATTGAGTACCAACATCTGCTCCTTGTTTATTTAAAGTAGTAGGATCGTGTGTTGTCATAAATATAATCAATAGATCTTTATAAGTAATTTCTTCTGGGTTAAAAGTAATTTGTATTACTTCAGCATGCCCCGTTAAACCAGAACAAATCTCTCTATAAGTAGGATGCCCAGGAACATTTCCGCCAGCATAACCAGAAACTACTTTTTCAACTCCTTTTATTTCATTAAAAATGGCTTCTGTACACCAAAAACATCCTCCGCCAAGAATGGCTATTTGTTTATTCATTATTATTTAGTTTAAGAGATATAGAATTTACACAATAACGTAATCCACTAGGTTCTGGACCATCGGGAAAAACGTGACCTAAGTGTGCATCACAAGTATTACACAAAATTTCGACACGAACCATACCAAGAGAATTATCTTTAAAATATTTTATAGCATTTTCTTGAATTGGCTGCGTAAAGCTTGGCCAACCAGAATGGGATTCAAATTTAATAGTTGAATCAAATAAAGGGGTATTACAGCAGGTACAATTATATTTACCTGCTTTTAAAGAAGTACAATGTTCGCCAGAAAAAGGACGTTCTGTTCCTTTTAAACGGGTTATTTTATATTCTTCAGTAGTTAATATTTCTTGCCATTCGCTATCTGTTTTTTGTACAATTTTATTAGGAGTTGGATTTCCTTTTAAGGTAAAACTAATAATATCTTTCCAAGTTAACATACAGATTTTTTTTAATTAAGGTTTGTCGGTATATTTTGTAAAAGCTTACGTTATTATAATTACTAAAGTTTGGTTACTTTTACTTAACTAAATTACTGATTTATGAGCACTCTTATAGAGAAAACCGAAAATTTTGTAGTAAACTTATTGAATGAACAATTACATACAAAATTTGTGTATCATGGTTTATCACATACTTTTAGAGTAGTAGAAAAAGCGAATGAATTAGCTACAGAAAGTGAATTAAGCGATGAGAATAAAGAAATTTTATTAATTGCTGCTTGGTTTCATGATACTGGTTTTACTGTTAATCCGAACAATCATGAAGAAGAAAGTGTTAAGATTGCAATTGATTTTTTGCAATCCAACGAAACATCAAATGAGTTTATAGAAAAGGTAAAAGCAATAATCTTATCTACTAAAATGGGAATAAACCCATCTAGTAAATTAGAGAAAATGCTTAAAGATGCAGATTGTTCTCATTTAGGAAGTAAAAATTACTTAGAGTTTTCTCAATTATTACATAAAGAAACAGAGCTAGTTGGAAAAGAAAAGATTTCTGAGATAAATTGGATTAAAAAAAACATTGATTTTTTAACAAACAGTCATCGTTTTTACACCAATGTTGCTATTAAAAAATGGGAAAAACAGAAATCTAAAAACTTAGCACAGCTTATTAAATCAGAAAAAAAAGTAAAAGAAGAGAATAAGAAAACGGCACAAAAGAAAGAAGAACTTCAATTAAAAAAAGATAAAGTAGATTTACCTGAAAGAGGCATTGAAACGATGTTTAGAGTAGCATTAAGAAATCATATTACATTAAGTGATATAGCAGATACGAAAGCCAATATTTTGCTTTCGGTAAATGCAATTATTATATCTATGGCTTTATCTACTTTAATTCCAAAATTAGACAACCCTACGAATGGGTATTTAATTATACCTACTATCATATTTGTTAGTTTTACGGTAGTTTCTATCATTCTTTCCATTTTAGCAACAAGACCCAATGTAACAGAAGGTAAATTTTCAAAAGAAGATATTGCTAATAAGAAAGTGAATTTAATTTTTTTTGGTAATTTTCATAAAATGAGTTTGCCAGAATTTGAATGGGGCATGAGTGAAATGATGAAAGATCGAGATTATTTATACGGCTCTTTAACTAAAGATTTATATTTTTTAGGATTGGTTCTTAATAGAAAATATAAACTTTTGCGTACTACTTATACTGTTTTTATGATTGGTATTATAGTTAGTGTTTTTGCCTTTGCTGTGGCTTTTTACAATCAAGTTTCTTCTTTGAAAACAGACTTGGTAGTTGGTTTATTATAGAACATTTTCGGATTTTTAAAAAAACAGGAAAAACCCCCTTTTTTTTAGAAAAACAACTAGAATGTATGCAAAATATTGCTGGGTTGAAAAAAAGATATATCTTTAAACCCGTAAATAACAGTTGAATATAATTTTTTGTCCCCCCAGTATGAAAAAAATCACTATTGCATTAGCAACTGTATTTTTGTCGTTTTCAGTTTTTTCACAAACTAAAGAAGATTATAAAAATACCCTTAACTTAGTAAAAGAAGCCTACAATAAAAAAGACGGCTCTCTAATTCATCAAAAATTTAGTCAAAATTTAAAAAAAGAACTTCAAGAAGCTTCCTTTGAAAAAATGATTGATAGCTTACATGGTAATAAAGGAACTATGTCTAGCTATGAATTAATTATGGAAGAAGAGAAGGAAAAAAACTACTTGGTTGAATTTGAGAATGGAACTATGTTAATATTGATACATCTATCTCCTAAAGGAGAAATATCAATGTTTCATATTAAAGACTATTAATAGAATTTCTTATTTCTAAAAACTCTTAAATTTAATTGGTTGTTATTTTTCTTAATCAATTGGTTTCAGTAGTAGTAATACTATTTTTAAAAAAACAAAAACATATTAATGTATATAAATTTCTAAATTATGAAGAATTTAAAGAAAAAAACATTCACTTTAGCTTTATTTTTTGCCATACTTCTATCTTTTTCTCAAAATAATAAGTTCGGAACGTTGTCATTTAATAAAGCTGTTAATATTTCTGGAAAACAAAGAATGCTTACTCAAAAAATGGGTAAAATATATTTGTATTTGTTAAATAATCCTAGTGACTTTAAAGCAAAAAAAGATTTAAAGATTACGAAGATAATTTTTGAAAAACAAAATTTAATCTTAGGTAAAAATACTAGTTCTTCTTTAACAAAAAATAGATTAAAAGATGTTGAAAATACATGGGTTAAGTATAAAAAATTCTTAGAATCTACTCCAAACAAAGAAGATGCCGTTAAAATTATCAATACAAATTCAACTATTTTAAAATATGCAAATAATGTAGTGAATACAATAATTTTAGAATCTAAAGGAAATGGATCGCTTGATTCAGATGTAGCGGAAGAAGATGCCGAACTTAAAGGAATTATAAATAAATCTGGAAGACAAAGAATGCTTTCTCAAAGGTTAGGTTTGTATTATTTTGCTAACAAACCTGGTCTTAAAAACACAAATACAGAAAATAAATTACGTGCAGTTTTTAAAGAAATAGATGACGCTTTAAATGAGTTGTTAGTTTCTAGTTTTAACAACGAAAGAATAGATGAAGCTTTAGGAGATATTATGGAACGTTGGGAAAATGTAAAAACAAATAAAGATCGATTTTTTAAACAAGGGTTTAAAGACATTGAAGTGTATAAGTTAAGCAATAGTTTAACAAAATCTTTTAATAGAATAACTAATTTATATGAAAAGGTTAAAATTAACTAGGTAGCCAAACACTAAAAGAGGCTAAATAATTTAATTAACAATTAACTCGATGAAAAAAATAATACTATTTCTTTTTTTTACCCTAGTATTTTTAATGACCACTAAAGCACAACAATTAAAAATTGACGGAGATTATAGAGCCAGGGGTGAGTATTCTCATGGGTTTGGAACTCTTATAAGTAACAATAATAATGCTGGTCTTTTTGTACATCAAAGAGCTAGGTTGAAATTTGGATATTTTGACAAGAAAATCTCTAGTTTTATTAGTTTTCAAGATGTTAGTGTGTGGGGTGATGAACCTCAAATTACAGCTAAAGATAACACGAATAGTTTTTCATTAGCAGAAGCTTGGGTAAAGCTTAACCTTTCTAATGCATGGGCTGTAAAAGCCGGAAGGCAAATCGTAGCTTATGATGATCAGCGTATTTTTGGAGGATTAGATTGGGCAATGCAGGGCAGATTTCATGATGCTTTATTAGTAAAATATGCCAAAGATAATTTTAAAATGGATATAGGTATGGCATTTAATCAAAATGGCCCTTCTAGAATTAATACCTTATTCGACCCAAATAACCAAGGCAATGCTAGAGGTGTTTTTGATTATAAAGCGATGGCTTATTTATGGTTGCATAAACATTGGAGTATCGTATCTGGAAGTTTACTTTTTGTAAATAACACCTATCAAAATTTACAAGGAGAAACGCCAGTTAAAGGAAATATAAACAGACAAACACTGGGTGCACATTTTAAAATAACACCTAGTAAAGGGTTGCAATTTTTGGTAAACTTATATGCACAGTCAGGTAAATTTTCTAAGAATGTTAGTTTAACAGCATATAATTCATTGTTTGAAATAAATTACAAACCAGGTAATACTCTTTTTGGTGCAGGTTATGAAATTTTAAGCGGAGATGCAGATGGCGCTTCTGATGGACAAATTAATTCTTTTTTTCCTGTATTTGGTACCAATCATAAGTTCAATGGTTTTATGGATTACTTTTATGTAGGTAATCATGCAAATAGTATTGGATTAAAAGATTTGTACGCTAAAGTAGTTGCTAAAGTAGGTAAAGAAGCAAAATTATTAGTTAAAGGGCATTATTTTTCTGGAGACAAACAAATAAATAATGAGAGTTATTTAGGCACAGAGATAGATGTTGTTTTCTCAAAAAAAATAGTAAAATATGCTACTTTAAAAGTTGGTTATTCTCATATGTTTGCAAGTGAAGCTATGGAAAGTTTAAAAAATATCACGAATGTAAGTGATACTCAAAATTGGGGTTGGGCAATGCTAGTTGTACAACCTAATTTCCTTCATTGGAAAAAGAAAGTGAATGAATAAAAATAAAAAATGTATTAATTTAAAATTAAAGGTGAAGTTATGTAAGTCAAGCCACTAAATTTTATATAGTTAAAAACTTATTAAGATTGGTTGCGTATTATTTATCCCCCCAAGAAAAAAATAATCGATTAAAACCATTATGCCATGATCATGATTCTGAAGAAATGTTTAACCATATTTTGTGTATTTGTAAGTTTAATATGTGTTTCTCAAAATAATAATGTATGCACTAAAAGTGATGCTTCTATAGATTTAAATTCTATAGGTAAATGTGCCATTAAAAAATTTAAAAAATCTAATAGCAAAGAGTATATTAAGGTTTCTACAATTACCACAAGAAATAGGTTTGTTAGAAATAGAAAAAAATTATTTATAAATAAAAGAAAAAAAGAAATTGCGAAAAAGGCTGAATTAACAATAGCAAGTGTAGATAATATTCCTGTTTTTAAGAATTGTTCTTCGGTTTCTTTTGAAAACAGATTGCAATGCTTTAATCAACAAATAAGCGAACATATTTCAACAAATCTAATATATCCAAAAGAAGCTTTTCAAAATAAAATAGAAGATAAAGTTTCAATTACTTTTATAATAGGTAAAGAAGGAATTGTTAAGAGTATTAAAGCTAAGAGTACTAAAAATAATAGTTCTTTTGAAAATGAGGCTAAAAGAATTATTAGTAGTTTGCCTCCATTTATTCCAGCGAAACACAAAGGAGAAATTAGAGATGTTAAACACGAAATTCATATAGACTTTGAGTTGTCTAATGAAGATAAAACAAGAAATACAAATTTAATTGCTTCTGAAGAAGGTGTGATTAATAATTATTTAAGGTTTGATATTGTAAGTGACGCACCTGTTTTTGTTGATTGCGCAGATTATGCAGGAGATTCTAAGCAAAATTGTGTTAAAGAAACAATTGTGAATACTATTTTAGAAAATCTTACTTATCCTTTTGATGCCGCTTCTCAAGGAATAGAAGGTAGAGTTTGGGTTCGATTTATTGTTGATAAAGAAGGATATGTTACCAATATAACAACAGAAGGTCCAGCCAATGGAGAGTTATTAGAAGAAGAGGCTAAAAGATTGGTTACACTACTTCCAAAATTTGTTTCAGGTAAACATAATGGAGCCTATGTTAATGTAGAATATTTTATACCTATTGATTTTCAGTTAAATGAATAATTAAAAGGAATATCCAAGGTATATTAAAATGAAGTAATTAAAATTTTACTTATTACTTTTAATAAGAGTTTACGTTTTTTTATACCTTGAAAATATTTAAAGTGAAATTAATAAATAATGGAATGGTCTTATTTAAAATCTTTTATTAATTCATCGATAGAGATCGTGTTTTTTTCTTTTTGTTGATAAATAACTTCTGCTCTAATGGCTTTTAAACCAGACACTCCTTGTAAATCTTCAATATCTAGTAACTCAATATTACCTAGTTGGTTTTTAGATTGTAAGTATTTTATATATTTTAAATATTCTTCTGCATCTTTATTTTGCGAGTAAACAATAGATATTTTACCAGGAATTGTTAGGCGTTCGTTAGTGCCTTTAATGTGTGCTTTATCGATTCTCTTTTTTATTATTTCATAGCGTATGTTATAGGCACCATCTACATCAAACTGTTTTTCATCCATTCTAAATTCGATGGCCAAAGGATTATTATGTATTAAAATTAAAGAAGCAACTTGTAAATCATGCTGTAATGTTTTTCTTAAATTATAAGCTATATTTTCCATCTCATAAGTGGTTTGTAGCTGCCATAACCTTAGATTGTATAAATATAAAGGATCATATTTTTTATCTTCTGTAATAGATTGTCCTATGTACATATTATATTCAACACCATCTGTTTTATATCGTTCAAAATAATGAGGGAATATTTTTTGAGCTTCTTCTTGTTTTTTATCTAAAAATTTAGCTAGCTTATCATTTAATTTAGTAACACTTAATTCAAAATCTTTTCTTTTCTCATACACAACATTTAAATTAGTATCTAACCGTTGTATATATTTATTTACAAGTTGAGTTAAGTTGTTATTAATTTCTTTAATATGATTAAATACAGGATAAATTTCTCGTTTTAAAAAATCTAAAATTATTATTTCATCACCAGCCTTTAAGCCTTTATTAACTTTTACTAAATATTGTTCTACTCGATACATTAGTTCCTCATAAATAGGAAGTTTCTCTTTTAAACAAGCTTCTCTTAATACATTAATAGCTGAGGTTAATTGTGTTTCTAAATCTTCTTTAATGGCTTTGTTTCTTGCAATAGAAGACCCTCTAATATCTAATTGCCCATATAATGGGTACACATTTTCAAAATTTATTTGCTCTATTTTAGCATCCTCTTCTACATTTAATAATGCTTTTTGATAGTTTTCAGCGGCATCGTAAAAGCGCCACTTTATAGCAGGGTGAATAGAAGTATAATGTTCTTGAATTGTTGCTTCTAAAATATTTAAATAATCTTCTGAATTTCTTTCCGCAGCAGCTTTAAATACAGGAATAATGTCTTTTAGCTTTTCTTTATTTACAGAATTAAGTTCGTATGGACGTGGAGATGCGATTTCTAACAAAACTAAATCTCTTCCATTATCTACCTTTATAGGAATTAGTATAATACTTCCTATTTTGTTTTTCTTTAGCTGCTTATAGAATTTAGTTTCATGAGCATTTTTACCATATTTTTCAAAATCAGAAATAACTACGGTTTCATTTTCTATAAAGATTTTCTTATTAATATAATCACAGAAAAAATGATTGCAATGGGCTGCTTTTTCATTTATAATAATACTTTCTGCCATTTTTATTTTAATCCCTTTTGTTTTAATATCACTAACATTAAATAAAGAATACCCAGCTTTTAAGTCTTTAATACTATAAAACTCTCTTAAGTTTTCTCTTAAACTTTTAGTAATACTACCATCATCTCTTCTTAGTAAATTAGTTCTAATAGAAGTAATTGCCTCGTCATAAGACACATCGAAAAGATTCATAATACCAAAACCTTTAAAAATATAAGAGTTTGGAGGGAATTTTTCTTTCCAAATTTCAATATTATCAAAGTTATCTAGAAGTATTTTTATGTCTTCTTCATTTAGCTTTGGAGCATACTTCGTAGGAATAATTTCAATAAAATCTCCATTAAAAGCAACTCTATAATGTTTTGTAACACCTAGTTTTTTATCTGGAATATCAAAATAAAAAGGACGCTTTAAATCTACAGGATAATTATATATTGAATTTAAAATAAGCGTACAGGCAAAAATATACATCTTATCTTCTTCAAAATTTCTAACAGTTAATTCGAAGTTCTCTCCTGCATTTTCTAGAATATCTTGAAAGCGTTGTGTAAACTTGAAAGATTTAAAATAAAAAGGAATAGTAGCAGCTTTAATTTCGTTAGAAGTTAAAATTTCAGGAAATAAAGTATCTAACAGAAGGTTTACAATTTTAGAATGCTTTTCGAGTAATGTAAAATCTGAAAAACCATCAACTAATTCAGGAATTTTTTCTATTTCCTCTACCATTTTTTTTGATGACTGATGAAAAGGATGTTCCTTCGAGTTAGGACTAGCATATTTCTGAAAAGTATTATATACCTTTTCAAAACTTACATTTATTTGAAGAGGTAATTCTAAATCAATGCTATTACTAAGTCCAGTTATTGTCATCACTTAAAATTCTATGTAAATGCAAATTTACAAAATGTTAATCTTAGTCGTATTAATCTAGTACAACTTGCAACCTTTTTTATTTAGTGAAAATCGTAATTTCTTATTTTTCCTTTTTGTCCTAAACTATTAAACTTCCAACTAAATCCTAGCATAAAGTATTGCTGTAATACAGTACTTTCTGCATCTTCAATATAGTTAGCTGTAGCTGTTCTTCGGGCGTTTGTGTTTTGATTTAATAAATCATATGCTTTTAAAGTAATTGTTCCTCTATCTTTTAAAATAGAATAAGCGAGCGTGGAGTTCCAAAACCATGCAGATTGATTAAAACCAATAACATTTGGATTAAAAGTATATCGAACATCATTTCTCCACTCTAGTTTTTTAGGAATATTGGTCTTTGTTCTTATTCTTAATGAATGCCTTGTGAAATCTTGATTTTGTAAATTACCAACATTGTATTGTGTATTGGTAAATCTAATTTCATAACGTGGTTCAATAGAAATAATTTTGTTCCATTTAAAATCAAAACCAAGACTAGGAGTAAAAGAAGTTGTTTTTGTGGTGTTTTTTATATTGTTAAAAAAAGTGATGTTTTTTGTAGCATTAAATCTACTTCCTAACCTAAAATTAACAGAAGTAATAGAATCTAACTTCACTTTTTTATTATAAGTGATTCCTCCCCAGAAATCGTAAGTTCCATCGGCATTTTGATAAGTAGTGTTTCTAACTAAATCATTCCCAATAGTAGTATTATTTACAATTTGATTATTAGTTATATTTCCACCTGCATAGAAAAAGAAACCTGTACGTTTTTGCCAGTTATATTTATTGAAATTAGCATAGATTCTATGTGATTGACTTGGTTTTAGGTTTGGATTACCTGTAATTATATTAGACGGATTTGTAACATCTGTAAATGGCTGAATTTGGTCTATATTAGGCGCATTATTATCTAGCGAGTAATTAAAGTAAATAGAAGCTTTCGAATCAAAACGATACCTTAAATTAGCATCTAAAATTAAATTATTAAAATCTTTATCTAAGCTCAGTTGTGGCCTTAATGCATCTATATTTTCTAAGGTTCTAAATGTTTTACCAAACTCAAAATTTAAATTTAACTTTTTAGCATCATACTGTAATGCAATAGAAGGTGTCTTTGTAATATCATTATAAGTAAAATTAGAACTTAAAATAGTATTAAAATTAGAAAAATCATTAGTAGTGTTATCAAAATCAAAAGTACTTTCTACATTATCTCTTTCGTCTCTTCTATAACGATACTTAGCATCTATAAATAGTTTTTTGCTAATTACAGGAAAACGGTATGTAAATCTAGATCTAAGACTATTTAAATCGTTATCAACAGTGCTTTTCTGATTTCTAATCGTTGTGTTTGCATTTGTACCAAAAATTTCTATTGTAGAGTTGTTAAAATCTTCGCCATCCGATGTATCAAATTGATTAGTTATAGAGGCTTTGATAAAAGCTCCTTTATTACCAAATTTTTTGGTAATATCAATATTGTTTTCAAAACTTTTAGCATCTGAAGTCGAGATCGTACTATTTGAAAATCGATTGGTTAAAATTTCATTTTCATCTAAAGATTCTTCATTTCCACTATAGTTGTCTTTTCGAGAGTTAAAAATGAATCTAGGTCTAATATTTATTAAAAAAGTAGAATCAATTTTAACATCTAATTCTGCATCAAAATTATGATTATCATTTTCATTATTAGATATTGTGTTTGAGTTTGTAAAATACCTTCTGTCTGGTAAATTATACTCTCTATTATTTCTAGAAACATTTTCAGAATTACTACCAGAAAAAATATAATTAGCATTTACATCGAATCCTTTTTGGTATTCATCGGCATAAGTAACACCACCTATTTTAGACTTTACTATTCCTTGTCCGCCACCAAATCGTCTACCTCCAATACCAAAAGAACCATTACTACCAAACCAGGCACCACCTCTGCCTCCGTACATTTTTTGAATTTCACCAAAGCTAAAACCAGGAGAATTAATATTATTAGCACTAGCTAAAACACTTACACGAGTTTTATTATTAAATCTATTTACCATAGTTGCAGCTTCGTATCTTTCATCAGTACCACCACCAGCAGAAACTCTACCAAACCAACCTTTGTTATTTTCTTTTTTTATGGTTAGGTTTATCGTTTTATTATTAGCATCTCCTTTTTCACCAGAAAAAGCTTCTGATTTAGATTTGGTGTCAGAAATTTGAACTTTTTCTATAATTTCTTTGGTTAAATTTTTAGTGGTAATAGAAGGGTCGTTACCAAAAAAGGGTTTTCCATTTACCAATATTTTATTAACAGGTTTTCCATTTACTGTTATTTTCCCTTCTTCATCTACTTCAACACCAGGTAGTTTTTTTAACAAATCTTCTACATTAGCGTCTTTTTTTGTTTTAAAAGATTTAACGTTAAATTCTAAAGTATCTTTTTTTATGGTTATTGGTGCTCTAGATTTTATGACTACTTCATTTAATAAATTAGACTCTTCTTTTAAAGAAATAACACCAAGATTAAGGTCAGGATTTTTCTCTAGTGAAATAAGCTTACTATAGTTATTCATTCCAATGAAAGAAATAAATAATTTTACATTTTTATGAAATGATTTTCCTTCTAATGAAAAGTAACCTTTATCATCTGAAATAGTGTAAGAAACAATACTACTATCTTTTGCTTTTTCTAAATGAATGGTAGCAGCTTCAATTGGTTTTTTGTCTTTGTTTGATTCAATTTTGCCTGAAATTCTAAATTTATAGGACTGAGCAGACATAAAAGCACATAAAAATAAGGCTAAAGTGAAAAATAAATTTTTCATAGTTTTTTGTTGGTTTTTTAAAGCAACAAAAAAAAGGAAAAAATAACTATATGAAAGTTAATTTATGTTAAAGATAGTTTAGAATTACCTTGTTTTTGAGTAATTTTTTTCAGAAAAATAAAACAGGATGTTTCTTAGGTAAATGAATAGATTCGAAAAAGCTATTTCGAATCTATTCAAAACAACTTTTTTTAAAATTAACAGATCTATGGCTACTTTTAAAGCAGTCTGTATTTAATAAGATTATATAGTTAAACCCTAAGTTTTAAGATAATTATTTCTGTCTAAAATAAATAACAATAGGTACTCCTGTTAAATTATATTGTTCTCTTAACTTGTTTTCGATAAAACGTTTGTATGGATCTCGAATATATTGAGGAAGGTTTGCGAAAAATGCAAATTGAGGAGTATACGTTGGTAATTGCATACAATACTTTATTTTAATATACTTTCCTTTAGTAGCTGGGGGCGGGAAATTTTGAATAATTTCTAGCATCGTTTCATTTAACTTACTAGTTTGAATTTTTTGTTTCCTGTTTTCATGTACCTCTACAGCAGACTCAATAGCTTTAAACAAACGCTGTTTTGTTAATGCAGAAATAAATACAATAGGAACATCTGTAAAAGGAGCTATGGTTTCTTTTATTTTATTCTCGAAATCGCGTACTGTATTAGTTTCCTTTTCTACTAAATCCCATTTATTTACTAAAATGATAATTCCTTTTTTGTTTTTTTCTGCTAGCCAAAATATTTTTTCATCTTGTCCTTCAAAACCTCTGGTAGCATCTATCACTAAAATGGCAATATCACAATGTTCTATTGCACGAACAGCTCTCATTACAGAGTAAAACTCTAAATCCTCCTTTACTTTCGATTTCTTTCTAATTCCAGCAGTATCTACCAAATTAAACTCAAAACCAAAACGATTGTATTTTGTATCAATAGAATCTCTAGTTGTACCTGCTATATTGGTAACAATATTTCTTTCTTCTCCTATTAAAGCATTTATAAAAGAAGATTTTCCTGCATTTGGTCTTCCTACAACTGCAAAACGAGGTAATTCGCTTTCAGCTTCTTCCTCTTTTGGTATTTTTTCGGCAACAGCATCTAATAAATCACCCGTACCACTACCATTTATAGAAGAAATAGTATAGTAATCTCCCAAGCCTAAGTTATAAAATTCAACTGCATCTGCATCTCGCATTGCATTATCTACTTTATTAACCACCATAAAAAGAGGTTTTTTTACTTGGCGTAGAATTTTAGCAACAGCAGCATCCATAGGAGTAATTCCTTGCTCTACATCTACTACAAAAAGAATAATATCAGATTCATCTATTGCTAATTGTACTTGTTTTCTTATTTCTCCTTCAAATATATCATCAGATCCAACAACATATCCACCAGTATCAATTACGGAAAATTCTTTTCCGTTCCATTCCGATTTTCCATAGTGTCTATCTCTAGTAACACCACTTACAGAATCTACAATAGCTTCTCTTCGTTTAACTAATCGATTAAATAGGGTAGATTTACCAACATTTGGTCTTCCTACAATTGCAACAATAGTACTCATGCTGCAAAGGTAGCGTTTCTGTAAAAGAAAACAACTATTGATGTATAAATCAATAGTTGTTTTTATATCTGTATTATTTCTTAGTTCTTATTTTGATAGATGCTAACAGTACCGCTGTCTTCATTAGAAACAAGTAACAAGTCTTTTCCGTTTGGACTTTCTTTTGCTGGAATTATTAATAAGCCTTCTGGAGCTTCATCTCCTTCATGAGATAAAATAGTTAAAAAAGTTGGAGCGGTTGGGTTGGTAATAT
Organism: uncultured Tenacibaculum sp.; assembly: GCA_947498055.1. GTDB lineage: Bacteria > Bacteroidota > Bacteroidia > Flavobacteriales > Flavobacteriaceae > Polaribacter. The sequence goes on from CANMJA010000001.1 coordinate 194,366, forward strand.
CGTACACCATTATTTGATCTGTGCGTTCTAATCCAACAAATAAAATATAACGCTCATTATTTAAATTTAAAACTTCTACAGATTCAGGTTCTGCTCCTTTATCATCGCTTCTACTATCATCATCATTAAAATTTTTAGGAGTTAACTCTAAGGTTTTTTGAGCAATATCATTACCACTATCGTATATAAGCACACCGTTTTCAGACCAAATACTAAATGAACGAGCACCGTAAGAGTATAATTTATCGTAATCACCATCGTTATCTATATCTCCTAAATCTAAAGCAATTTTTAATCGCCCTAAATTTTCATCTTTTTGAAGTTCTTTTGCATTAGGAAAAGCAGTAGGATCTAAATCTATTTTTTTAATTCTCTCTTCATTTACAAATATCTCTTCATCATCATCTTCATCGTCGGTTCCTTTATCGTCTATATATTCTCTAGAATCTCCTTCGTTTGCAGAAATAATATATCCGATACCATTTATATTTGTATAGGTAATTGCATCTGGTTGATACATTCCATAAACTGGCACATTTCTTAATTCTTTTTTATCATCTTTATTACTAGGATCTATTTCGTTTCCTGCTGTGTTATAATTTTTAAAACCTAAAGGATAAATAGCTTCTATAGATTTTGAAACTAAATTTATTTTAGCAATTCCATTATTTTCTTGTAAAGATACCCAAGCAGTTTTTGAATCGTCTGCAATAGTAATGTATTCTGGTTCTATATCTTTAGATATATCTGCATTAGGACCAAAAACTCTGAAGCCTTTATTTTTTAAGGTAGCGGTTTGTCCTTCAAATGAAGCGAAATTTAAAGTGGAAACCATTTTAGTTTCTATATCGATAATACTTACACTACCTTCAGGATCATTTGTGTATAAATTATTAGGCTCTCCTTCATTAGCGCAAAGAATTAATTTACCATCTTTAGAAAATGTAACCATATCTGGTAAAGCTCCTACTGTAAAGGTGTTAATTAGATGATTGTCCTCTGCATTATATAGAGCAATAGTTCCGTTATTTTGTTTTACGTTATCTTCTAGAGCAATAGCAATTTTACCATTATATGCAGTAATACTATTGGGTGCACCATTCATTATTGGTATTGCATTTAATTTTTCTGGAGTTTCTACATTTTCTAAGTTATAGACAGAAATTTCTTTAGCATCTGAATTAACAATAAATAGCTTTTTTGTTTTTGCATCGAAAGTAGATATTTCTGCTGCTCCTTCACCACCTACATTAATAGTGGTAGAATATGTAAAATTAACATTGGTGTTAACCATTGGTTGTGAAGTTGGATTTTCATCGTTACATCCAATAAAATTGATTGCAAGGAAAGGGATTAATATTTTAAGTCGATTTATCATGATTAAGTTTTTAGCAAAACTTACCTTAAAACATTAACTAAATGTTATGCTAATTAAAACGATTTGTTATTGAATAACGATAAAGGTTAAATTAATCTTTATAACCAAAACGTTTTAACTGTTTTTCATTAGATCTCCAGTTTTTATTTACTTTAACATATAAATCTATGTATACCTTTTTATCGAAAAAATGTTGTAAACTTTTTCTAGCTTCTGTACCTACACGTTTTATAGCGCTTCCTTTATGACCAATAATAATTCCTTTTTGAGTTTCTCGTTCGACCATAATAACAGATCGGATTTTGATAATATTTTCTTCTTCGACAAAACTTTCTGTTTCTACTTCTACAGAATAAGGAATTTCTTTTTTATAGTGTTGTAGTATTTTTTCACGTATGGTTTCATTAACAAAAAAACGTTCTGGTTTGTCTGTTAATTGATCTTTTGGATAGAAAGGAGGAGAATCTGGTAGTAATTCAATAATTTTATAAAAAACAGTTTCTACGTTAAATTTTTCTAATGCAGAGATAACATATACAAAAGAATTTGGAACTTTTTTTCTCCAATAAGCGATTTTTTCTTCTACTTCATCTTGACTAGATAAATCTATTTTGTTTAATAATAATATTACAGGTATTTTACTGTTAATTATTTTATTGAAAAAAGCTTCGTTTTTTAATTCTTTTTCTCCTACTTCTACCATATAAATTAAAACATCAGCATCGTCAAAGGCAGATTTAACAAAATCCATCATTGACTCCTGTAATTCATATGCAGGTTGAATAATTCCTGGAGTATCAGAAAATATAATTTGATAATCATCGTCATTAACAATCCCTAATATTCTATGCCTTGTGGTTTGGGCTTTAGAAGTAATTATAGAAAGTTTTTCACCTACTAAGGCATTCATTAAGGTTGATTTACCAACATTAGGGTTTCCAATAATGTTTACAAATCCTGCTTTATGTGTCATAAAAGCAAAGGTAATTGTTTTTTATTTCGATGATTCTATTTATTTAGGTTAAATATTTTTTAAAATAAATGTAAATATTATGTTGTAATTCAAAAAAAGGATGTAATTTTGCAATCCAAATCGCGGGATAGAGCAGTAGGCAGCTCGTCGGGCTCATAACCCGAAGGTCACTGGTTCGAGTCCAGTTCCCGCTACTAACATAGCTCATTGATAAACAGGTATTTAAAACCTTTTTCAATGAGCTTTTTTTTTGATATCTTGCAAACCGCATACAGTAACGCATACAGCAGCGGATTGAAGAAACAATATACAGAACCAAAAATATACCATGGCGGAAAGAACTTTGATCTGTCCAAGAGATGGTATGTTTATTACTCCTACGCACATCCAGAACTCATAGGAAAAAACGGTAATCCAGTTATGGTTCGCCAACCTCCTATTACTATGAGTATTAATAAAAACTATAAAACAAAACAGGAAAGACTATTTCACTTAGGTATTGTTTCTGAAGTCTTGTTAGAGTTATTGAAAGAAGGTTCGTCTCCATATAAAGGTGAAATGGAATTGAATAATCAATCTTTAGAATATACTTCTGTAGCTGCTTTGGATTATGCACTTGACTTAAAAAATAGTACACTTTCTGAAACGTCAAAACCAGATTATCGTAGTCGATGTAATCAATTCAAAAAATACCTTAAAAAAAAGAATCTCGCAGATAAGAGTATTTTAAGTATCACTAGAGAAGTAGTCAACACCTATCTTGAGGGAATAGTTAAAGCTAGTAGTGCTCGAAACAGAAATAATACACGTATCGTATTGAGTGCATTATTTGGTGAGCTTGACGATAGCCGTATTATACCAAGAAATTTTATAGAAACTATTAAAGTGCTTGATACTAAATCTGTTAGTCATGATACTTACCCACTAAAAGTTTTAGAAACTTTATTCGCCTTTATGAAGGAAAAAGATCCTTTATTATTATTATTTGTAAAATTTGTTTCTTATAATTTTTTGAGACCAATTGAAGTATGTCGCCTACAATTAAAAGATATAGTTCTATCACAAAAACTATTAACAGTTCATACCAAGAATAAAAAGAAAGGAAAAAAGACTAAAATAATTCCCAACATTGTTATTGATGAAATTAAGAATTTTGATTTTTCTGCACAGGAAGACTTTTTGTTTACACCAACTGGTGTTGGAAAATGGGATGCAAAAGAAACAAGTAGAAGAGATTACTTTACAACAAGATTCCGTAAGTTAAAGAATCAATATAATAAACATCTTACCTCACAAGGCAAAGCTCTCCAATTAGGAAGAGAATATACAGTCTATTCTTTTAGACATACTTTTATTACGATGCTTTTTAGGAAGTTACGAGAAGATTTTAGTTATACTGAAACCTGTGATAAACTTATGTTAATAACAGGGCATTCAACATTAAAGGCGCTTAAAGAATACTTAAAAGATATTGATGCAGAATTACCAAAGGATTATAGTGGATTATTTGTACCTTAAATTTATGTTTTGTCAGTACTTTTATTAAAGTATATTTTAAGAATATGACTTATTTAAAAGTAATCATAGTATCACTCTTTATGTTTAGGGAGATATAGATTTTCTCTAGAAAGAAGAAGACTTCGATAGTGATTTTTCAACTTTTTCTTTTTAGTCATTGGATTAAGTTTGTGCTTTGGAGATACCTTTTCTTTCTTTTGTTTTAAAATAGTTTCTAAATCTTTTATGGATAAGCCATTCAAAAGGGCATTCAGTATTTTATCACTAATTAGACTCATTATTTCACCTTTTCAATGGAGTAAAATTTTACCGCTTTTTTTATTGCTAACCTGAGTTTCTATTTTAAAAACCAAATAAAAAGTTATTATTATGTTGTTTTATTGATTTCAAATTTAGTTAAAATTATAAACCTTAGCGCATTTCGTTCTAGCTTGTAAAAAAACCTATCTTTTTAATTTCTGAAGGTTAAATACCTCATATTCTCGGATCGAGGAACTTTATTAAATTATTTCACTTAGATAGTTTTATTATATTAATTTGTATGTGTATAAATAAAATGAATATTCTGTTGTAAATCTAAAGTTAAGTTTACTGAATAAAGTTATATAGATACTGAAGTGTAATGATCAATATTAATGGATATACTTTCAAATGATATTTCATTTTTTAATGATAATCAATAAGAGTAATTTATCATAAGTATATTTTTTATTGCTATACGCAGAAAAATTCTTAGCTTAATCGGTCATATAAAAGATTATGAGCAGAGAGAAAATTAAACACATACAAGATGCCGATATCTCTAGCGCTGGAGATGATTTTCACATTCTTTGGACAATAAAAAAATCTTTAGAATTATTAAACTTTGATGATTCTGGTTTAAAAGCAATTAACATTGAAGACGTTGAATTGTCAGAATCAGATCAATTAGACCCTACAGGAAGAAATTTACTAGGCGTTGATTTAAGTGAGTATTATGGTGCAGATAATTATATTGAAGCAGAAAAAGTAGTTATCTCACAGCTAAAATATAGTACACTTAGAAAAAATAAGGATTATACGCTAGGTGAATTATGGTTAAGTAAAAAAAGTAAATCTACCGAAGGTTCTTTAATTCATAGGTTGGCAAACATATTCAAGATTTATTTAGATGAATTCGGTAGAGAATCTGTTTTAAAAAAAGTACAAATAAAATTAGTAACTAATAGAAGTTTTAATCAAAAACATCTTAAGTCTATTGGTGATATTAAAGCTTATCTACTTAAAAAGAAAGGAAAGATAAGTTTCAATAAGGTACTTAAGGATATTCCCGAGAATAGTGATTCGTTAAAAAAATTATTCACAGCTTCAAGATTAAAAGTAACAGAGTTTACTGATTTCATTCGATTACTTGACTTTGATGATTGTGGTGCAGATTCAAGATTAAATCTAAAAATTCAGTTATATAAAGATATTCCTAGAACGACATACAATTCAAAAATCCAATACAATCAATTACGAGAATTGGTTTTTGATAAAATGATGCCAGAAGCTAGAAATAGAAGAAAAATTACATTAACTGATGTTATCGCAAATTTAGGATTTAACGATGGTAGTATAGAAAATTTATTTCCTGTTTCTCAAAGTTTGGAGGATAATAAAAATAGTATTTTAAGAGAACAGTTAGAGTCAATAATTTCAAAAATAACTGCAAATACAGATTTTCTTCCAATATGTATTCATGGTGGAGCTGGGATAGGAAAATCTACTATAATCCAACAAATACAAAAATACTTGCTGGATAATAACGAATGTATAACCTTTGATTGTTATGGTTCTGGTTCCTACCAAAATGCTGAAGATAATAGACATTTACACAAAAATGCTTTAATGCATATATCGAATGATATTGCAAAACGAATAGGAACAGACTTCTTGATTACACACTTTCCTTTACAGAGTGATGTTTATGTCAAGGAATTCAAAAAAAGAATTGTACACGCTGTTGAAATTCTAAAACAAAGAGATGTTAATGCTACACTTACTATTATTATTGATGCAGCAGACAATAGTATAACAGCAGCTAGCAATAATGGAGAAAAGAGTTTTGTGGAAGATATTTTAAATATGGATATACCTTCTGGTTGCAATATAATTGTAACTACTAGGACGCATCGAAAAGAGTCACTTAAATTACCAGAAGATTATATTGATATAGAGCTAGAGCCATTTAGTCTAGAAGAAACGACTCAGTATATAAAAAAATATTTCCCAGACATATCAGATACAGAAATTTCTAAATTTCATAAATACACAAATGGTATTCCAAGAGCTCAATTTTATTCAGTCGATTTGAAGAAGAAAGGTATAAAAGAAGTTATAAATTTTTTAAAACCAAACGGAAAAACAGTAGAGTTACTTATTCTTGATAAAATTAAAGAAGCCAAAAAGAAAGTATCTAATAAAGAGAAAAAAATAATAGATGATTTTTTTAGTCTTTTAATTGGATTACCAAGACCTGTACCCATAGATTATTTATCAGAAATTTTAAATGTTAGCCAAAGCTTTCTATTAGACATATCGTCTGAAGTCTGGACTGGCCTTATTTATGAAAATAATAGTTTTGAATTTCGGGATGAAGATTTTGAAAATTATATTAGAGATAATTATTCATTAAGTCAGGAAAGATTAAATCAAATAACTGAGGTTTTTCTTAAAAATGCAGAGAATGATAGTTATGCTTCCGTTAATTTGGGCAACTTACTTTTTCAGTCAAAACAAAATAAATTATTAAAGGATATAGTCCTAAAAAGAAAGTTCTTATTACTTCCAGAAGACCCAATTAAGAACAGAGCAACCTATTTAAGTAGGACGAGATTAGCAATGAAGGTGGCTGATAATGTTGATGATAATTTAACATATTTTAAACTCATATTTATAGCTGCTGAAGAAGCAAAAAAGGAGAAAGCCTTAACTACATTATTAATTGATTATCCAGATTTAGTGTCTGAATTTGGAGATGATACTTCGCTTAATAAACTAAAAATCAATTCAAATGAAAAATCATGGGCTGGCTCATTTCATATGAAGTTAGCAGGTGTATACTCAAGAGATACAAAGAATCATAAAGCCGCTTTTAAACATTTAAAAACAGCTAAAGAATGGCTCAACTGGAGAAGTGACTCTGTTAAAAAAGATGATTTACATAAATATCCTATTTCAAGTAAAGACATAGCTTATTACACGGAAGCAGTTTTGAGATTAGTTGGTGAGGATGAAGCTTTGAGTTCAATTAATAGTTGGACACCTAAAGATGTTAGATTCTCAGGAGGAAATCATTTAATTGAGAGTTTGTTTTTATTTAGTGATAAAACAGAAATTAATAAATGGCTCAAAATAAACACTTTAAGAATTGATGCCAAGATATTTATCATTACTAAATTCTTTAAATATAGGTTGTATCAAGATTTTGAATTAAAAATAATTGCTAGTGAAATTGAAAAAGTTTTATCCAGAAAAGTAATTAAGTTCAATATTAAATTCAAACAAGTATTAGTCGACTTCTGTGAGATATTAATTGCTAATAACATTGATAAACCTTTGGTAAATAATATTATAAAGCATATTGAATTTGAATTACCAAAATACATTCCTAGCTTTTACCGAAGACATGGCAGTGATGATGATGCAGACAAAATAAATTTATTTTTAAAGATTAAATCTTTAAAAGCCTTTCTTGATAATAAATTTCTGTCAATCGAAAGTTTACTTCCAGATGAATTTAATGATATTGATAATATTGAAGATTACAAAAAGAAAGACTCACTAGAAAGAAAGAAAAAGGAGTTTACGAGTTTCTATAAACATATCTTACCCATCTTTCAATTAAATACAGATTTTGTTTCTAAAAAAATAACTTTTGAAGAGGCGGATATTACGTTTAGAAATATTTGTGAGTCTTTTTCTGAGGATTATAATTTTAGGTACGAAAACGGATATAGTTATAAAGAAAAAGTAAATTATTTTGCTAGCCTTCTAGCCAACTTCGCAGTAAAAATTAACTCTAATGGTTTAATAGATTTCCTTGTTACATCCTTAGATAGCAACGCAAGTAAAATTGCAATGAGATTTTGGATTGTTGAAGAAACAATTCACGAAAAAGCTTTCTTGAGTACAAATCTCAAATTACTAAGTGAAATTGATGAATTAATTAAAACTGTTTCAAACTCTTCATCACAAAGAATAGAAAGTTATATAAAATGTGCTTTGTTAAGCCGAAAAATAGACTTTAATTCTGGTAAGTATTACTTTAATGAAACTATAAATGCAACTGAAGAAATTGATTTTGAAGCATTCTCTAAAATCAGTTGTTTGTCAGATTTAGCAAAGATAGGTTTTGAAAAAGCTGACCCTAAACTTGCTCATGAGTTTGCTAGGTTTACTGAATATAGCGATTACATGTTAGAGGGTTATGATAAAAAGCATTTCCCTTATAAGGATGCTTTGTTAGGAATTGCAGATATTAATTTTAACTCAATGTTTACCACCTCATCTAGGTGGCATCATAGAGATGTAATTAATTTGTCCAAATATATTGTAGCTATTTTAAAATTCTCTCTTAAGAAAGGAAAGATTGATCATGTTGTAGCGGGTTCATTAATTTCAATGTATCAGTATAAATGCTATACAGAGGAATTGATTGAGCTTTATGATATAATTTTAACTAAATACGATGAATCAAGAGACTTAATTGGTAAAACTAAATTTGTTGAAATAATTTATAGAGATTGCTTACTTCATAAAAATAAAAGTACGTTAAATCATATTTATAATGCAATTAAGTCAGGCGCGTTTGTTGAAATGCAAATAATCCAAAAAATTGAAGCGTACTTAAACTTTAGAGAAACAATTGAAAAAGAAAAAGAAAGCACATATTCTAATGATTTTGATAAAGAAAAATTTGTCCATGAGATTGACCTTAGTGGTGTTGATATAAGTTCAACAAGAGACTTGGAAAAAGCTATTAGCACTATAATTGAAAATAACGACAGTTATTCAAATAGATGGAAAATAGATAATTTTTTGACTGAGATAAAAAATAAATGCCAGCCTAAGAATTATACAAATCAATTGGATGCTATTGTGGATATAGACTCGGAACTTTTAAGTTTCTATTCATTTGAAGATGCTATTAAAGAGCGATTAGAGGAATGGAGTTTTTATCCCTCTTTAAAACAATGGAAAAAAGAGAAATTTAGGTATGTTATTCTAACATGGTTTGAAAACTTTGATTATGGAAATTCTCTTAGTATCGGTAAATTGTTAGAGTTTGCTAAAATGTTTGATTTTAGCGAAATTCAATTAGGAGAAATTGTCCTTAAAATTTTACCAGAAAAAATAGAAGTATTAACTGATGAATCTATATATAGCGTATTTTTCTTAATTAAACATAGGCTCACTATAAAAGATAATACCGAAATTTTTAATTGGGTTTTAACTAGATGGAATAAAAACATAAAGCTTGATTTTAGAGATGGCTTATGGACTGATAAGTTACTTCCACCATCAGATACCGATGAAGCTATTGCAAATATTTTACGATTGTATTTAGGACTTCCAGATAAAGAACTAAGATGGGAAGCAATTCATAGCATAAGGAATCTAGTTAATCTTGGTAATAAAAGTGTTCTTAAATATCTAGTTAAAGCTCAAAATGAAACCAATTGTAGTCCATTTCAGAATGAGGAATATATTTTTTATTGGATTTCTGCCAAATTATATCTTTGGATTGCAATAGATAGAATAAGTGCTGACGTACCTGAAAAACTTGTGGACTTAAAAGAACTTTTTATCAAAGAACTTCAAAATGAAGAATTACCACATGTGTTAATTAATTTTTTCATTAAAAGAGTCTGTCAGAACTTATTAAAATATAATGATAAGATTTATAATAAAGAGGAACAAGAAATAATTGAAAATGCTTTAGTAAGTAAATTTGATAAAGTAAAAGAAGAATCATATTCAAGAAAACAAAGAAGATATAACTCAACTTCAAATAAAAGTTGGAGGTTTGATTTTGATGGTATGGATGTTTTACCATATTGGTATAGTAATCTTGGAGATATTTTTAATTTATCTGAATATGATGTTGCAGACATAGCTGATAAGTATATAGTTGAAAAATGGGGATATACTGACAATATAAATAAAGATGATTACACTCGAAATTACGATTGGGGATTAAGGAATAAGAGAAAAGGAAGCAATCCCCAAGTTGAAAGTTTAGATACCTATTTTGAATACCATGCTATGTTTTGTGCAGCAAATGATTTGTTACTGAAAGAACCTCAATTAGAAAATCATTATGATGATGAAGATGATTACGATTCTTGGGATTATTGGCTTAAATCAGATGCAATTACTTGGAATGATTTCTGGACTTCGGATTTGCGAGACCCATTGCCTTTATTAGATAAGTTTTGGAAAAATGAATATGATAAATTTGATAAAGAATGGAGAGATACAATTCACGAAGATAAATTCGATAAAGAAATAGGTATTTCAGAATTTTATAATGAAAGGTTTATTATTCCTCACGCTGGGTTTACACGTCATATTGGAGATAATAGTGAAACCGTCTATATTCGTTCAGCTTTAGTTTCAGTAAAAGGTTCTGAAGCATTATTAAGAGCTTTTCAGAGCGCAGAAGACCAGCATGATTATGCTTTCCCTATAGAAAACGATGGAGAGCGTTTTGAGATTAAGAATAGCGATTTCATCTTTGAAAGTTGGTTAAAAGCCTATGAAACAGCATATGATGGTTTAGACAAGCATGATTCTCTAGCAAAAAGAACAGGTAAGAGTATTATCACTTTTGGAACAAATATCCAAGAGGCTTTCCAAATTGAATTTAGTGATGATTTAAAGATGGCTCGGCTAGATAGTAATCAAATATCTTCGTTAGAATTTTGGGATGAAACAAGTGATAGTAGATATAGAGATATAAAAAACATTGAAAGTTCCGGAGAAATATTAAAAGTTGATATTAACTTCATATTAAATATTCTGAAAAAGGAAAATTTGAATATGATTATAAAGTGTCAAATAACCAAACAACTAAAAGAAAGTCAATATAGGAGTGATAACAGGAAGCAACCTTGGGAACACACTAAAATTTATTTATTAAAAGCGAATGGAACAGTCAAAACACTCAGAGGAAGAAATTTTAAAATTGGGTAAAAAACTAATAAAGGAATTAGATTTAGTTTATACAGGAAATACCTTAGCGAGATGGATGGTACATTATCTGGCTGAATTAATGCATTCTATAGAAGTTTGTACATCAAAAACAGAGAAAGCTAGACTTAAGAAAGAATGTTGTAATGTAATATTAGAATTATGGGAAAAAAGAGAACGAATACCAATTGAGAAACCGTTGACGAAATTAAAACCAATAATAGATGTTATAGGTTTATTAAAAAAGAATGAGCATCCTTTTATTCATCACAGATTTTTAGATAACAATAAAAATTTAAAAAATAAACATTCGAGCTGGTTTAGTTTTTTAGAAACTATAAAAACTAATTCTGAGAGAATATATCGCAAATCATTAATATCAATGATAAGTGAAGAAGTTTTGGAAAAGGACAAAGAATGGATTGAGAAGCATGGTAATTTTTTATCTGATGAAGAAAAAAGTATAGTAGATTATTTAGACTCTATTAATGAAGTAACTATTTCTTTTGATGAAAATTCTAAAAATAAAGTTGCTAAGGAAGATAAACTTAAAGATTTATTTAATGAATTAGAGAAGCAAATAGACGAAGAAAAAGAAGCGTTATTGATATTGAAGAAGGTACTTTTGAATTCTTCAATAAAAGAATGATTTACTACCATTAGTGTTGAATTACTCTTTTTTGTATGGAGATATTGGGTAATTCTTTTTATTATTTCAAATTGTCCATTAATCCAGATTGAAATTCTTTAAGTATTCGCACAGCATACTCTAAATTCCAATCTTTATTTTTCACCCAATCTTTAGCAATTGCAGAGTTTTTGGGATCATCCACATTATCATTTATAGTATTCAAAATACGTTCTTTTATAGCTTTGGAAATATTTAAAAATTGGCTTGCTTTTCTACCTAATACTCTGGCTGCAATTTTAAGTTGGTCTAAATCATCTTCTTCAGGGAATATATCATTGTGGTATTCAACGATTTCATCAAAATTATGATCGAAATAATGCTCTATAATTCTCAAAACATCATAAAGGTCGTTATCTCGGTCTTCTGGTCGATCACTCCAGGCAATTAATTTTAAAATAACCATTCCTGAAAGTGATGGAATTTGCAACGACTTTTCTTCGATTTCTATAGTTTCGGTTTCTTGTAGGACTTCGCTAAAACCTAAAACGTGCAAATCCGTATAACGCTCATTGAATTGTATGGCGAATTTTTCTTCAATTTCTCCAAAAGGCAATAGATCTATGACAATATTAAATTTGTCGTGATATAGAGTCCAAGGTGCTTCTACTTTGTTAAACCCATGTTTGAGAAGCTCCTCAACTACAGTTTCAAACTCTTGTATAGAGGATATCATTATGGCAAAATCAATATCTTTTGTTCCTCTATTCGGTTTAATACCATTTTTCAATAATTCTAAAGCGACTGCGCTGGCTCCAATGAGATAGTATGGTATGTTTAGTTTTACCAACACATCATCGATACAATCAAAAACTTCTTTAAAATAAGGGATTGCTAATTCCTTATAGGTTTGGTTTGATGTACTCATTGAAAATTATGTTTGCAGTTTCTTTGCTTCTTTTGTCATTACCAATCATTAATTCTGTATAAACTAATATAGCGGGCGCTGTACGTTCGTTTAATTTTTTTTTCCAAAAAAGGTCGTATACCCAAATATCGCCTTCATTGTCTGGTACTAATCTATAGTTAAGTATTAAATCTTTTACAGTTTCTTTAGTATATATAATAAATTTTTCTGGACGTAAATGATGCGTTAGTATTTCACCAGCAGGTTCACCTCCCCAAACTGTTCTATTTTGGTTGAGTTGTATCTCTCTCCAGTCTTGATTATCATTCTGAAACCTAAATCGTTGTTTGAAAATTGTTGGTTTTAAGGTTTGTTCAAACTCAGTAATCCATTTATTGAGAAATTCCACATAATTATTAATTACATATTCGTTTTTATTTAATTTTAAAATGAAGTTGGTTTCAAGTAATCCATTTATAATTAAAGGAATGTTTCCTAAGGCTACTTCTGCTATCTCAGCAATTTCTCTTTGCGTATTATTGATTAACTGTGGATTTAATAAAAAATGAAATATAACTTTTAGCCCCGTTTTGGTAAAAGCTCTATTTCCTTTTCCTTTTCGAGTGTTGATTGTCTTATTTGTATCTATATATAGAAATGTATTATTTTGATTGATATAGGCATTTCCATTACCTTCTAAATAGTTTACTTGATTCTCACGAAGTTCTTTTTTTACTTTTGGGAATAACTTTTCGGCTACTAATAGAAAATTTTGAAACTTGTTGTTGTGATAAAATATATTTAATAATTGATGGCTCTTTACATCTTTCTTGATTTCTACCATTAGAAGTATTTTTTGGTTATTTAATACTATTTCCAATTCTCCATCCACTTCTATTTCTTTATCGTAGTCTATATCATTCCAATCCCAAGTAGTAATTGGAATATTATTTTCTAAATTATGAATTGCATTATTTAAAACATCTATTTTAGTCATTGTAATTTTTTGTTCATTTTTTTTAATTGTTCATTATTCGTGAACATGAATAAAATATGAACAAATATACATATTTTATTAATTATCTGTAGATTAAAAATGGATAAGTTAAAGAATCCATTTTATAACTAAATTTAATTTTGCAAAAGGAAAAGATTATTTTCCTTTATTGAATAGATGAAAACATTTCCCTTCGGGTTATTAAACCTTAAGGAGGTATCATAAGTATTTCATTAAAAAAACTAAAAATAATTTAAAAGCTTTGATATATAAGGTTTAAGAAGAGTATGAAGTTTTTGAACACTTGTGAAATTTAAAATAAAAAGAAAGTTTGTTAAAAACCTTGTCAGGCTCATAACCCGAAGGTCACTGGTTCGAGTCCAGTTCCCGCTACTAAGCAAGCTCATTGATAAACAGGTATTTAAAACCTTTTTCAATGAGCTTTTTTTTTGATATCTTGCAAACCGCATACAGTAACGCATACAGCAGCGGATTGAAGAAACAATATACAGAACCAAAAATATACCATGGCGGAAAGAACTTTGATCTTTCCAAGAGATGGTATGTTTATTACTCATACGCACATCCAGAACTCATAGGAAAAAACGGTAATCCAGTTATGGTTCGCCAACCTCCTATTACTATGAGCATTAATAAAAACTATAAAACAAAACAGGAAAGACTTTTTCACTTGGGGCTTGTTAGTAAATTATTACTAGATTTATTAAAAGGAGGTTCGTCCCCATATAAAGGTGAAATAAAATTGAATAATCAATCTTTAGAATATACTGCTGTAGCTGCTTTGGATTATGCACTTGACTTAAAAAATAGTACACTTTCTGAAACGTCAAAACCTGATTATCGTAGTCGATGTAATCAATTCAAAAAATATCTTGAAAAAAAGAATCTTGCAGATAAGAGTATTTTAAGCATAACCAGAGAGGTAGTTAATACTTATCTTGAAGGAATTGTTAAAGCTAGTAGTGCTCGAAATAGGAATAATACACGTATCGTATTGAGTGCATTATTTGGTGAACTTGATGATAGTCGTATTATACCAAGAAATTTTATAGAAACGATTAAGGTGCTTGACACAAAATCCGTTAGTCACGACACATACCCATTGGAAGTTTTGGAGGGGTTATTCGCCTTTATGAAAGAAAAAGACCCTTTGTTATTATTGTTTGTCCAGTTTGTGTCTTACAATTTTTTACGTCCCATTGAAGTTTGTCGTTTAAGACTGAAAGATATTGTTTTATCACAAAAACTTTTAACTGTTAGGACGAAGAACAAAAATAAAGGTAGTAAGACTAAAATAATACCTAATATCGTTATAGATGAAATCAAGAGTTTTGATTTTTCTATACAGCAAAATTTCTTATTCACACCAGATGGTATTGGAGAAGAATGGGAAGCAAAAGAAACAAGTAGAAGAGATTATTTTACAACTAGATTCCGTAAACTTAAAAGCAAATATAATAAACATCTTATTGATCAAGGAAAAACACTTCAATTGGGAAGAGAATATACAGTCTACTCTTTTAGACATACTTTTATTACTATGCTTTTCAGAAAGCTACGAAAAGAGTTTACTTACACTGAAACATGTGATAAACTAATGCTTATAACAGGTCATTCTACATTAAAAGCACTTAAAGAATATTTAAAAGATATTGATGCAGAGCTTCCAGAAGATTATAGTGGATTATTAGTACTTTAATTCTTAGTAAATACCTATTTATCTTTAATATTAATATTGTTTTATACTCTAAAAAACCCTGTATCAAATTTGATACAGGGTAAAACTAACTAGTAGGTGACTAACCCAATACCGAAATAACGGTTAGTTTTACGAGAGAGAGTCAACACGTCGTCGACATTTCGCTGATATAATATCGACTTCATCATTTTTGCTATTATTAGTTGATAGGTCATATTAAATAAGTTAACAGAGTTCTTTTATGAATACTTCAATAGCTTTAATAGTAGAATCATCTAGTTTACGATTGTACTTTAAAAATTTCTGTATAGTACCTCTTTTAACTTCTACTTTTCGTTCCAATGCAGTAACATTTAAAATATATGCAAAGGTTTTAAGCCACAACTCTATTTTGTTTCTTCCTTTTGGTCTCAAAATGTAAAATCAATTTAATGTTGGGGATATTTCCACAGATTATCAGGTTTGTTTTTCATATATATAGATATACTTCATATATTTGTTAGTGACGCTCAAATATAATAAAACTTTTGCTTATAAATCAATTAAAGCTTATTTTTTAGATTAAAAACATATCTATGAAAGAAAAAATAAAAGAAATAATGGATTACTATGATTTGAATCAGAAGGAATTTGCCGAAAAAATCCATGTTGTGCCACAAACAATAAGCGATGTTCTTAAAGGAAAGAGAAATGCTGGAGAGAAAATTATTCAAGGGATACTTAATTATTTTGATGAAATCAATCCGCTTTGGTTTCTTAAAGATATAGGAGATATGTTACTAGATAATGATAAGATGACGGAATTAAACAGAAAAAGAACATTTCAATCTCTTCATTTTGAGAGTTTAGAAGAACTTGCTTTATTTTGTGCGAATAATGAAGATGAGTTAATGAAGATCAAGACATTTTCAAATATTATAGATAAAAATGCTGCCTACAAGGTGTTGAAAATCGTAAACGTAAAGGGTTTTGATGGATAGAGACTAATCTAGCCAGTAGCATTTAGCGTCATATTATTCACTATAAATATTTTAAACTCAGAAAGGGAGTTAAACTTCTGCCTCGCAACCTCTAGTAATTCTTCTACAGCCTGATCTATCTCCTCTTGTTGTCTTTCTAAACATTCTTCAATTTCCTTTTCAATACTTATATTGAGAGACTTATCTATAATAGATAAATTACTTGTGTCTCTTTTAAGGATTTTCTTTGCTGCCTTATACTTCATTTCTCTTCATATATTTTATCTATTTCACTAAGAAAATCGACCAAATACTCTTTTCGATCCTGCTTCCTAATATATTTGCGCTTTATATCAAAATTTATGTAGTGCAATAGGTTATTCATTTTAAATACTAGATCAATTTTGGATAATTTATACATATATCGAGTTATAATATAAGCTATTGTTGTTCCAACTATCGAAAACAAAAACAATAATACTATGTATGCCCATTGAGGAACATCAGGCGAAGGATAAAAAACCCAAATCAGATAAAACAACCCAACTATTAGACCTACCAAGCTAAATGACAGTATTACTTTTCTAAAAAAGAAGTTTTTTTCTTTAAAAAACAGAAAGAGAAGGAGAACTCCCAAAGCTAGAGCTACAACAGGCATTCCCAAGTGACTAAAGAATACTTTTACATTCCGAAATCCAAACAGTTTTTCATTTTCCAATGCCTCTTCATATTCTTTTTTTAAAACCTCTGAACTCTTAGTTAAACTAATTATCAGAGGTATTTGTGTTTTAAGATCTGAAAGTAAATTTTCTTCTGTAATGAGTTTATTGTGATACTGAATAAGCGAATGTTTTAATTGTTTATCAAATTCTATTCTTTGATCATCCACTTTGAAATAGTTTTTTTCAATCTCAATTACAAGTTCACTTTTATTGGGAAAAAACACTCCTAAAAAAGCAATAATAAATATACTAATGACGACTACAAATATAGTTCCCGTCTTTAGTATTCCTTTTAGCTTAGAATGATCTAACTGACCTATCTCTTGTTCCTGGTGCTTGTGCATCTCCTTTATCCATTGAAGATATAGTGGAATCTAAATTACTCTCATCGCTAACCAATTCTGGTGAGCAACTTGTAAACATACATAACGAAACTAGAACTACTAATACGTAAAAAACATTTTTCATGACTAAATTTTTTTAAGGTTATATCCCTAAAAATAAAATTTAGCACTTGCTTTTTATTTCATTTTGCAAACAATTTAATTCAAACTCAACTATAGCTTATTTTACTTCCGTTGAGTGGTAAATTTAATATATATTTTTGAAAAATAATTGCGGTTTTACCGTAATCCCTAAGAAATTAATGACTTAAAAAACTAAAGCTTATTTTAAATGTAAAATCTTTCTTAACGCTTAAATAGTTTAGGATTTGGCTTTTTTTGCCATGTTTCAAACTGTGCTTTTTAGCACGAATCCGCCTTTTTCTGGTAGTTTTAAGAGAATTTAAAACACATTATATCGTAATTTTCTTTTACTTTTATAGTGGAAAAATCAACTAAACAAACATGAGTATACTAGCAAAACTTCTAATAGATAATGTAGAAGTAGATGTGAGACGCTTTCAATTTGAATTTCATCAAGAGGCTGATATTAATGGTCGTCCTAATAAAAAAACTACATTTAATGGTTTAAAATTGGAGATTGAATCACGGAGAGATTTAAACCTAGCTGATTGGTCTTTTGCAAAAGACCAAAAAAAGAAAATAGAATTACATATCTATCCAAGAACACTAGATACAAAAACAAGAAAACTCTATTTCTACGATTCGCATTTACTCTACTGGAAAACTCATTTTTCTGCTACAGGTGAACAGCCCATGACAGAAACGTTACATATTAGTAGTGGTTATGTTAAAGATAACAATAGTGATGGAAAATATTTAGCGTCTTGGGGTAAAAATTACACTCATAACACTACAACTACTACCAGAAATGAAGATAAAGAGAAGAAAATAACAAATTACTACTTAACCAACACAAACAATGAACCAATAGACGATTATAAGAAGAACGATATTATTGTAGTAAATATTGAAACTCTTAATCGTATTGGCGACTCTATAACCATTAACTTAAACGATGTTCAATATGATTTTGAGTATAATGAAAGTCTACTTGTTAATGACACACTAGAAAACATTACCATTAATAGTGATTTAGAGCAAATACAGTTAAAAGTAGTTGAACAAAAATCACAAAATTAATGAAAAGAACCACATTTACAATCACGTTTGATGATGGCGAAACACGTTCGGCGAGTTTAATGCCTATATTGCCAGCAACTTATATAGCTACAGTCGAGCCAGAGGAAAAAGACCCCTCCAAATTTACAGGAGGTTATGGTATCGATTGGTGCGAAATGGATACTGGGTTATCTAAAATCAAGTCCTTTCAGGGAATAAAAGAATCAGATATTAGTCATGTGCTTGATACCGCAACTAGCCAGTTTAAAACGGGAGGAACAGCGACAGAAAAACAAACCTTAATAAAAAAACTCTATACAATTGAGACTTATCATGGCAAAGACTATCCTGTGACATGGATTAATCTCCCTCAAGGTAAAACGGCTACAGTAACAATTAAAGCAAACCTCATAAAAGGGACTAAGGAGAAAACAGACTATTTAACCATTGTAAAGAATAGCAACTTTGAAATATCTCATGATAAAACAACTGATACAGGCAATAACCCTCCTATTAAGTTAGAAAAATTAAATAGCAAAAAGGGGCTGAACATTGAGATTAAAGCCCTAAATACCTATGCACAAACCGAATATATTAACATAAAGGATTACAATGGTGTTGACGTTGGTAAAATAGAAATGGAAGCCAACACCATCGAAAATCTCGCTATTAAAATTATACCTATTGTTTTTAAATCTAACTCAACAGACGAGAAAAAAGATGCCGTAAAATTATATAATGCTGCAACTAATAGTGGTAAGTTACTTAAAGAACTCAATGACAAAGCATTTTGTCAAGCTGGTATTACTTGTAATATAGAACCTATTAAAGCAAATCCAGAATGCATTGTTGTAGATGTTACTAAAGACAATTGGAAGCAGTTTTGGAATACTACTAAAAAAGAGTTTAAGCATTGGGGTTATCCCAATACTGCAATTAAACCTAACACACCATCCTTTGACGAAGATGGAGAAAAACGATACCATGCTAACGACATAACAGGGTTTAGATTTTTACCCGATAAATTTGAAGATGCCTATTATGCCAAGTACGGAAAAACATATAAAGGCGCTTTAATTTTTGTTACAGACCAAAATTACGAAGACCCTACTTTTCAAGGTTACTCACAAACAGACCCTCTAAGAAGTCAAGGTATTGTTATTTTTAATTCTGGTTTAAAAATTGCCTCTGTATATGCGCATGAGTTATCACACATGCTGGGTTTAGAGCATACTTTTTTTAAGGATGTTGCTGAAATAAGTAATACTAACACTAAATTAGGTAAACTCACAGGTAACAAAAGTATTGCTGACGGAAAAAAAGAGATTCAGGGTTATATAACACACGCTAACAAATACCTTAAGGAAGACCAAGACGCGATAAAGAAAATAAAATCTGAAAATAGCAGTCTTTCACAGAGCAATTTGAAGGAAATTAAAAAGTTAGAAACATCTATAAAGGATATAGAAAAAAACATAACTCGATATAAAGATAATCTAAGAAAAATAAATATCAATAGAGTATGTAATTTTAAGGTAACTAAAGCAAGAACCAAAAATTACATGGATTATATAAATGATAGAACGTATTTTGCAAAACATCAAGTAGAATTAGCAAAAAAAGAGTGCAAAGATTTTTATAAATAAATGAATCCAATTTCAATAATAACTCCTTTTTAATGAACTATTATAAAGCTATTTTAATATTATTTCTTTTTTTTAGCTATTATTCTTTGGCTCAAAAAAAAATACTAGTAAAAGAAAATGAAACTACAATAGAAACTATTTCTCTTCTTATAGATAAAGATACTATAACAAAGAAATCTGGCATTGGGTTCATACGTAAAACTCAAGCGAAAAACAATCTATCAAAAATAGTTGTAGATACGTGTTTTTCTAGTAATAGCATTGCATTAGATAATATTGATTTTCAAAAAAGTGAATATTTTGTTCGTAAAAATAAGTTTAATATCCCTATACATTATTTAATTTATAACAGAGATTGTTTTCGAAATTTCCATGACAAAGATTCAATTCCTTTATGGGGATATTTTAAAATGTATGATTATGATAAGCCTCATTCATCAACGATTTATGAACAAAAGGGATATGAGCCTTCTCCAGAAGATGATATTTTGCGTACTATCAGAAACGAACCTTTTGATAATACGGAGGGTTTCTTTAAAGATGGACTAAAAGAAGGAAAATGGATTTTTAAGATAGATTCATTTTATGGTTTTTCTAGAATTGAAGAATTTTATAAGGGAGGAATTAGGAATGGTTTGTATAGCGTTTTTAATAAAGACAATAAAATCATCTACCAATCTAACTTTATAAAAGGGTCTGGTATTGAAAAATTGTATTATCCAAATGGAAATATATATCATATAAAATACTTTAAGAATGGTACTGTAGACTACTCAAAACCCTACAAAGTTTACTACGATAACGGAAATATAGCACGTATATATGACTATCCTAAAAATAAAACAACATATTATTATTATGAAAACAATACCATTTCTTCCTCAAGACAGGTTAAATACAAGGGAGAGGATTTGATTAGTAATGCGGAGTATAATATGTATGATAAATCAGGAACATTAAGGGAAAAATCATATTTTGAAGATGGAGTTCCTATTTATGAAATAACATACAATAGTAAAGGAAAAATAACATACATAAGTTCTGGTAATATGGTTCAATATTTTAAGCGAGGGAAATTAAAAAATATAGAGATAAAAACATTACTTTCGGACTAAGACATATAAATTTAGCTCGGAAGGCTTCATCTGGATTAAAATTATTGAAAAATATCATCTTCAATACTATAAATATTCCCCTGATGACCTTTTGTGCATGAATAAACCTTAAAAAAAGACAATAATAGAGTGGTTTTCACGCCATATCTAATTACAAATACTACGTTAGTTGTAAGCATATTGTGCAAAGTATGGCAAAACATATAAAGGCGCTTTAATTTTTGTTACAGACCAAAATTACGAAGACTGGAGTAACTACTTTTCAAGGTTACTCACAAACAATATTTTCCTGATAAACTTTTAAACGCAACTATACCATACAAAAAGCGACTTAATAATTAATTTATTCTTCACTATTGTTAGGAAGATATAAATTACCTCTGGAAAGAATAAGGTTTCTATAGTGATTTATTAACCTCTGTTCTTCAGTCATTGGTTTAAGTTTATGATCTGGAGATAACTTATCTTTCTTTTTCTTTAGAATAATTTCTAAATCTTTTACAGATAAGCCATCCAATAAAGCGTTCAATATTTTATCATTAGTTAGACTCATTATTTTAATAGAATAAATTAGATATTACTACATTAAAAATAGACTAAAAACAAGGCTGCTAACTTTAGTTTCTCATCTTTGACGGTTGTTTACTTTTATTGTCACTTAATGGCATGTTATTTAATTTTATAATAGACAGCCCAATCCTAAATTTTCTTCACTGAATTAGCAACAAATTCTTCTTGAGCCTTTGTCACTAATTCTTAAAAATTCAAGATTGGACTTACACATTTTAAGGGGTTTATAATAAATGAAGCCTTTGTCATTTTTCGGGACAACGAAAAACGGGCAAGATATAAGCATTTCTAATTTGAAACCTTTTGCTTTTATCGCTTAACTCACCGTACACGCTAACACAAAACCTTTCAAAAGAACTGCTAGATATCCTTATGGAACTTGTCAAGACTATACAAGTTTTAGCAATAAATAAGGCATCTACTTCCTTGAAAATACGAGTATTTTACTACGTCGCAAACACACCTGATTTCTCACTAAAAGTCTTGACAAAACCCACTTCATTTATTGTGCTATGCACGTAAGAAAAGAAACAAACACCCCTTAAAATTTAATAAAGGAATTGAAATTCTTAAAACGAGCATTATGGTATCAAAGGAAACACTTAAAGAGTACGGTTTTAAAACGATTAACGAGTACTACGAATACATCTTAGAATCCCTAGTAAATGGGCAACGGAAACAGGCAGAGACACTTACAAAAGTACTATCAACTACACAAAAAGTAGATGCTATCGAATATTTGGAAGACTATGTATCTAAAGTAGCTTCTGAATGCAAAAACCTCATTTTAAATAGTATTTAAAATAATTAACGAATAACTAAAAAAATATAAAGATGAAAATTATAAACAGAAAGGCTACAGAAATTTTTTTAAAACTAGTAGCATTGGCAAAAAGAGAATAACGGACATATAAAATTAGATAATAAGCAAGGGGCTATGCCTTTATTTATTGAGAAAATAGACGAGATAGAGGGGTATGAAATGTATTCACTTGCTCATTATGGAAAGCAAATGGGAGATTTAATGGCTGACCCAGAAATGTGTTTTTTATTGGCTCAAAATAATACCGATGCTATTGTTATGCCTTACAGTTTTCGTAATGATTTTATGGCAATAGATCAAATAGACATATTTATTGAGGATGGTAAAATAAAAGGCATTAGACATGAAGCAGTAGCGAAGAATGTAGCCTTTGCTAATACATGGCTTAAAAATATAGAAAAACAGCAATTAACTTAAAATTTAAATATTATGTGTATACGTGAGGAAATTAAGCAAAATGGAACAACTATTTTACAAGGCAATGAGGGAAGTTTAAAAGTGATTTTTAATAATCTAATAGGTAAGAATATTAAAGGGGTAGCATATCAAAACTACCTAAATAATGTAGCTTTTAACGCAGGTTTTGAATATGGTAAAATACTGTTTTTAAAAGACCAAAAATTAATTGAAATAGGAACAATTGAAAAATAAATAATGTCATGAAGCATCTTCCAAATATAATCCTAAAACTACTACTATTTCTAGGAACAGGCTATTTACTATCACACATCATTACTAGAGAAGTAGTTACTGTTATCTCGCTTTTAACGGCTATTTCAGTAGTACGTAGGCTATTTAGTTTTGCTTTTTCACTAGTATTTGTAGTAATTAAATGGGCTTGTATTATTGGAGGTATCGCTTTGATATTTTCTATTATTTAATGACTTAAAGCCAATCAAAATGAAGACATTTTTTTTCAATCAAATTCCCAAAAAACATAAAAAGCAGTTTACGAATGAACACTCAATCAATAAATCTATAATTATGAAAACAACTGTTAATGTATTTGATATTAATAAGCAGAAAAAGTTAGGTGAGTTTCCTATTTCCTCTTTAAAAAAGGAGTATGATAAGTGGAGACTACAAGGCTATTGTGTTAGCGTAGATAGTGATGGTGACGTTTGTTTAGATAGCGAAGATGACTATGATGATGGTAAATATTACGAAGCACAACTAAAAAGTTAATGTATTAAAATAAAAAAAATACGCCCTCTTTTTAATTATCAAACCTAAAAGAAAATCACAATGAAATCACAAATTAATGAAATAAAGATTAGTTATAAACAAGATTTAACATCTTCTAAGTGGCATAAAATTAATAGTTCAAAGTCTGCTGCCCAATTACTTTTTGAAAATTGGGATAAAGACACTATAGGGATTCAAGAAAGCTTTAAAGTTCTTTTGTTAAACAATAGTAATAAAGCTAAAGGTGTATATCAACTTTCACAAGGAGGAATTACAGCCACATTAATAGATCTTCGAATTTTGTTTGCCGTCGTTTTAAAATCGTTATCCGTAGCTATAATTTTAACACATAACCATCCAAGTGGAAAACTAGCACCTAGCGATGCAGACCAAAGTTTAACAAAGAAAATTAAAGAAGCATCAAAGCTATTTGACATTAAAGTTTTAGACCATTTGATACTTGCCCCCAATGGGGAATATTATAGTTTTGCAGATAACAATATTCTGTAATATTGAAGCTATGACATATCTTAATTTCATATATTAAATGAAGAGAGATTCATTTAATATATGATTTTCAAAGACTAAATGGTAAATACTTAGAAAAGCAACTAAACAATTAGCAAATTAAAAAAGGAGATATTTTTACGTACCTCCCTTTCTGAAACTTCTTTTTTTATTAATTGCGAAGCAAAAAAAGAAGCAAAAAAACTCCGCTTGGACTACATAGCATTTTATTTCAACTCATTTCCTTGTGTTTAATACTTGATAGATTATTTGAATTCTTCTAATTAGGTTGCTAAAATTGATATTCTAATCTCTTTTTTTCTTCTAACAGATTTCCTTCTTTTGCCCTAATAAATTCTCTATTGTAAAAAACAATTGATGAAAATTGAATTTTAAAAAGCTACTCATCCGCCTTTGTTCTAAATTCAAAACTTACTTTTTCGGATTGACCGAAATTATCCTCTATATATACATCGAATTGGTGATTTTCAGTAGAATTAGCCGTATAGTACAATCGAAAGGTATCCTTATCAAGAGGATACAAATCATTGGCAATAGCCAGTGGAGTCTCTTCTAAAAACAACCATCCATTTCCTTCATTTTGAAAAAAACGAATATTGAAGTTTACATCATCATACTCTCCTTGTTTTTCTAAAGTACAGCGTATTTCTATTGTACCTTTTTCAACAATCCCTTCAGGGATTGGTAAATGCGTTAATTGATACGTATAAGCCCTCTGAATGTCTAATTCTTCCTTGCTACAGGCAGTAGCTAGTATCGAAATAACAACAAAGAATATAAGCCCTAAAATTGATATTGTTTTCATTTTTTAAAATTTTAATTAATAAAGATGCGTGTACCTATTCCGAACTGTGATTGCCATACTGCTAATGCACTTTGAGGTATATAATTGACTTCTGAAAAAGCAAATAAAACCCAACTATTTGACAGGTAGGTTTCAAGTGAAAGTGCAGCTTTACCACCATAAACAAAACCTGACGTATTTTTAAGAGTTGCCCCATCTTGTAATATCGATTGGTCTTTATTAAACACTTCATAACCTGCCATACCAGAAATTCCTGTATAAACTAGTAAGTTCTTTCGATAATTGCTAAATACTTGTAAAAAATACCCAATTCTTCCATTGTAAAATTCATAAAGCAATTTTTGATTCTTATAATCAAAGGTTTTCCGTTGATACTCTGTTCCAAACTTCCAATAATTACCCGATTTTGTATTGCTTGTTATCGCTAGTTGAAAGCTGAAGTTTTCAGAAATAGCATTAGTTGCATTGGCAGGAATAGCACTTGATATCTGTATACCTATTTCACCTCCTAATAGACGCTGTGAATGTATAGGGCTTATAAGCAGCATAAGTCCTATAATAATTATGATTCTTATTCCCATCGTACCTGTAATTTTTCAATAGTTTGTGCCTGTTCCCAATCTTTACTTTCTAATAAGAAAGTTTGGTGTCTACCTCCATTTTTCTCAAACACACTTACTTCTAGTAGTTTATCATTGGGTAAGGTGATTTTTCCCAAGCAAAATATGGTACGTTCCTTACTTTTTCTATCCACTTTTGTTACAGAATGAAATACACGAACAGGTGAAATGGGAAGTTCTTGTATAGCTGTTTTCTTCAACAGTTTTTTATCTATAATTTTAAAAGTGATAAAATCAATTTCGAAAGGTGTTTTTGAACGATTTTTAAGTTCTGTATGGAAATAGAACAATCCTTTTTCAACATACAAACCTTTTAAATGAAATTGAATACGTGCTTTTTTTGCGCCAATATGACGAATATGAGTATCGTTGTTTTTATAAATAGTTTGCATTACTAAATCCACCCAACGAGGAGACTCATTACCTAGTTCTTCAAAAAATACGGTTTGTTTGTTTGGTTGAACTTGGGCATCTTTTAACACCACTTCATTCATATCAATATTCAACTTCTCTGGTTCATCGGCATATTTTACATTGAAAGCATAAAAACTACCATCGGCACAAATAACGGTAAGGCTTGTTTCTGCATCAAAATAAGCTTTACTGGCTTTTACTCGCAATACATTTTCAGCTTGCTTAGCCTTACCTGCAATTAGATTATTACTTCCTAAATCGACATAACGAATTGGAGATTTAAATAACAAATGGGACGTTTTATGAAAACTAACCTCTAGCCCAAAAGGAACTATCGTTTCTTGATGCGAAAAAGGTTGACTAAACCCTTTAAATAAATTGTTTAATGGTGTTTCTTGTGCTATTAAGCGACCACCTATCATTGTTAAAATGATAGACACTAAAATTAAATGTTTCATACTCTTTAAAATTTATAATACTGCTTAGACAGTATTAGTTATTATTACTGCTAAAAATTTATTGTACTTCAGAAAGCAATAGGATATCATGTCCTGCTTTTACTGTAATTTTTGTTTCTTGAATTTTATTTTTCAAGTAGTTAGAAGTGCCTTGTATAGCACCTCTCCCTACATCTGTAAGTAATTGCTCTGAAGCCGAATTATTTAGAGAAAAGCCATTTTGTGAAGCGTTGCCTAAACTAGTTAAGATTTCTTTTACGGCATTTTGCTCTAAAGTACCTGGAACAGAAATTCCTTTTTGTCCATCTAAACTGTATGCATTTAGTTCTACAGGTGTTAGTAACCCTTTGTATTGTATGGAAGTAATGTTAAGAAGTAAACGATTTCCTTCCAATTTAGGAGTTGCAATTAAAATCGTCTGAGCAGGAACAACCATCATTGCTACTTGTATTGTTTCTAATAAACGAATAGGCACATTTTCTCCCTTGGTAATTTCCATGGTTTCATGTATACAAGCCTTAATAGTGTTTCGTTTTATTTTTTGAGTTGTTCCTACGGGAGTTGTAAAGAATTGTCCATCTGTCCGATTGTTATTTCCTAAACTCGACACTACACTTTCTTTATATTGTTGTACCGATTTTACATGTCTCTTTTTGTTATTCCCATTTTGCATAGCTGTTACGGCAGCACCTTGAGTTGTTGTAGGCAAATATTTTGACGCCATTTGATACGATTTTTCCATTAAAGCTAATTGTCGATCTTCCTGACTAACGACATCTTCTTTAGAGTTTAATTGCTCTTTTAAATTCTCAATTTCTTCCTGCAAAGCTTTGGTTTCCGAATTGTCTTCGGTATAAAAATTATCTAAAGTTTGATGAATGTTTTTATACGCAGAAACCGAAGAACCAATTGCATGGTTAGAGGGCTTATGTGTATTAGTATCTGCTGTGTGTTGAAACAAATCGGATAGGCTTGCCATTTCTTGTTTTTTACGAGCCAGTTCTTCCGCTAATTGCTGTTTTTCATATGCGGATTCCTTGTCCTCGAGTAATCCTGCATTGGTAGCCTCTGGAATCGATATATTCATTCCTTGATTTCCATTAATAGATGCTTCTTGATTGTCATTAGGAACAAACAATAGATATAATACGCCTATAAAGAGTAAACCAAGTCCAAAGTAAACCAATAGCTTTTTGTGTTTCTCTTGTAACCGTATAGGTTGTCTTTCGTTTTTATTTTGATTGTGTTTCATATTTTTTTATTTAAAAATTATAAATACGCTACACCTTCTAGATGAAGGTGGTTATAACAACTCCAAGTGTAACTAGGGTATAGCTTATAAAAAGTACCCATAATAGCACCTTTCGTTGTGGAGCGGTAAGGCTTTTGCATTGCTTTTTTAACCACGCAGTCACTTTTTGTTTATGTAGTAAAATCATCGTTTTATGGTTTGTAAATCCGTATTGACTAAGACTCTAAAACCTTCGATGGTAAACCCTTGCGGATTGTTATCGGAGCGAACCGAATTGACCAATTGACAAGAAGTAACCAGACTACGCTCCGTTTTATTACTGGCTCTTATGATCCACTGTTTGGCATGTAATACCATTTCATAGGGATAAATATCAAAATTGGTTTGAATGCTATCTACAACGATACGCTGATGAATATTTCCTGAAATAATACGGTTGTAATACCCTTGTTCAGAAAGGTCTTTGTAATAATCAAAAGCACTTTTATCTGCCATAAACAAAGCTCTTTTGATATTGGATTCAATAGCTTTATTATCGGGTGCAAGTGTAAAAAAGAGCTCATGAAACCTTCGAACATGTTCTCTAGCTTCCACGGGTTTATTTAAGGAAGCATCTTGCGATAATGCTACCATTAAAGATTTTCCCTTATCTAATACATAGATTTTTTGACGTTGTGCTTCTGCAAATTGATACGAACTAAATATGGAATACCCTACAATTAACGTGCATAATACAATGAATAGAATACTCAATAAACGGATTTTTTTAAAGCTACTTTCTATGGTAGTTAATGTTTTAAATTCTATATTATTTTTCATCTTTTTGCCTTCTTTTTAATCTTCCTTTAATATTCCCAGTGGTAGCACCTACTGTTGCTCCTGTCATGTTTCCTGCTTTTCTAGAAGATTGATTTATATTTCTATTATAATTACCCATTCCGCCTGCTTGAATAACCCAATTGGCAACTGTTGGAATGGTGAAATAGCCAATAATTCCGATGAGCATAAAAACAGTATAAATCGTATTAGAACCATCAGGTATGTAGTTGGGATTAGAGAGTGCTTCAATGTCTTTGGTAAGCATTAATACTTGAATTTTACCGAGCATTGCTCCAAAGAGGTTAGAGATAGGCAACCAGAAGTACACACTGATATAGCGATTCAACCACTGTGTAAGTGTGGACTGAAAGCCATCCCAAATGGAAAGTGCAAAAGCAATGGGTCCCAAAATGGAGAGTACAATTAAAAAGAAGGTGCGAATGGTATCTATAATAAGCGTAGCGGCTTGAAAAATGAGTTCCAAAAGGGAACGAAAAGCATCTCTCATACTTTTTTGTAATTGATACATGCCCTTTTCAATATGCATTCCTGCCATGGTTGCTAAGTCTGAAGGCGACCATCCTAATGCTTCTAGTTTTTTATCAAACTCTTCATTACTTATTAAATAGGCGGTTTCTGGATTCCTTAATAAAGCTTCTCTTTCTAGCCTATCTTTTTGAGATTGATAAGATTGCATGTCAAAGGTTTGTGATTCTAAAATACTAGCCGTTCCTGAAACTACAGGACTCAGGACATTGTTAATAGTTCCCAATACAATAGAAGGAAAAAAGAGAATACATAAACCAATAGCAAAAGGACGTAACATTGGATATACATCAATGGGTTCTGCACGAGCTAAGGATTGCCATACTCTAGCAGAAACATAAAACAGTGCGCCTAAACCCGCAATAGCTTTGGCTATTCCTATCATATTGCTACACAAAGGCATCATTTCAGTGTATAACCCTCGTAATACTTGGTGTAGGTTGTCGAAATCAGCGATTAAAAACATAATTTATAGATTTACCAATTACGTTCGTTCGCTGTTCCATACAAAGCCAATACTCGTTTTGTATTGCCTTTTTCTTTTGCTCTCAAATAACTAACCCCAATATTTTTTCGAGTGTAGTAATTCACTAAATCCCTATTTGCTTTTACTTCTTTGTAAATGCGGTCTATTAAATCCATACGTTCTTTATCATTCATAGATAAAGAAGAAGGATTAATAATTTTTTTGAGTTCTTTGACTAAACCACCACTTTCTTCTAGTAATTTAGAATACCCAAAAGCAATTGCTGTGAGTTCCTGTGGCGCATAATTTTCATCGGTAATCATTTTCTGAAAATTGTTTACGTATATATCTGAAACCTCTCCCACCATAAGCACTACTTGTTGTACTTTTCGGGCATCTTTCACTAGATTGTTAACACGCTTTAATTTGTCATAATACTTTTTTCCTTGCTCATAAATTTTTACGGTTTCCTTAAAATTGTTAATCATATTAGTTGCCGTGGTGGATGTATGCACAATTTGTTGTGCTGTATTGGTAATACCTTGTGCTAAGTTAGTGGGGTCTGTAACGACCCATTGTGCTTGTGTAGTGCTGTGAAAACCGATCACAAACACCATCATATAAATGAATTTTTTCATTGTTTATCTTTTAAATTAATTAATCTTTATGTCTTTTTTAAAGCGATTGAATTAAGACCGTTTCCGCTGTTCTGCCAATTGTTTAATGGCAAATTCTATATTTCCTCCTTGCGCTTTGGCAAGTTCTAAAACCTTCATTTTTTCGGTTTCTTCCGTAGTGTAGGTCAAATATTCTTCAGGACTTACTTCGGTAGCATATACTGCAGATTGCGTACCGCCCAAACCAATCCAAACTTCTTTGTATAATCGACTTGGATGATTGTTAAGATTGATCGATAAAATTTGTGCTTTCTCCTTCTCGGTAAGTCCTAACATTTCTTGAATGCCATCGAACTTGTTCATGTACTTACGCTGGTCTAACAATATTTTACAATCCGAATTATTAATAATGGATTCCTTAACAATAGGCGATTGAATAATGTCATCTACCTCTTGAGTAACTACAATGGCTTCTCCAAAAAACTTTCGTACTGTTTTGAATAAGTATTTAATGTATTCCGCCATACCTTCTTTGGCAATAGCCTTCCATGCTTCCTCAATTAGTATGAGTTTACGAATCCCTGTCAATCTTCGCATTTTGTTAATGAAGACTTCCATAATAATAATGGTGACTATAGGAAATAGAATCTTATGATCTTTAATGGCATCAATTTCAAATACGATAAATCGTTTACTTAACAAGTCTAATTCCTCTGTTGAATTAAGCAAGTAATCATATTCGCCTCCTTTGTAATAAGGCTCTAATACATTAAGGAAATTTGCTAAATCAAAATCTTTTTCTCGTACTGATTTTTCCTCTAAAATGGTTTTGTAATCCGATTTTGCAAATTCATAAAACCCATTAAAAGAAACTTCTGTTATACTATCCTTTTGAATCTTTTTAATAAACAAGTTTACTGCATTGGACAAGGCGACTTCCTCTGAACGTGAAGCAGGTTCGTCGTCTCGTTTCCACAAGGTCATGATAAGAGTTTTGATACTTTCTCTTTTTTCAATATCAAACACTCCATCATCTGTATAAAAAGGATTAAAAGCAATTGGATTCTCTTCAGTATAGGTGAAATAAACCCCGTCTTTGCCGCCTGTTTTTTGGCGAACGAGTTCACACAAACCTTGATAACTGTTTCCTGTATCTACGAGTAATACATGCGTTCCTTGTTCGTAATATTGTCGGATTAAATGATTCGTAAAAAAAGATTTTCCGCTTCCTGATGGTCCTAAAATGAACTTGTTTCGGTTAGTGATAATTCCTTTTTTCATCGGTAAATCGGAAATATCCAAATGGATGGGTTTTCCCGTCAACCGATCTACCATTTTAATTCCGAAAGGCGATAATGAATTGCGGTAATTGGTTTCCTGTGTAAAGAAGCATAACGCAGGGTCTATGAATGTATAAAAGCTTTCTTCAGCAGGAAAGTCACCTGCATTACCTACCATTGCTGCCCAATAAAGAGTAGCAGTATCTACTGTATTGTGGTGAGGGCGACACTCCATTAATGCCAATTGACTACCTACTTCATTTTTAATTTGTCGTAGTTCATTGCGATCATCACTCCATGCCAATACGTTACAATGGCATCGAACGGAGGTTAATCCATTAGAATGTGCTTCATTCAAATAATCCTCAATCCATTCTCTATTGATTTGATTACCTCGACTATATTTACCTAGCGACAGCATGTTACGAGCTGACTTTTCAAACTGACGTAAATTTTCATCACTGTTATCAATAAAGATATACTGGTTGTAAATATGGTTGCAATTCAATAAGAGTCCTACAGGTGAAGCAAAGGACAATTGACAATCACTTCTGTCAGTAGATAATCGTTCAAAACGTTTATCGGTACTTACTTCGTTTGGTAAATCTTCAGTATCCGATAAGGTGTGCAAGCACAAAATCTTATCACCAACTTTCACCTCATCTACTCCTAAATGAATGTCTTGAAGTGTAAAGTTATCTTTCTCAGAAGAGAGCGATAAGTATTCCTCTAAAAGTCCTTTTTTAGTATCAGAACCGATGATGTCTGTGTCTGTTAAACGTTCTAATACAACAAAACCAGAATCATTAATAATCCGTTCAAATTGATCTACAGATTCTATGAACTTGAGTAAGGTTTCTTGGTCTTGAATTTCCTTTGGAACTAAATGTTTACGAGTAAGCGTAGAAAAACTACTTTGACGACGCATTCGTTCTTTGGTAGTTTTAGTAATATATACGTAACAGTGATGTGCTAAAAAAGGACGCTCGTTAAAATGCTTTTCAAAGCTTCGAGACAGAAAGCTTAAATCCTCTTTTTGTAGCTCTGGTTCATAATTCTCTTTTAAATACCAATCTTGCTTATGTACAATACTATAATCAGGTAATACTTTAATAGCCTTGTGCCAAGCAGCGTGAATGGCTTCATACTCCTTTGCAGTTATAGTAAAAAGTTCGGGCAGTGTTACTTTAAAAGCGATGGTAATATCTGCATCCTTACTAATAATACAATTGTGTTCTACTGCCCAAATAGGAAATTTATTCCTAAATGAACTACGTTTAGCTATCGGTCTCATCGGTTTTTATTTTGAAAGTTGATAAGTGATAGCACCGTATAGCGACGACTGATGAATTTGGGATGCTTTTTACGAGCGGAAACCTTCATTAAACCATGCTCTCCGTATTTATTATTTAAAGCGAAGGTTTTCCATATAAGAATTCCTCCGCTTACGAGTCCTAGTATTAAGCACATATATTGATTAATACCAATCATATACAAGATTACTATGGCTATAAAAAGTCCTAATAAGCCACCTGCAAAAATGAAAAGGTATTGGGCTTTTAAGCCTTTAAACTCCACGGTTCTTCCTATGCCTTTATTGATTTGGAAATCTGCCATGACTTACAGGAAAAACGAACGTAAAATAGTTGCCGAAACAATTAAGAAAATACATGCTCCAAACCACGATGCTGCGGTTTTAGAAGTGTCGGGATCGCCTGATGAGAATTTGTTATAGACTTTTACGCCTCCAATTAAACCAACTACTGCACCAATGGCATAAATTAGTTTTGTTGCAGGGTCAAAATAGGAGGTAACCATTTGTGTAGCTTGGTTTATTCCGCCTACACCATTTTGAGCGTATGCTCCAATTCCGTATAATAAAAAAGTAGCTAGGCTAAAGATTATTTTATAAATTTTAGTTTTCATTTTGTGATAATTTTTTAATGAATTAAATAGGATGAAATACCTGATTGGATTCAGGAAATAGTAATTGGCAGTAAAAAATTATCCGTATTCAAAATGTTGCTGTATAAAACGCTTTTCTTTCATACGTATGTCGTTTTTAAGCTAATTTTTAGCTTGTTTCATACGAATGTATTTTGAGAATACAGCCTTTTTTAAGAAGGGAGTTTTATGTCTTTAATTGGCTTTAAAGAGAGGGGTTTGGAAGGAGGGTGTGTGCTTGAAATAATATTTAAAAGAGTTTTAGGAATAGTGAAAAATAGCGATTAGGTTTGGTTAAAGATGATTGCCCGAAATTGGTTTTCTATAAGTGGGTTTTCAAGTTTATCACGATAAATAAATTTATATATACACCGTTAAAAAAAAGTTTAAAAACTTAAAAGATTTATTAAATTAGCTATTCGCATAAGGGACATACAGTTACAATATTGACTATACGTCTCTTATATTAAAATAATTTGAAGAATATTTCAATTAACTATTCTCTTTATGGAATTCCGTAATTATTAATAACAAGATTGTAATATTATTAGGACAGACTTTAGTGGTCTATTTAATAAAATACTAATAAAAAACATAAATGGCTACATTAAACGGAGCAATACGCTCATATGGCGCAACTGTTCGAAGGATAGAACGAGAACAACAAAGAAAAGCTCGTGAATCTGCAAAAAGATTTAAAGAACAGCAAAAACTAGAAGAAATTGAGAACGCTCAGCAAGCGGTTACTGATTGGAAAGATTATGTTCATACGATACAATCATTACACAAGAATTGTACTGAACAGATAGATTGGAAAGAAATTGAAAATACGGAAAAACCAATTGAACCAAATTTAGACTCTGAGAATGCAGCTTTAGCAAAAAATAAATTAGATAATTTTAAACCTTCTTTTTTTGATAAACTATTTGGTTCAACTCAAAAAAAAATAGACAGGTTAAATGACTTTTTAGAACAATCTAAAATAAAAGATAAGAAGGTATATGATCTAAAGTATAAAGAGTATTTAGATGAATTAAATAATTGGCAAGAACTTCAAGAGATTAATACAGGGATTAAAAAAAATCAAACAGATTTCTATAAAAGAGCTTTAGAATATTTCAATCCTTTTTCTGATATAGGGGAATTAGGAACTCAAATTAGTTTCAATTTTGAAGAAAATCATATTGATATTGATTTACATGTAAATAGTTTAGATGTTATACCTGATTATGAATTAAAGCAGACATCAACGGGCAAATTATCGAAGAAAAATATGCCTAAAACAAGGTTCAATGAACTTTATCAAGATCACATTTGTAGTGCGTCTATGAGAATTGCGAGAGAAGTATTTGCCTACATACCTATTGACTACGCTCGAATTAATGCAGTAGCAAAAATTATAAATACAAAAACAGGTCATTTAGAAGATCAACCCATTCTGTCAGTAATATTCATGGCAAAAACAATTGACAATCTGAATTTGGAAACAATAGATCCTTCAGATAGTATGCAGAATTTTGTTCATAATATGAATTTTAGTAAAACAAAAGGGTTTTCTGTAATAGAAAAAGCAGAATTAGATCGATAAAGAGAATGGCAAAAAAAAAGAAAAAATATTACGTTGTTTGGGAAGGTTCTAAAACAGGAGTTTTAGAATCTTGGGATGAATGTAAAAAATCAATTCACGGGTTTAAAGGGGCAAAATACAAATCATTTTCCTCTTTTGATTTAGCTAAGAAAGCATTTTCTGAAAATTATGAAGAATATAAAGGAAAGGTTATTTTTGAGAGTGAATTACCTAAAGAACAACTTAAACTAATTGGAAAGCCGAAATTAAATACAGTTTCTGTTGATGCAGCTTGTAGTGGTAATCCAGGGATTGTAGAATACCAATGTGTTGATACAAATACAAAAGAACAGATATTTCACAATGGACCATTATTTGAATCAACAAATAATGTTGGAGAATTTCTTGGATTAGTTCATGCTATTGCATTGATGACAAAAAACAAAGATGATCGCCCAATATATACAGACAGTAAAACGGCTATTAGTTGGGTAAAAGGAAAAACCTATCGAACGAGTCTTGAGAAAACGGATAAGAATGCTAAGTCATTTGAATTAATGAATAGAGCCGTTGAATGGTTAAAAGCAAATGAGTTTACGAACCAAATATTAAAATGGGAAACCAAAGCTTGGGGAGAAATTCCAGCTGATTTCGGTAGAAAATAATTTATGGAAGAAACTAAAACTAATTTAGGTGGTCTTAACGAAAAACAAAGAGAAGCAGTTATAAGTGAATGTAAAAGATTGCTTGTACTTGCTGGAGCTGGTTCTGGAAAAACAAAAACATTACTCCAAAAACTTATTTATTTAATTGAAGAAAAAGGCGTAAATCCTTCTAATATTTTAGCTATAACATTTACTAAAAATGCTGCTAATGAAATGTTAGACCGATTAATTATTTCGGCAGACGAAACTGAGGAGTATTCCGAAATAATTACAGATAAAAATAGATCCACAAAAGAAAAAGATTTTGAACGTTATTCATTTACTAAAAAACATAAATGGATTGATAATTTAACCCTTAAAACATTTCATAGTCTTTGTTATGGAATTATGCGAAATTTTGGAGTTAATGAATTTGATAATAAATTTAAAATAATAGGAGAATCTGTCAATAAAAATGAAGATTTTGCAAAATTATCGGCTTCTGAAACCTCTTTTGAAATTATTCATAAAATTTTAATTCAGCATTGTGAATCGAATGAATATTTACTTAATCTAAAAAGATATATTTTAGATTATATGGTAGATAAAATTCATATTAAGAAGAATGACAAATCGTATTCACAAAATTATGAAAAACCATATACTTCCTTAAATGGGACAAAAGTTCGTTCAAAATCTGAACAATATATTTCTAACTGGTTATACAGACATAGTATAAAGTTTGAATATGAACCATCTGTAAATTTTAGAGACTTTGATTTTAAACCTGATTTTTACATTCCTGAAGCCAACCTTTACATAGAACATGTAAGTAAAATTAGTTATCCAACTAAAAACAAAGAAGAACAATTTAAAAAAGCAAATAAACTATTAGTAAAAACATTTGAAGAACAAACTAAAGATACGGCTCTATTCAATTTGGCTCTCGAAAGAATTGTAAAAAATAGATTGCCAGCAAACTATCATTATAAAAGTGCTTTGTCCTTTGAAGAAGAGTTTAGAACTTACCACAAAGAAGTAAAAGATTTTCTACGGCAAACCATACAAGTAATAAATATGGTTAAAGTTGAAAACTTAACCTCGAGTCAAATACTTGAAAAATCAGGGAAAGACCAACACGAAAGAGTTCGAGATTTTTATAAACTTGCTGTTCCAATAATATCAGAATACAAAAACTATTGTACAAATAAATCATATCTTGACTTTAGTGATATGATAATTAAAACAATCTCCCTCTTTAAAAATCATCAAGAAATTGCAGATAAATTCAAAGAAAAATATGAATATATACTTGTAGACGAATTTCAAGATGTTAATAACCTTCAAGTTGAGTTGATTAAGTTATTATTAACTGAGAATAATCAGTTATTCTGTGTTGGTGATGATTGGCAAAGCATTTATGGATTTAGAGGTTCTAATGTTGATTATATAGTTAATTTTAAAGATCATTTTAAAAACGCAGAAACTATAAAATTAAGTCTAAATTATAGAAGCTCTGAAAATATTGTCAGTGCAAGTAATGAGGTTATAAAACACAATAAATTCAAGGTAGATAAAGATGTAAAGTCTTCTAAAAAATCAAATAGCAAAATCCATATTTACGCAGGGAAAAAGGAATCTGAAAATATTGAATACGTTGTTAATCAAGTTAAAATTCTTAAAGAAAAAGGATACAATAATGAAGATATTTTATTTCTTTATAGAAGGAGTAAAATGTATAACCCCTATTTTGAACGATTTAAACAAGAAAGAATATTTGTTTCAAATAAAACTATTCACGCATCAAAAGGTCTTGAAGCAAAAGCTGTTTTTATAATTGGTCTCACACAAGGTAATGGCGGTTTTCCAGATATTTGGATGGAAGATAGAATATATCAAGTTATAAAAAAGTCTAATCACGATTTACTTTTGGAAGAAGAAAGACGTTTGTTTTACGTAGCAATAACTAGAGCAAAAGATCAACTCTTTTTATTAACCGAAAAAGGAAATGAATCAAAATTTTTAAAAGAAATTCCTGATGATTTCACTTTTAAAACGAGTAAGCCTTTTAAATCAGTAATAGAGGAAATAAACCTATGTGTAAGTTGTAATATTATGATTGACAAAGATTCTGCTTTTTGTAAATATTGTGGTAGAGAACAAAAACAAGAAAAATAAAGAATGTCAAGTTTGTGCTTAACTCAAAATTAAATGTATTTTTAAAGTTTAAGCATTATAGCTATAACGTTATATGTAATCCCTCATGGACTTCAAAAAAGTCTTCAGTACGTATGCAAACGTAAAAATGGACAGAAAAATGAATAAATGTAAAACATTGATAAATAGTAAAGTATTTTTACGTTAGTCAGAATAAAGAAACTAAAATGGCAAGAGTAAAAACCGACATAATAATTAGTGCTTTTGCTTTGTTAGAAAGTAAAATTAAACTGTATTCCCATTTGAATCTTCAGGATATAAATATTCATTTGGAAAATATCCTTAGAGATATATTAAATATTATATACTCAGACCGTCAGTTTATTAATTTAAATATAGAAGAAGGTAATTTTGCTTCTATTGATTTAGGAGATAATATTAATGATGTTGCTTTTCAAGTAACATCTACTACAACACCCAAAAAAGTTAGAGAAACAATTTCAAAATATAAAGATGATTATAATTACAAAAAAGTAATTATGTTATTTGGTAAAATAGATAAGCCCAAAAGAACTATAACTTTCGACACCGAAATTGATGGACGTTTTGAATTTGAAGAATGGGATTTTAGTATGTTAATTGAAAAAATCAATGACTGTAAAAGCCATGAAATTGACCAAATTCAACAAATCTTAATAAATGAAGTAATCCCTAAAATTACTACCAATTTAAAAACAGAAGATGATTCAGCGACTGAACTCTGGGATAATTTAGAACAAAAAGATATTCGAAATTTCAAAGATAAATTGCTAGACGTAAACTCAAATATCCGTGATGCTAGAATTGAAATGTATTGTAGAGAAATAGCTTCGGGAAAAGTAGAATTAAGCAACTATTCAGAAAGAGAAATTAGTGCGATGAAATATCGGGTTTTTGAAATTTGCCAAAAAGAACTTTTAGACTTCTGTGATGAAAATGAGAAAAAAGAATTATCACACATAGACATTAACAATCTTATTACAAACTATACAGAACAAGCATATAAGGTAATAGAAGAGAGAACAAAAGATTACTCTTATCCATTTAAAAATAAAGACACATTAAAAAAAATAGTGCTAGCATTAATAGACGAGTGCTATCTTTCTTTTGATGAAAAAGGAATTTACGTATGATTGCTACAAAAGAAAATGCAAAAAGGAGATTGATGTATATTCAGAAAGAAGATTATAACTTTCTCGCGTACAATATATTACTTGTATTAAGTCAATTTAATGCTAATTCTGAAAGTTCAAGCTTCAAAGATTTTAGGAAAATTGCTTATCTGGTTCATTTTATAAATTTGAATCCTAACTTTAATAGTTATGACCAAAATGAATTAGCTAAAATATATTCTCAATCTCAATTAAAAAAACAATTAATGTCTCATCTTTTAATTATTTTAAGAAATAGAAAATTTATTGGAATGAGTATAAATCACATTCATCAATCATTTGACATTTGGATTAATGAAGAAAATATTCCAAAAGACTTTTTAGATAAAAACTTCTTTGAAAACGAAATAAATAACATCCAATTTTTAAAATCAAATATTAGTAGATTAAAAGGCATTACAGTAAAAAAAATGGTTGACACAATTTTTACAAAAAACAATATTATTACATGGGAAATTTAATCATAGAAAAAGTTAAATATTTTGGTGATAAATATGTTTATGAATCACCAATCCTTACCAACGGTATAAATTTAATTGTTGGTGATAATGGTTCAGGAAAAAGTACATTCACATATTTTATAGAATTTTGTTTAGGTAATAATATTAAGTATTTTGAAAAAGGTAACAATAAAGAATATACCGAAATAGTTAATGATACAAATAATTTTGTAGAGCTAGATATTATAATTAATTCTAAAAAATATCAGCTTAAAAGATTCATTAATAAAAATGATATTTTTATCAATGACAATAGTGAGATTAGCGTACTTCCTATTAAGAGAAATCAAAATCAAATATTTTCTGATTGGTTATTAGAAAAATTAGACATTTCTATTTCTGAACTTAACATGGGTACATATTCTTGGAAATTAAACTTTAGTGACTTATTAAGACTAATAATTTATGACCAAGACACAGAATCAAAGAAAATATATAAAGCACCAATAGATTCAAATTTCGTTTCTGATTCATTAATAATTAGAAAAACAGTTTTCGAAGTTTTATTAGGTATATCATCTGATGAATATTTCAAAAAACATGACGAATTAAAAGAAATAACTAAGAAAAAAGATTCTGCTTTATCTTCATTAAACGATTTTAACGAAAAATATAGTGGTGTAGATTTAGAAAAAAATGGAATTGAAAATAATTTAAAGACTTATAAAGAAACATTAGAAAAAGCATATTCAGAGAGAAAATTATATTTAAGTTCAAACACAAAAATTGATGAAAAAGCTGATTTCATTAATGGAATTCAAGAAGAATTAATCCAGACAGATTTAGAAATTTCTGAGAAAAATTTATTAGTTAATAATTCCCAAGTCGAGTATGATAAAATTTCAAAATTATATGAGAACCAACAAAATGAAATTAAAGAAATTGAAAAAATAATTTTCACTAATGACAAATTAAATTTATTCTCATTTAAACTATGTCCTTTTTGCATGTCTAAGCACGAACCTGTAAAAAATCATTGTCTTTGTGGATCAGAAATTAAAGATGAAAACTATGAGAAATTTGTATATAATTCTAACGAATATGACACTATATTAAAACACAAATCTAAAAGTATAGAAACTCTTCAAATTGCTTTAGATTCATATTTTAAACAGATAACAAGTATTAAAAATGAATTAGATTTATTGTCAAACAAATCAAATGATTTAACCATAAAACTAAAAAAACTTATCAGCTCTATAGAGTTTTCTGGTAATACTGAACTAGTAGATAGTTTGAATGATAAAATATTAGAAACACAAAAGGAATTAGATAAGTATGAATATCTTTTAGAAATTTCAATTAAAAAAGAAGAGTTAGAAGAAAAATTTGATTCTATAAATGAGAAATATAAATCTAAAAACAAGGAGTTTAGAGCACTTCATCTTGAATTTGTTTCTCAAAACAAATCATTAATTACTGAATTCAACAAAATCTACTGTGAATTACTTCAAAAGTCTTCAGCAGGTGCAAATATTGCAGAAATTGATGATGATTATATGCCAATTATTGATGGAGGAGTTTATAAAAACAAAAGTGCTGATGTCCCTTTAAGATTAATGTATTATTTTACAATTTTGGCTCTATCTTTAAAAAATGAATCTGTAAAACATCCAGGTCTACTAATCATAGATACACCTGAGGATTCTGGTATAGATGAAGACAATTTAAAAAAAGATTTAGATTTAATCAATTTTATTATTGGACAAGGATTCAATGGTAAAAAAGAATATCAAATAATTTTAACAACAGGTTTGGATAAATATCCTGAATCTTTTAAAGAAAACATTAAAGATGAATTTAATGAGAGTAAAGGTGTCTTTATATTAAAAGAGAAAACTGAATAAAAAAGTAAAACACAAAAGCAGCCCCTTATAAGCCTACACAAAATTCCCAATATCAAAATCACGCCAATCTTCATTTATTTTCGGACGAGTCTGAGTTGTTAAATGAATATTTAATAAGTCCGATACATGCTGTTGTGCTTCTGGAATTTGTTTATTTAATATCTCCAGTAATTCTGTGTTTTCAATTTTCATAGCCACGGGTAATGTATCAGTAGTTAGTTCCTTTTGATTTAATAGAGTTGCTATTTTTTGTAATTCTTCAAAACTAAGTCCTGTATTAAAATCGGTATCAGTCTTCGTTGAAAAATTAGCTTTTAGTTCTTCCTCTTCCTCAGTTAGTTCCCATTCATTAGTATCTATAGTTTTAGAGGAGGAAGAATCAAAAACAGCATCTAATGCTTCAATAGGAATTATTTTTTTTACCTTCTTTTCTATTTCTTTTTCGGATAAATTAATCGGTTCATTTTTAATTTCAGCTTCTTT
Source organism: uncultured Tenacibaculum sp. (assembly GCA_947498055.1). GTDB lineage: Bacteria > Bacteroidota > Bacteroidia > Flavobacteriales > Flavobacteriaceae > Polaribacter. The sequence continues at coordinate 236,406 of CANMJA010000001.1, forward strand.
ACTTTCTCCCATAATGGAGTTCACTTTCTTGTGCTTTAAAACTTTTTCCAAAGGTTTAATATCAGTTTTTTTAAGATAAAACCTATCTACTAATAAAATGATTAAAAGTAATAGAATAATGAGTTGAATAACTGTTTCCATATTTATATAATAGGTTTAAAATTATCTTCAATTAGTTTTTTTATTTCGGCTTCAAATTCCGTAAAATGATGCTGTAAAATATTGTCTAAATAATTAGACACCGACATGTTATTCTCTCTTATAACTCTTGTTATGCGAAATAATCGTTCATGATATTCTGGACGAATGTATATGGACTTCCCTTTACGTGCTATTAGATGGCTTTTTTTTAAAAACAATTCTTGATATGGTACTTTATCTTTCGTAGAACTAACCACAGTTTTTTTTGCTTTTTTACCTTTAGGTCTAGATTTGGGGTTTTCCTCTTTTGTTTCTTCAATTTCAGGGAGTTTCCTGTCTTCTGAAAATGGATGCGCCATCATTTCCATCAATTTCTTTTCATCTATAGGGTTTTTATCTTTCTTCATTTTGTATGATTTTTATGTTTTTCTAAAAGAGATTTATTATGTTTTACTATTTCTTCTTTTGCCTCTATCCAAGCCATTCCTTTATTAATGGCATTTTTATGTTCAGGTATATCTTTTGATAATCGTTTTGCTTTTATAAGATTTCTGTCTGAAAAAATCACAAATACATTCTTTCTATATTTAAAGCAAACTGCTTTAGGGTAATATGCCAAAACATAGTCTCTTGCTTTTCCCCATTCTGTGTTTTTCATAGCTATATATTTAGTAGATGTAAAAATTCATTTATAAAAGCATCCATACGCGAAGATGTAATTAAACGATTATGGGGAGGGAATAATGTAGAACGAAATACTAATCCGTTACCAATTTCTGGAAGTTCTTTCCGAAAGCGTTTGCTATCAGAAAAATAATGTTGCATTTTATGTAACCCAAGTTCATTAATTACCTTTTCATATTTATCATAGAGGATAGATTTTTCCCTACCATCTACCATATTCCAGAATAGGTACAAACCTTTTTTATCAGATTTACTTGCAAATATTTTTGATAAAACTTGCGAAAATGAAAGCGTACTTTCCATTACTAAACGGTCTGCGGTCATTGGCGAAAAAATGGCATCCATTCCAAGTAAAGTTTGAAGTATTCCCGTAGAATTTACCGTTCCTGTAAAATCAAAAAAAGCAAAATCATAAGCTATAGAACTATTTGCTAAAAACTTATCTGCTTCTTGTAAAGCGGTATCTGCATTACAAGAAATTATAGGATATGCTTTTTTGTTCAAGTTTGAAAATTGCGTGTGAGCCATTCGTTTAAAATGGTCATTTTCCATGATTGCTTTTAGCTCACGTTCTCGTTGTTTGATGATACTTAATTGTGGAAAATCGCAATCGAAAATAACTACTTGGTATCCCATTTTGTAATGTAACATAGCTGCGGTAAGTAAGGTAATTGCACTTTTTCCAACACCTCCTTTTTGAGATGAAAAACTGATTTTTAATGGTGTTTTTTTCATTGGTCAAAATTTTACTATTAATAAGTTTATAATCCAGTATGACTGTCTAAATAACCAGCTAGTTATACTGTTGTTTAGTTTTTTAGTTATGAGACTTTCTGTCTCGTCAATCATTTGTATTTCTGTTTGTATGATTGATTAATTGACTAGACAACAATTCAGTCATCTAACTAACTGTATCTTCGGTTGTACCTATTTCCTTTCGATTGGCTGTACTACTTCTTATATGAGTAATTAGCTATCTATACTTTCACATTGTTAGCAAACTAAAAGGCTAATTGTCTTGCTGTTTGTCTGGCTATACAGCAGTACGGCCAGACATTGTTACATCAAAAAAACATTGCTTTTACTTCATTTTTTCAAGGACTACGTTTTCAGGTCTTTAATGGCTTTCAGTGGCATTCTTTGTCATTGAAAACCATAGTGTTACAACCATTTGTTCGCTCTTAATTTGTAGAGGTCTGTTTTAGGAGGGATGATCTCACATCACACATTAAAATCCAGATAAAAACTGTTCAGCGGAACAGAGCAAGTTGTGTAATGAGTGCCTCAAAAATGCTTTTGTGCCCCTCATTACAAACTTGTCCTACGGAGTTTAAAATCCCTCCGAAGTCGAGGATTTTTTTAAAGACGGATTAGAAGTTTTACATAAATGAATTAAAAATGAAGAAAAAACAAATTAAAAAAGGACGTAAACCCAAAGAAAACCCATTGGTATATCGCTATGTATTTCGATTAAATGCAGAAGAAAACGCACAGTTTTTAAAACAATTTGATGTTTCGGAAGTGTTAACCAAAGCGGAATTTATACGCGCTATTCTATTTGAAAGAGAAATTAGAGTAGTGAAGATTGATAAATCTGCACACGATTTTTATGCAAAGTTAACTGATATACATTCTCAAATTAGAGCTGTTGGGGTTAACTACAACCAGGCTGTTAAAGCTTTACATACCAATTTCACTAAAAAAAGAGCACAGTTTTTACTTCTAAAATTGGAGAAATATACTGTAGCATTGATCGCTATTCTTGAAAAAAACACCTGTTTAATTAAAAATTTTGAAGAACAATGGTTGCGAAAATAGGAAGAGGAAATCATTTAAAAGGGGTACTAATTTACAACCATGAAAAGGTAACTCAAGAACAAGGAAATATTCTGCATTGCCATAGAATGATACACCCCTTGACAGGAGAGTTTACCATTCCGTTGCTAGAGCGTTCTTTTGAACCATACCTCATTGCAAATAATCGTACCGAAAAACCGATACTACATATTTCATTAAACCCAAACCCTAAAGATGAAGTTTCAGATGAAACATTTAGTGCGTTGGCTGAAAATTATATGCAAGAAATGGGCTATGGTGAGCAGCCTTATGTTGTTTTTAAACATACCGATACTGAGCGTGTACATATTCATATTGTTTCCGTTTGTGTAGATGAATATGGTAAACGTATTTCGGATAGTTTTGAAAGAGTACGCTCTATGAAAGTTTGCCGAAAATTAGAAAAACAGTTTAAACTTACTTCTGCAATTGGTACAACTGAAAAAAAGGATATTCCATTACAAAAAGTAGATGCTAAACAAGATAATTTAAAACAGCAAATAGCTTCAGTACTCACATTTGTAAACGAAAATTATCAATACCAGACACTCGGAGAATACAAAGCTTTATTGTCTTTTTTTAACATAACGGCACAAGAAGTTAGAGGAATTATTCACGGAAAAGAAAAACGAGGATTGGTTTATTTTGCTACCAATGATATAGGAGAAAAAATAAGTAATCCCTTTAAATCTTCTCGTTTTTATCAACCTGTTGGTTTAGCTTATTTACACCAAAAATTTAAAAAGTCAAAAGCTTTTATAGACAAACACAAACCTCAAAAGCGAGTTCGTGAATTGGTTCGTGATGCAATACAAAAATATCCAAATCAAGATAATTTTAAAAAGTATTTACAAGATCATAAAGTATCCACATTTGTGCGAGAAAATGAACAAGGTAGAATTTATGGAATTAGTTTTATAGATCACACTTCTAAAACGGTATTGAATGGCTCTCGTTTAGGCAAAGACTTGTCTGCTAATGTATTTCATCGCCTATGGAACGAACCAGAAGCACCAATTTCAATTCCTGTTAAAGAGAACTCAAAAGAACACTTTACTGAATATGTAGAAAACGAACCAATAGTAAAAGAAGAAGACTTTTCTAATGTAAACATTATGGAAGCTTTAGGAGGTCTGTTTCCTATGGATATACCTGAAGAAAATGACACGAAGAATTTAAAGAAAAAACGTAAAAAGAAAAGAGATGCAAAACGAAGATGATATTAGAGGACTAGCCAAAACAATGGAATTTATGCGAGCAATTAGTATTTTGTTTGTCGTTATACACTGTTATTGGTATTGCTACGAAACATTTAAACAATGGGAATTTACGATTACCACTGTAGATAAAATTTTATGGAACTTTCAACGAGATACAGGGCTGTTTTCGTCTTTGCTATACACAAAGCTATTTGCCCTTGTTTTTCTTAGTTTATCTTGCTTAGGAACAAAAGGTATTAAGGAAGAAAAAATTACGTGGAATAAAATTAGCATTGCACTAGTAATAGGAATTGTATTTTTCTTTCTCAATTTTTGGCTGCTAAACGTTTCATTATCGAAACTGCAAATTGCCATTTTATACATAACTACATTATCTATAGGATATATTGGCTTGCTAATGGCTGGTGTATGGATGAGTAGGTTGTTTAAAAACAACTTAATGGATGATGTATTTAATCTCGAAAACGAGAGTTTTATGCAAGAAACTCGTTTATTAGAAAATGAATACTCGATTAATTTACCTACTCGATTTTATTACAAAAAAGAATGGAATGACGGTTGGATAAACATTATCAATCCATTTAGAGCTACTATTGTTTTAGGAACTCCTGGCTCTGGAAAATCATTTGCCGTTGTAAATAATTATATCAAGCAGCAAATTGAAAAAGGATTTGCCATGTATATCTATGATTTTAAGTTCGATGACCTTTCGGTGATCGCTTATAATCACTTGCTAAAGCATACAGATAAATATAAAATTCCACCGAAATTTTATGTGATTAACTTTGACAATCCTCGTAAAAGTCATCGCTGTAATCCGATAAATCCTGTTTTTATGACAGACATATCAGATGCATACGAAAGTGCTTATACGATTATGCTAAATCTTAATAAAACGTGGATTCAAAAACAAGGAGATTTCTTTGTCGAGAGTCCTATAATTTTATTAGCTTCTATTATTTGGTATCTTAAAATTTATGAAAATGGGAAATATTGTACTTTTCCTCATGCCATTGAATTATTAAATAAAAAATATGCAGATGTATTTACTATTTTAAGAAGTTATACAGAATTAGAAAATTACCTTTCTCCATTTATTGATGCTTGGGAAGGTGGTGCGCAAGATCAATTACAAGGGCAAATAGCAAGTGCTAAAATTCCGTTATCAAGAATGATAAGCCCCGCCTTGTATTGGGTAATGACAGGGGATGATTTTTCATTAGATATTAATAATCCCGAAGCTCCTAAAATCTTATGTGTAGGGAATAATCCCGATCGTCAAAATATTTATTCAGCAGCTTTGGGCTTATATAATAGTAGAATTGTAAAGCTGATTAATAAAAAAGGGCAGTTAAAATCTTCGGTAATTATTGATGAGCTGCCTACTATTTATTTTAGAGGTTTAGATAATTTAATAGCCACAGCTCGTAGTAATAAGGTAGCGGTTTGTTTGGGGTTTCAAGATTATTCGCAGCTCACTCGTGATTATGGTGACAAAGAAAGTAAAGTAATTCAAAATACGGTGGGTAATATCTTTAGCGGTCAGGTAGTCGGTGATACAGCTAAAACCTTGTCTGAACGTTTTGGTAAAGTGTTACAAAAAAGACAATCTATGACGATTAATAGGCAGGATAAATCGACCTCTATTTCTACACAAATGGATAGTTTAATTCCGCCTAGTAAAATATCTAATCTTACACAAGGAATGTTTGTAGGGTCTGTTTCTGATAATTTTGACCAACGTATTGAGCAAAAGATTTTTCATTCAGAAATTGTAGTAGATGTTGATAAGGTTACAGCGGAAACCAAAGAATATAAACCTATTCCTGAAATTATTTCCTTTTTAGATGCCGATGGCAACGATACTATGGAGGATAAAATAAATGCTAATTATCGACAAATTAAAGCAGATGTAGAGAATATCATTTTATTAGAAATGGAACGTATAGAGAATGATCCTAGCTTGGAACATTTGATAAAGAAAACAGGGTAGGTTGTTTTGATAAAAGTTAATTTATAAGATATAATAATTTTGTGAAAAACGTTATTGAACAAAATAGAACCTTTATTATCTAGGTCATAAATTAAAAAAATATTTTAACTATAATTCATCAAATTTTATACCTGTTATTTTTTTTTCTTCTATTTCGTTTTTTAACTTTTCGGAAACAAAATATCCAATACCATTACTTAAATTATCAATTATAATAAAATGTTGATTGCTTTTTGGATTTAACATTAATTTTTCTATTAAAAATTGATAAGGGTATCCTATTTTTTCAACTCTTTCTTTTTCTTTATTAAAAACTTCTAATGTAGAAATATCGAGTTTTTCTTCTTTTTCAAACAAATCTTTTAGCAAGAAAATTTCAGAGTTATTAAAATCAATTTCCTCATAATTAAAGGAAGTTGGATTAAGTACCCAATAGAAAATGTTTTCTTTTTTTGATATCTCTATTTCAGCTCTAAAAGCTTGAAAATTTCCATTACCAAATTTATCCAAAAGAGATTTAAACTTATCATTAATAATAAGTTTTTTTGTATATCCCATACAAGGAGAAGTTAATGAATCAGTAAGTTTTACATTTTTGTTTAATATACCTATTGGAGTTTTTGGTATAAAATCAATTTTTTTATAACCTATATTATCAATAAAAAGAGGGTCTTCTATAGGATCACAATAACATTTCACTTCCTCTATTTGTGGGTAATTTCCAATTACTTTTAAATCTATTAAATCTGATATTTTATAATACTTCATTTTAAAAAATTAAATCGTCTAAATGTGTGTTCGGATTGTCTTTAATCACTTTTTTAACTCTGTTTATTATTTTCTTTAGCCTATCGAATGTTTGTTCAGGGTTTAAATTATCTGGAATCCGTTCGAGTAAAGCCCTAATTCTTGCATCATATAAATGATGATTTGGCTGATTTCTCCGTTTTAATTTCTATTGATGGAAATTGTGTTTTTTACGTAGAAAAGTCTCCATACTTTAAAAAGCATTATGTATATACCGATAAAAATCGCTACCAAAATAGAAATTTAGAAGAACTGCAATATAATATCTATTCTGGGAAGTTAAACCCAATTGCATCTGAACAAACAAACGGACAATCATCTAATTTGCAAGAAGTAGAATTTTAGGGAGTTTAAATTTTAAATATGTAAAGTGTTTCTTTATATTAGTACGTTAGTAGTAGATAGACTTGGTTGGTTGGTTACCAACAACCGCTTTTCATCGTAAAGCATAAAAGCCTCTTTTAAAGAGGCTTTTTATTTTATTGTGATATGAATTTATTCTGCTTTTTTACTCAACAGTTCCTTTAAATATTTTTGATTCTTTATAGATGTTTATTCCAAAAAGATTCCAATTTAAAACTCCCGTAGCTGTAAAGTTTGATTTCTCATTAACTTTGAAACTACTTACATCAATTGCATGAAATTCCCATCTATAACCGCTATTTAAACCAGTAATGTAACTATCACTTTTTTTAGGGGTAAAAAGTTCTCCTTTTTCAGTGGAATATACAATGTCTAAATTAATATTAAAAACTGCATTCTCTTCTAGTTTTACATCTATAATCTTTGTTGGATTGCTTTTGTTAGAATTTATAATTTTCACATTACTTTCTTTTTTTTTACTATAGCCCGAAATTATTTGATAAACACCAGAAACTAGAATAAAAATGGAGAAATATTTAAATTGAGTAGCAAAAATCTTTTTCCCTCTCATAAGAAAACCTATTAGCATATACAAAAAGTATAGAAATAAGATTATGTTTATTAAAGTCCAAATTATGTAAAGCATAGATTTATTTTAATACTGATATTCTCCAAAGTCACTAAAAGATTTTAACCAGAGAAAATATTCTCCATAAAAAGTTCCTGATAAAAACTCATCATAAACATCATCAATACTAGTATTGTTAAATTTTAATGAAATTGATTCTCCTAAAGAATGACCATCTTCTATTTCTCTTAATATATTAAAAGCTGTTTCATCTAGAGTTTTTAATATCAATTTATCTAATTGCTCTTTTTGTTTCTCATTGAGGCTCTTAAAAAATTCAAATCTTTCATCTTCTATGTTCTGTAAGTTTTTATCATACTCAATATTTCTAGGTAATTGATAATATTCTTCAACACTTAGAGATTTTGAATTATCTATTTCTTTTTTATAATTATCATAAGTCTCGTCTCTGAGTTTTTTTACTATTAATTTACCTAAACTATTATACTTGTCTTTAGTTTTCATCATAATTGCTATTTGTTTTTGTTATAAGAAGTGCCTTAAAAAAAGGTTGTCAAATATTTGACAACCTTTTTTAAATTATTATATACTTCTTTAACAATTAATTTAATGACAGAAGTCGTCCTATTTTTATTTTTTTCTATTTAAAAGATTCACTAAAGCGTTCAATCCAGCCATTTTCTATTATAGGTTCAGCTTTGAGCATCTCACTAATTTCAACTAAGTCTATTTTTTGATTATCTCTTTCATAATAAATTTTAAACTCTTCATTCTCTTCAAAAAACTTTAGAAAATCAAATATTAAACTCTCAATAGACTCTCTCGATATAACTTCTATGTTTTCTTTAAGAGTTTCTTTTTGATAATTAAAAAGTATATTTGATTTAATTATTTCGTAGTTAAAATCAAATACCGTTTTAATTAATTTTTCTCCAAATTCATCCAAAATCTCTTTATTTGTTCTCATTGTTCTTGTTTAAGGCTTAATTCCTTTATAAGTTCTAATGTTTCTGTTCTGTTGCTAATTCAAAAGTTAAATCACTACCTTCAAAAGTACCATTTCTATTTAGAATTTTAATTTGATATTCTTTCTTATACCAAAAAATAAAAAGAGGTTTTTCATCCAACGTTCCTTCTCTCATTTTTAATTCACTTTGACTTAGATGTTGATATCCTGTTTTATCTTCACTGATAAGTTTTCTACTATCAACAACAAGTATTTTTGAAGGTTTCTTGTATTTAGAAATAAAAGAACTGTAAAAATCATTATTCACATGTTTTGTAAAATGAACAGTAATTGATTTTATTTTTTGAAAATCATCTAATTCTATTGAGATACTTCTATAAGTAATTTTATGAAACTTTCTTAGGTTATCAAATTTTGAAAAATAAAGATTAGCAAAAGATACGTCATCATAATGTATGAAATCAGTTTCCAAAACTGTTTTAGCATTTTCTATACTCTGTCCTAGCAAAGTCTCTAATTTTATATGATTTTGTGTCTCTATATTAAATATTAACAAGAATATTAAAGTTCTTATCATTATTGATTTTTTGATTAGTTTTGCTTAAAGATATCTAACCCTTTTTCTTTTAATTGTTCATTATACAAATAAGGAACTTCAATTAAAAGAGGTTTTCTTAAGGTTGAATTTTTTTTTTGGTTGTGTCTTTTTTTTTGAATTTGAATCATAACTTTATAATACGAACCAAAAGTTAAAGTCGTACTAATATCTAAAAACAAGACATCATTCTCTTTCACCAATTTATCTAGCTTTTTATTGTTTGTGTAATCTACATATTCTTTTCTATGAACAAACTGCTCTTGAGAATCAATAGAAATAGCGTCATATTTCACCTGTTTTATATACTCTTCTATCTTTGGTACTTCTTCGGTAAAGAAAAAGTTTAAAAATTCAGGTTGCCATAAAATAATCCTGTTATTATTTTTATAATAAGATTTTAGTATCGGAACTTTAAATTCAGTATTTAGTACCATGTTTTCTTTTTTGGTAAGAATCACATCATTTTCGTATAAATCGTGATACCCCTTGAAATCTTTTTCAGTCAAAAAAGAACTTCTTATATAATAACTTAAACAGGTTTTATTTTTTCCTCCTTTACTCATATAATGAATAAAACCACTCCAAGATTTACCTATTTCATCTTTTATTCTTTGTAAAATATAATAATCTGTTTTTTTGTCTGCATAAATTACAATATCTCCAACAGCATTAAATTTAGGAATTCTAATTTCCTCCAAAATCAATGATGATATTTGATCCCAAAAACGAATACGTTTTTTATTAAAAAAAACTTCTCTATTAGCAGTTACATGAATTGTGTAATGTTTAGTTTTTGTGTCAAAAAAATCAATACCTCCTTTAGGTAATTGTATGTTTTCTATTTGCGAAAATACTTTTACAAATAGAAAACATACAATTAGTGTTATTTGTTTTTTCATATTTTAATAAAAAAACAACTCGCTATGATGAACGAGTTGTTTATGATTAAATTACAGTGAATATATTTTTACAACTTCTTTCTTTAAGTCTTCATATAAAGAAAAAGCTTCTTTAAGAATTTCTTTCAATTCCTCATAAGTCCTAAATCTTGGGTCTTTTATATATTCATTTGATTCTTGCCCTTTATTTATTTCAATGAGTTCACAAACTCCACAGGCTGTTCCACCTATTATTTGATTTTTCTCTTCATCAATATCATCTAATAAACCAAATATTAATTCAACAAGTCCATATTTAAGATTGATATTAAAATAGAATTTTTTATTTCTAAAATCTTCTTGTATTTGAAAAAAAGATTCTCTGGAATTGTATTTACCAGTATAGCCTAAATCGCTTAAAATATTCAAAACTATTTTTTTATCTATTTTTTCTAGACGTTCTTCTTCGGTAAAATATTTTTCACTTAGGTCTTTATATCTACTGTAGTAATTGATATTATTATATACTGACATCAATTTATTACTGATCTTTAAATCTTCTCTAATCATTTTATAATGGTCTAAATCGTATTTTAACTTTATAATGTTTCCAAGCATAATCAATAAAAGTTTGAATGTTTGTTAAAGATTTATTAGATAAAGGAATTTCTAATATATATGTCCCTTCTAAAAGCTTTCCATCCAACTCTTTTAAATATTTATTAGAACGTATTTTTGTGCCTACTTTATATTTTGAAACAAATTCTTTTAAATACTTCTCAAAAGTAGCAAATTTAATTTTTCCTAAATCCGTCGCTTTTCTTGATACAATTTCTTTCAGAACATCATTGTAACTATCTAGTCTTTTTCCATTAGCTAAATGAATTTCGTTAAATTTATACCATTTGTTGTCCCTAGCTTTCCTATTAAAATCATTCCCTCTTTTAAATAATGCTTTTATTTCTTCCCATGTAAATTTTCTTCCTTTTTTAGTTGACAAATCTTCAATGAATTCTGCAACTTCTTCTATTACATCATCTGTGTATTCACCGCTTCTTAAAGCGTCATCGACTAAATTCTTAAGATTATTACCATATTTATTAAAAAGATTTAATGTCGGTTCAGCTATTCTTCTTACTATTCTCGTATACACAATATTTCCCTCCCTGACTACTACATACCAAAATTCTTTTGCACGCGGTATCTTTGAAACTGCGGAAAGTACTTTAGCTCCTCCTTTAAAAATTATAGCACCTGGTACTACAGCTAGTATTATTCCTCCAGCAGCTTTCCAACGAGCAACTTGATTTCCATCAAAATCTTTTCCATCAATTATTATTTTAAAATCTTCAATAGGCAATACATAACGACCTAAGGTTTTTGCGCCTGCTTTAGCTCCAAGAATAAACATTAATTCTAGCTCATCTTTTGTGCTACTTACTGGCTTTAATAAATACCTAGACCATTCTTCCTCTCCTTTAAATTTTATATAGTGAAACTTATAGTTATGATTTTCTATACCATATACATTAAAATGTCCGTTTTTGTCAAGAATTAATATATTAGGACTTTCAAGTATTTTTGATCCATCCTCCATTTGATACATTGTATAAGAACCATTCCTCGCAATATGTGTGTAAGCTTGATCATTTCTATTATTTAATTTTCCTCTACTTGATTTGAATTTAAAAGTTCTTTCTAACCCTCCTAATTGTGTTTGACCCCTAATATAATCTTTAGCTACTTCAGATATTTTTCCACCTACCTTATTTTGATCTCCAAAACGCCTTAAATCATTCGCTTCGTTTTCATTCTCATACAACCATTTCTTTTGACTAGCATCTGTAATTTTAAGATCACGAATCATTTTCTCTACCAAACCACCATCTGCTATTCTATTTGTGTAATTTCTTTTTGTAGAGTTATAAACATTAGGATTTGGGTTTGTTCGTGTTATATTTAACATATTCTGCATTTCAATTGCATCTGAAGCGTTGTTATTCAACCACTTTAATTGATCTGCATTGATGATTTTTAACTCAGAAACTAAAAAATCCACACTTTTATTTGCATTAATCGGAGTGCTATTTAACAATCTAGTCAATTCTGCATCTATTAATCTTGCATGCTTATTTAGAGCGTCTTTAACTTTAAAAGGATTACTCTTAAAGTCTCTTTTCCATATTACCGACCAATACGCATCTTCAAAAAGAGATAGCTCGTTCCCTTTATTTTTCTTAGCAAAATTTTCTAAAAAAGAGGTAGTAGCTCTATCTATAGAGCTATGGTATTTGTTAAAAATATTTTGAGCTGAAGGATTTAGCGTATGGGGAGGTCTTGAATATTTTTTAAATTCTTCAAAATGAATTAAAAACTGTATCATGTCTAAACGATCCCATTCGTTAAAACCATTATAATAATTGTTTTTATCTCTTAATACTTGATTTTCTAAACCTACAGGTTTTGCTAATATTTTAAGGATTTGTTTATGGTCAAATTCTTGATTTTTATGAGAACGAAATTGAGAAAGAATTCTGTTATATTCTCTGTTTACAGTATTTAAATCTTTTATGCTTCTTAAAGGGGTGTTACCTATTTTAAATTCAGGATATGCACTAAAGATAATATTGCCAGCTTTAATTTCTGCTTCCCTAATTTTTAATACTTTTAATGATTTCAAATTAGTTACTCCTTTTCGATTGCTATTGTCTCTTAGTCTACCAAACTTATTTTTAACAGTAGGTAAGTTTCTATTGATGTTTTTTGTCTCTGAATCGGTAAATAAAAAATCTTTTGCTGTGTTAAAGGAAGTAAAAGATTTATTGTACTTTGATTCTATAAAACGCTCTATAACTTTTGTTTGTTCGTTATACCATCTTCTAGCTCGCTCTCTAGCAGCTCTTCTGATATTAATCTCGTTCTGTAGGGCAGAATTAAATAAGTCGTTATTAAACTGAAATCTAATGTCAGGAATGTTTTCACAAGTACGGCACGGATTACCATCGCCTGCTATAGGATCGTCGTCTATATGAATGATACCTATAAATTCGTCTTGTGTTCCTCTATTTTGTGCGTATCCTGTACTTAAGCAAATCGAAAAGATTGCTAAACATAAGGTTAATATATATTTTTTCATGGCTTTTTATTTTTTTATAATTACTCTTGTTTTTCTTTGGTTGTTTACAAACACACTTACTACATACGTGCCTTTTTTAAGATTACTGCCGTCTAAAAAGTAGCGATAGTCTCCTTTTTCTTGTATTTTATTATCGGCTATTACTTCTTTTATGTTTCCCTGTAAATCGTTTAACTGTACCTTTATGGTTGCTTGTTCTGCTAATACATAAGAGATAATTAAATCTTCTTGAAAAGGATTAGGATATAGTTTTATAAAATTATCTTCTTGCTGTGCTAATGCAATTAAAGCATCGTTAGAAAGTTCTTTATCGGTATTGGTAAAGGTTTCTTTTTTCTTTAAAACCAAACGTAAAGGAGCACCTGCCTCGTTCCAATTTTTAATATAACTTTCTATATTGGCGATTAAATAAGGTATGCCGTTTACGGTTTTTAATTGTAAATCGCACGAAAGAATCGTGTATTCTAAGTTATTCGGAATCTCTTTTTTGTATGACTCGTGTGGCAAAGAAAAACGGGTGTTTTCAAAATAAATAGTCTCGTCCATTTTTAAAATAGCATCTTCTATTACCTTTTCATCCATACGTATTTTAGATTGTAAAGTTCCTGTGATAGTATCTAATAAAAAGCTAATGGCAATGTCTTTTTTAGCTTCTAATTGTTTTTTAAACCAATCTAACTTTAGTAAAGTTCCTGTCCATTCACCTAACAGAAAATCTTCGGTAATCTCTTTTTCAATAGTAGGTGAAGAAATCGCGTTTTCTATTGGTAAAGCAGTTGTTTTTTCAACTTCTTCTGTGTTACCTCTAGTACTATTATTGGTTTCTTTAAAATTATTGTTAGTACTTATTTCTCCTAACAATTCACTGGCTTTTTGTACATCTTTAGTAACTCCGTAGCCTTTTAAATAACACATACCTAGCCAATAATTAGCCATTGGGTGTTCACTTTTTTTAAACCACTTTACCGCCTTGGTATAATTTTGTGTAATAGTACCAAAACCTTTTAAATACAGATATCCTAAACTATAGGCTGCTTTATGGTTTCCTAGCTTAGCACTTTTTTTAAACCATTTTCTAGCCTTGTTAAAGTTTAATTTACAGCCTCTACCGTATTTGTATAAAATACCTAAATCTGCCATTGCCATGGCATTGCCTTGTTTGGCTGCTAATTGGTAGAGAGCAAATGCTTTTTGGTCTGTTTCTGCTGTTTTTTGGGCTTGGTAAAGTCTGCCCATGAGCACTTGTGCTTTGTCATACCCTTTTTCTATACAGGGTTTTAATAGTCGAACGGATTTTAAGGAGTCTTTCGCAAAATTGGCATCTCCTTTTAGGTAAAAAAGAGCTTCTTTAAAATTGAACTCGCAATCTGTTTTTTGTGCATACACACTGGTTATGAATAAGCATGATGTCCATAACAAACGAAAATTTCTCATTTGAATTTAGTTTTAGGTTGGTTTATATTTATTTTTCATATTCACCTGTTTCTTTGGAATATTTAATTTTGATAAAATCTAACTTATTGATTATTAGAAAAGAAAGATTTTAAAAAACAGGCGTTTTATTATACTCTATGGTGTGTTTTAATACTTTGATTATTTACTTAAAATAGTCAGCCCAAGAGATACAATGTATTCCTTGGACTGACAGTCATTAGGGAAAAATAGAGATTAGTTATGTTAGTAAGTACTACTTACTATAACAAAAGCCCCCGAGCTTGTTTTAAATATTTAACTAATTGTCTATTTTTTTATGACGAAAAGATTGTATTAATTATTATGCTTTGCCTCCCAACTAAGCTGATCTTTTCTAAAATAGAGATTCCCACTAACTTTTATAATAATCATTAATTAAAACTATTCAATTTGACTGAATAAATACAACTCACTATCAAGGATAATTTACTTATATTTGAGCCAATCGGACACACAAATATACAATTTTTTTGTTGTATTACAACTTTTTTATTGTATTCTTTTTAAAATATGGATATTAGAATTCAAAACTCTATAAAAACTATAAAGTTTATTATTAAAGATTTAGGCTTTGAAAATGGTAAAAAATTTTCTGAAAGTTTAGGTTTTTCTAGACCTGAAAGAATTTACAGAATTCTTAGAGGGCAAACGTCAATTAGTAGAAATTTAGCTTCTATTATTAATGAAAAAAATCCTCAATATTCTATAGATTGGTTATTGACTGGTTTTGACAATATTGATAATAATAGTAGTAACAATGAAGTATACTATGAAAAGGATGGAGTAAAATTTTATGTAAGTGAAATAATTAATTTTCTTGTTGAACAAGAAGAAGAGTTTATGAAAAGAAAAACCTATTCTAACATCATAGAAATAAAAGTTGCCAAAAAAGTAGCACAAATAACAGCTTCTAAAAAATCTTTATTAGATTATTTAGGTAAATCGTAGTCTGGTATAAAGCCTATATTAATTAAATTTTCGAAAATTTCTTTTTTTATTGTCTTAATTTTATTCTCCTGTTTTTCAAGAACAGATAGTTGATCTTCTTTGTCTTTAGGTTTTATTTGATTAGACTTACTTAATTTTTTAAGTATCTCTTTTTTCTTCTTATTATTTTCCATTTAACCACTTCTTTTTTCTTTTTATTATTCCCCGTTTTTTGATATTTTATCTAATAAGTCCCATTTATCTTCTTCTTTTTCCTCTTTAGTATTGTAAATGACATGTGATACTAAATCTCTTATATTCTGAAGTAGCTTTTCTTCTATAAAAAGAAATCTCCTTAAAAAATGATATACAAAATAGGAAGTAGGGATTAATATTATAACTAAAACATAAGTGTAAAAAGTAAATTCAAAATCTTTAGAAGTTCTAAACAATGTATGGTACAACCAAAATAAAGACACCATTATAAAACTAATAGAAGCATAAGGCTCGTACCATTTTAGAAGACCTACTGCTCTTAATCGGTTATCTTTCAGTATTAAAAAGCAAGAGATTATAAATTGAGTTAAAAATATTCCAAAAATCCATAGCCAATAACTAAATGACGTCCTGCCTTTGAAGCTAAAATTATGAGCTATCACTTTTCTTTTACTACTAATTTTTTTGAAATCACTTTTTCTTTTTACCTCATTCTCAATTTTAATTTTAAAATATGTCTCTTTACTAATTAAGTCATTTATAAAAAGACTATCATGTTTAGTTTCTCGTTTATTCCAATAATTTTTTAGTACAGTTCTTTCTTTATTAAGCTTTTTTATTTTTGGGTTTTCTTCAGACCAACCTCTATGAAAAAAGGTAGCTGTAATACCTATTAGTAAAAATATTACAGCTAATATGCCTATAATTATTCTATTAACCTTCACCGTCGTCGTCTGGATCGATGTCTTTAATTTTTCCATCACTCGTGGGTTCTATTGCTTTTACTGTTTCTAATAATTTTTCAGTTTCTAGTCTTTGTTCATATTCCTTTGTATTATCCGTACAACTAGATAACACTATTAAGCTAAATACACATATTATAATTAATGCTACTTTTTTCATAATTTTCTCTATTTTAATAATTAATACAAGAGTAAATATATGTAGTTATTCGCGCATTTTGATAGCGTATTTTCTTTCAATATGTCTTTATTAATTCATACATTTTATATGAATTAATAAAACTTTGCAAAGTTATTTGATCTACTTGTCAAAGACAATTTACAAACACCCTGAATTTGGTCTCAGGGTTTACCCTGAAAGACTAAGGGTAAACCCTGAGAGATATTTTTTTAAGTATTTGATAAGCAGCTGTTTGTTCTTTTTTATGAAAATGTCTTTTTTTTAACCTTATCTCTTAATTCTTTAATACAAATGTTATGTAAAAACTAATTTATCAACTTACTTTAATAGCTGTATTATTAGGTAGGAAGCCTAAATTATCTCCTCTTTTTTATTATTAGCAATAGAGTTTTTAATTTTTCAATCTAAAGTATCTAACTCTAATTTTAAATCTTTTAGATCGCTCTCTTTTTTCAATATCAGAATTAACTATAACTGCAATTCCAATCGATTAAAATGATTAAATAACAACCCATAAAAGCAAAGGAGATGAAAAGTGTTTTAAAATTAAATCCAAACTCAAATACTTATAATTCTACTAAAAAAAGTACTATAGTTAGAATATTTGAAAATGGCAGAGTTGAAGAAATGATTACTAAACTAAAATTAGAATCTTATAGAAAATATTTATAAGATAATGATGAAATGGCATACAATTTGAAGGTTTTTTCGTTCAAAAATTCACCAAGAAGAAGAAAAGCTACTGCACTCTCTTTTATTAAAGAAGTATTAAAAGCTATTAAAAATCGAGGAAATATAGAAGTGAAAAATAAAATATTAATGAATTAGCAGGTAGAGCTCTTTTCATATACAATAATTTAAAGAAGCTATAAATTTTAATAATCAATGTAAATAATCATGAAGAACGTAATATTAATAATTTCTGTATTTTTTATATCATGCACTAAGTCTGAAGATAAAAAAGATTATGAAACAGAGAATGTATATGAGGTAATCAGTTATCTTATAAATTACAAAAGTAAAGATTTTTTACCTTCAGTTGCATTTCCACCCTTACCTGATAATAAAGGTATGCCTGTATATACAACTAAAGATAGTTTAAGTAGTTATAGATATTTTTATGAGCAATTTAAAAGAAATAAGGTAATAGCAATAGAAAAAAGTTTAAAACCTTTTAAAGAAAAATATTTATTTGATGATTGTAAATATTTTAAATCTGATGAGTATAATAAATTTACATCAACTGACAAGATATCTTCTTTGGATTTAGAAAAAATCTTTGTTAAAGAAAACGATTCTTTGATTTTTTATAATGAAACTTTTAAAGAATTAGAAGGTAGAGGATTTGGAAATAAGTTTGACATCTTTTTTGAATTTTCAAAAATTTCTTTTAATAAAAGCTACAATAAGGCTGTAATATATTTAGGAGTTTCTTTTGGTAAACTAAATGGTTTTTCAACACTTATTTACCTAGAAAAAAAACATTTCCATTGGGAAATAAAATGTGAAGAAACTTTATCTATTTCTTAATCCAGTAAAACTATTCGTTTAATTGATGAATAAAAATTTTAAAAATTATGGAAAGAATGAATGTGCTAACTAACAAATTAATAATATTACTATGTATGTCTTTTTTTATTTGTAATTCCCAAACAAAAAAAGATGATGCCTATTTTGTTTTAAATACTAATAAAAAAATATATATTCTTAAATCAAGTGATAAATATATAAATGAAAACACCAATTTAGAAAGAATAAATAATTTCTATATCTATGATAAAAAGTTATATGAAGAAAGAAAAAACAAAATAGATCAAGATAAAAAAGAAGGAAACTATTTCCCTTCTCTTTACTCTAATGTACTACCGAAAACAATGCTCTTTAATGTTATAAATGATGAAAGAGAGATTATTAAACAATCAGATATTCTCTTAAAAAATATAGTTGATTTTAAATGGATTCAGGATAACTCATGGAAAGAAAACAATCCTAATATCTTATTTAGAAATTTATTTTTTTTGATAAAAATAGATGAAAATAGATTTATGAAATATAAAGTTGAAAAAACTGTATTTATAAGGTAACATATTATAAAAAAAATGTTGTAAATAAATATTTCAACCATCATGCTGAAAAAAAACCTTAATTTGCTTCTAACTTGTCGAAACATCAATTAATGAGTCAATTTGTAGAGGCTTTAGGTTATTCTCTTTCTGTATGGGATAAAGGATATGAACGGAAAAATACAACGTGTTTTTTTAAACGCTAGAGAAAATGTAGACAAAACAAATTGTAATTAATAAAAATAAATAAGATGAAATATATAATAATATTTATAAGTGTATTTACACTTTCAATAACAGCATGTAAAGCACAAATAATAACGATTGAAGATTTTAGTACCTATTCAGATTCACAGAAAGAAAAAATGAGTGATGGTACATATATTAAAGATGTAAATGGGGTGCTTAATAAGTTTATAGGTACTTGGAAGGGTATATATAATTCTAATAACTATGAGTTTAAAATAATTAAAAAAAACTATTCTTGGCGGCGGATTAAAAGTAGATGAATTAATAATGCGTTATAAAATAACAACAAGTAATGGGCGTATTTTAAAAAATACAATGACATTACCTGAAAGTAGTTTTTTAGTAATGGTAGGAGGCTATTATACGAAAAAACCTGCCGTTTATTCTTTTAGTTATGATGGAGAAAATTCTGATTGTGGACAAAATGGTTATGTACATGCTAAGGTTTCTGGTTCAAAAATAAGATTATCTTTTTCTAAGTATGGAGAAAACGACCCTAGTTGCTCTGATCCTAATGTTCCTTATACAGAGTTGATGCCTATTAATCCTGTAGAGTTTACAAAACAATAAATAATTATGAGAGCTTTATCATGAATAAAATAATAACATCTATCATTTTATTTTCAATTGCAATTATTTCTTGTAGTGCTCAGGTAGTATTACCTATCGAAAAACGTTGATTTTTTCTACTACAGGATTTATCTTGCATCTATGATTGGTATTCAACTCCCTAATTCAATTGGATTCACTCTAAGAGTTACCCTAAGATATTCAAGGTAAATCCTTAGACTAATTATAACTTAATTTAATTCAAAAAACTGACTTTACAGTTTTTCTTTGTTGTTCTTCCTTAACAATTGGTTCAAAGACCTTTTTTTCTTTTTCATTATTTGTATCCGCTATCGAACTTTTAATCTTCCGATCTAAAGTATCTAACTCTAATTTTAAATCTTTTAGATTGGCTTCTTTTTTCCACTTAGAATTCACCACTTCGTTAAGTGTAGGGATATGCTTTTGACTTTCTTGCAATCTCTGTTGTTCTTTTTCTAGTAACGAAGGAATTTTAAAGAGCGCATTTAAAAAATTAGAAGCAGCCAATCGAGTGTCGGTAGCCATCAAACCATTATTGTAAGTGTATTTTATATCTCCTTTACCTAGCACAAAAAAACGATTGATGTTAAAATCAAATTCATCTTTCATAGAAGCTTCCGTTTTAATGAGTAAGGTAAAACCATACAGGTTACCAATACTTCGATATTCTCCTCTTGTATTCATTTCTTTAGCCATTTTATTAAGATGCTTTCCTATTGTTTCTATATTAGAACTATTCAAGTTTTTTAATTGAATTGGGTTTAAAATAGTGCCATCACTACTTTTTTGAATATTAGATAAAAATTGCTTTTGATCGGCAATCAAAGAAGCTACTCTTTCCTTACCAAGTTCTGCCAATTGGCAAAGATTTTTTAATTTATTTTTAGAAGTCCATTTGGCATTATGAAAAGCTTTTCGTTCACTTTCTAATGCAGTTATTTTCTTTTCTAACTTGGCTTTTTCTAGTAAATCGGTATTCCCAGATAAAATAGCAACATATTCAGAAAAATTCATTCCAGACTTTTCATCCATACCTCCTTCGTCGATAGTCCTTTTTCCAAGATTATTCGTTTTCAATTGGTCAATAAATAGTTGCTTGTTATGTAGTAGATTAAACTTATAACTATCCAAAGACTTTTCTACTGCGTAGATAATTACATCGACATTATTACCTCCAAAATGTTTAGCTATTTCGTTGCCTTTTCTAATAGCTCTACCATCACGTTGTGCTAAATCACTGGGTCGCCAAGGGGTGTCTAAATGATGAATAGCAACGGCTCTTTTTTGTGCATTTACACCAGTACCTAACATTTCAGTAGAACCAAAAAGTACCCGTATTTTTCCTTCTTTCATTTGCTTAATAAAATCTTTTCGTGTGTTTTCATTTTTTGCTTCTTGAATAAACCGAACTTCAGAAGGAAGAAGTCCATGATCTTCCACTAATTTTCGTTTAATTTCAGAATACGGATTCCAAACATTAGGTTTATAAGTCCCTAAATCGGAAAACACAAATTGCGTTCCTTTTTGCGCTTGAAATTTGTGGTAATACTCACTGATTTTTTTAGCACAATGAGATGCCTTATTATCAATATGATCGGAATATTCAGGAGAAATCATTCGCATGTCTAATGACATTTTTCGAGCATAATTGGTAGCTATAAGCATCTTTGCTTTCTCTTCTTTTTGAGAGAGTGGAGGTCTGCCCAAGAGTGTAGCATCTCCTGTTTTAGCAAATTCCATGAGTCGATATATGAAATCTTCTTGTTCTGGTGTAGGTGGGATATTGTACAGTATTTCGTTTTTCTCAGGGCGGTCAATACCAATATCTTTTGCGGTACGATAATCTGTAATTTCTGAATAGAACTGTGCCAATTCAGGAACTTTAATAAAGAATCTAAAACGTTCTTTTTGTACAATGGTATTGGTTACAGAAAATTCATAATCCGTTGTCTTTTTAGCATAAATAGCAGCCCAGGCATCAAAGCAATGAATGTTTTGCTTTTCCAAGGCCTTTGGGCGTAAATATTTAAACAACAGATATAGTTCTGTTAAAGAATTAGAGATGGTTGTACCCGATAAAAATGTAGCTCCTAAATCTTTACCTGTACGTTGTTGTATTGTTCGTAAGGCAAATAGTAAATTCATTGCTCGCTGACTTCCTCGTGAATTTCCTAAACCTGCTACTCGATCGTGACGTGTATTAAACATCAAATTTTTAAACTTATGACTTTCATCTACAAACAGGTGGTCAATGCCCATCATTTTAAAATCTATGATATCATCCTTTTTTTCTGCAATGTCGTAGGCTAAAGATTTTAATTTTACCTCTAAATTTTCTTTACGCTTGTACATACCACGAATCATTCCTCTAGAAACCTCTTCTCCTTGTTCCTCTAATATCCATAAATTATCTTCTACATTATCGAGTTCTGCTTGCAAAATTTCTTGTTGTACTTCAATAGATTGTGGGATTTTCCCAAATTGATCGTGTGTTAAAATTACGGCATCCCAATTATTGTTTTTAATATCTCCAAAAATGCGTTGTCGTTTATTGGGTGTGAAATCTTGTTTTCCTGGATATAGAATTTTGGCATTAGGATAAGCTTTTCGGTAGGTTTCTGCAATCTCATGAACATTGGCTTTGAGCCCTATAATCATGGGTTTGTTAGCTAGCCCTAATCGCTTTAACTCATAAGAAGCGCAGCACATTACCAATGTTTTTCCTGCGCCAACTTCATGGTCACAAATAGCACCACCATTGTTTTTAATCATCCAAACCACATCTTTTTGACTATCGTATAAATCGTCAATTCCTAATGCTTTTCGATCTAGTTCTGGAAAACTTTGGTGGCTACCATCGTACTTAGGTTTTACAAAACAATTAAAAGTATCGTTATACAAGTTGGTTAATCTGTTTTTGAAATCATCATTTTGTATTTGTAACCAATCTATAAACTCACTGCGTATTTCGTCAATTTTACTGTTTGCTAATTGTATTGCTTCACTATCTGGAATTGTTGTTTCTTTTTCACCAATCGTTATTTTTTTGGTGATTTTTGGAGAGGTATTGACTAAGGCATGTTTTAATAAGGCAATGCCATCATAATTTCTGCTTTCACTCTTTACATTATACTTGCTCCATATCGTGGCATTTTTTCGCTTACAGTTCACGGAAAAGGCATCGCCATTTGGTGTATAATGAATTTGTACATCGGTATCAAATAAGTGCGAAGCAAAACGACTATAAATTCCAGAAGGAATCCAACGTTCTCCTAAATTAAAGTCTAACTCTTCAAAATCAATACGACGAGGAAAAATAGCTTGTAAGGACTCTAAAGATTCTTTAGCTTCAGTATCATTAGGATTTTCATTGATATAATTTTGAATCTCTTTTCCTTTTTCAATCACATTACCAGCTAGAAATTGATCTGTGACCTGATATTCGCTTTCTATAGGGTGGTAATGGATTCGACCTTTTAAAGCCTTTTTTAATTCTAGTTTCGGTAATTGACTGATCTTTTCCATATAGGCTAAATCCACCTTAGAGAATTTATTAAGTGATGCACTTAGTGCCTCACTAGGCGTTTCAATGGAGTTGATTTTTTCGGAATTAAAAGCTACAGGACGAAAAAAAATATCTGCTTTTCTAAAAGTGTTTCCTTGGCTACGTTCTAGATATAGCATTTCATTACTAGCTGTATCCATTTTTAATAGCTTTACGGAATTAGGAGCATTCAAATAATCGCTAACTTTTATAAAAGCATCGTAATACTGATTCAGTTGTTTTCGTAATTCTGGCTGCTCTATTTGCGTACTATGTTCTTTATCATATAATTCATAATAAGTATCTCTCAAAGGGATGTACTTCTTTATTTTTTGTTGTTGTAAAGAGTTTAGCAATAATGGATGAAAAGTAGGATTTCTAGGAAAAGATTTTAAATAACCTATTTGATTTTCAAAACCAACTAAACAACCTTCTTTATAGTGATTTAAAATTGGATTTGTAAATGGTTGAGGAGCATTAGAAATTTTAGGTGGTTTTGGTATTCTTTTAGAAGTAACCCCTGATTTTTCTTTCTTCTTTTTCTGTTTTTTAGGTTTGTAATTAGGGTTCCGTTCTTCCTCTGTAAAATTGAATAAATCATATAACGTTACTATTGATTCTTGTTCAACTACTTTTTGTTTTGGAATTGATTGTTCAATAACTGGTAGAGTAGCGGTTTTAGAGTGTTGATTTAAGTATAAATCCGTATTGAAATTTTGTTGTAGATCGGTTTCTAACAGTACTCCAAAATCATTCGCTATATCCTGTAGTGTTCCATCATACCAATAAATGGTTGCGGGTTTTCCGTATGGATTGGTATCTATATAATGTTTAGTGAAAAGTACATTTTTTTGTTCTTCAAACAGACGATTATTGGGTGTGTTTTCTGGGGTGATATAGTTCTTTATAAACAGTTCTTCTTGTTGAGAACGTTGTTGTCTTTTACTGTTTTTTTGTAATAAAATAAAATCACTTCCCACTTCAGTGCCTGCATTTTCTAAAAACAAATTATTAGGCAATCGAATAGCAGAAATCAATTGCATATTTTCTAATAACTTTTTACGAATAGGTTCGTTTTTAGAACTATTTAAAACGCCTTGTGAGGTAATATATGCTAGTAAACCTCCTTCACGAAGTGTATCGACTCCTTTTAAGAAAAAATAGTTATGAATACTTTTAGATGCTTGTAAATAAGCCTCTTCTTTACTCTTTGAAAATTCAGGGTCAAAAATAGCTATCTCTCCAAAAGGAATATTACTACTTACTAGGTCAAAATAATTATGGTATTGCTTATCAATGGTTTCAAAACCTTTAGCATATACAGTTGTATTAACATGGGTATATTGAAGCATTTTTGCGGTTAGTACGTCTTTTTCAAATGCAATAGAATTAGCACTTGTTAATGCAGATAAAAATACACCCATACCTGCTGATGGGTCTAAAAAAGCATTCACTTTAATGTTATTGTTTTGTAGTGTTTCTCCAATTTTATCCACCAATGGCTTAGGAGTATAAAAAGCAGTTAATACACTACTTCTGATACTATCCATATAGCGTTTATATGTTTTTTGATCTGAGGTGTTTTCTTGTAAAATTCTATGGAGTTCACTTACTAAAGGAAATAAGTCTAATTCACTGTTAGACCAATGCTCTATATCATCAAAAGAATCAACAGGGTGTAAAACACATTTTAACCCACCAAAACCTACATATTTTTGTAGTTTATTAAGTTCTTCTGGATTTGGTTGTCTCTTTAATTTTTCGAGCGTTAAGACAACTTTGATAGCTTCAATATTATTTTGAAGATGCTCTTTTTTTGAAAATCCCATAGTGCGTAGTGTTGATAATTTTTAAAATTATCAATGCACACTACCAGATTTTTTAGGATAAATATACTGGCGTTGTTTTACTTTACGGAAGTATTATTTTACTTCTTCAATAAATAGAGTTGCCTTATATTTAGGAATAATCGAATAGGTAACAAGAATATTCCAATAAGACCAGAAAGAAATATTTTGATGGCAAAATAAACAACCCAACCAATAATAGGTAAGGATAAAAATATATTAGGAGTAATACGGTTTAAAGCTTTCCAACCAGCTACAAAAGAAGCTCCTGTGTAAAAACCTTGAAAGATTAAAAAGGTTTTAGATGTACTAGATTCTTTTAGTATGGGATTACTAATGATAGAACTGTTGTACAATAGATAAAAGCAAACAATTAAACCAAAAACAAACATTAGAAAGAGCTCATTGTAAATTCTCTTTTTTTCAAACCTAATTGCTGCTGGATCGTTAAAATACTTCATGGTTTATTTAATGATTAGAAATTTGTCCATCCAAAGCTGAATCGTTCCTGTCAGTTCAGTGTATAAAGCATTATACATTTCATTATCTTCAAAATCTTTATCCAAGTGATACTGATTAAAAACAGGTTGACAAATTGGATACATTTTTTCTGTAAAGGCACGTAATTCTTCATCTTTAATATCTCTATTAAATTCATTACAAACAACATCAAAAAGTAAATCCATTTTCGAATAGGGCAAATTAGAAAACAACACTTGATTGGCGATATGTGATGCTTCTATAGGATTGTCTTTAGAAGAAACAGCTTGGGTGTAAGCTTCTAATGCTAATTCACTACGTGTAGTTATAAAATTGGTGTCTTTGGTTAATTCAGGATAGCTTTGAAATAGAAGTTCTTGTAATCTTAACTCAAAATAGGAAAGGTCGTGTTTTTGATTTGTAATATTCATAATAATTTTTTTTGAAAGAAAAATTAAATACTGAAATTCATTTTATTGAACTCCAGTATTTAAACTAACGATTTTTTAAGGTTTTTATTTTTTTTTCCTTGTAGGAAATTCAAAAGAAGTTTTTCCGTCAGGATTTAAAACTAAATATGCATCAAAAGTTTTATCAGCCTTGCTCTTTAATCCTTTTAACAAGGAACTTTTACCACTTTTCAACAATAATTGAATTGCGTTTTCTGACATAATTTTTCCGCAAATACTTCTAAATAATAACCATTCGCACTTATCAATAGTACATTTAGCAACTTTTGGAAATAGTTTTACCGATGATTGTTTGCAACTTGGGCATTGCAATAGGTTTTTTTGTATCGTTTTAATTTCCGTGTTTAAAATTTCAGTAGTAATCTGCTTGGTATGTTTTTCAATAGAATTTTGAAAATTAGAAACATTCATTTCTCCATTTTCAATATTAGCTAATGATTTTTCCCATACGCCTGTCATTGCTACATTGGCAATGCGTTTATCTTTTACAATTTCATATACTTGCAAACCTTTATCTGTTGGAACGAGTGCCTTTTTTTGTCTTCGTATATAATTGCGTTTAAATAAGAGTTCAATGGTATTGGCACGTGTAGCGGGAGTACCTAGTCCTACCTCTTTTATAGCTAATCGTTCTTCTTCATTTTTAATTGTTTTTCCTGCATTTTCCATAGCCGACAATAAAGTTGTTTCAGTAAGTAACGGTTTGGGTTGTGTTTGCTTTTCTAACAAAGTAGTATTTTTAATTTTTAGTAACACTCCTTTTTCGATTTCAGGCAATTCTTGATTGTTTCTTTTCCCAAATTCACCTCTAACTGATCGCCAACCTTCTGAAATAATAAAAGTACCGCTAGTACTAAATAATTGTTCTTGTGCTTTACTTTTTAAGGTGGTAATTTCTTTGATGCAAGGAGCAGATACAGCTTCTAATAAACGTGAAGCTATTAACTGATAAATAACACTTTCTTCTTTAGTTAAGTCAGTAGGCGTATTTTCAGTAATCAATAACGCATGATGATCTGTTACTTTTTCATTATTGACAATACGCTTTTGTAACTTTTGTGTTCGCAACTTTTTTGCGTGTTCTTTTAAAGCTTCATTTTTCTCTAAGTTTAGTATTAATTCGGGTATGTACTTCCACATATCTTGTGAAATATATCTACTACCTGTTCTTGGATAACTTATTAGCTTTTTTTCATATAAAGATTGAGCAATATTTAAAGTTTGTAAAGCAGATAAGTTATAAACTGTATTTGCTTCTTTTTGCAAACCTGTTATATCATAAAGTAATGGAGGTTGTTCCCTTTTTTCTTTTTGCTCCAAATGAACTACCCTTACAGATTTTAAAACATTGAGAGTTTCTAATTCTAATTGTGCACTTTCTTTAGTAGTAAAAGAAGTTTCTGATAGGGTATGAAATGTAATACCACTAACACTATGCTGTAATTTAATTTTCCAATACACTTCTGATTGAAATTTACTATGTTCTTGGTAGCGTTTACAGATCATTGCTAGTGTAGGGGTTTGAACTCTACCCAAAGAGTATACTCCATCATTGGCTTGAATACTTAATGCTTGCGTAGCGTTAATTCCTACTAACCAATCTGCCTCACTGCGTGCTTTGGCAGATTCATATAACGCATTGTAATTAGTACCTAATTGTAAATTTTGGAAGCCTTCTGCAATGGCTTTACTTGTTAAAGAGCTTATCCATAAGCGATCAAAAGGTTTTGTACATTTCAAATAATGATAAAT
Source organism: uncultured Tenacibaculum sp. (assembly GCA_947498055.1). Classification (GTDB taxonomy): domain Bacteria; phylum Bacteroidota; class Bacteroidia; order Flavobacteriales; family Flavobacteriaceae; genus Polaribacter. The sequence goes on from CANMJA010000001.1 coordinate 264,154, forward strand.
ATATCTAAAAATTAATTCCCCTTCTCGTCCTGCATCGGTAGCTACTATTATTTTTTCACAGCGATCAAAAATTTCTTTGATAATTTGCAATTGTTCAAAAGCCCGCTTATCATTTTTGTACTCATTTTTAATTTTTACTTGTCTAGGAATTAATAAAAATTCTTTAGGAATAATAGGCAAGTTACTTTTTTGAAACCCTTTAACACCATAGATTTCTGGCATTGCTAATCCTACTAAATGTCCAAATGCCCATGTAATGGCATAACCTTTACCTAACCAATATCCGTTTTTGCGTTGGGTAATGCCCAAGTGTAACGCTATTTCGCTTGCTACACTGGGCTTTTCTGTTAAAATAGCTATCATTATTTTAGCTTTTTAACTTTAGGCTTAGTGGTTTTTTCGTCCACTTTTTGAACATTCTTTTTACTAGTCTCTTGCCCGACTTCATCTTTCTTGTTATTCGGGTTTTTAAAGGAGAAATCTATTTTATTTCCTTCACCATTTAGTCTTAAATAGCCTTTATATGTACCTCCTGCTTTACTTAAAAAACTATTAATATAAATTGTCTTTCCTTCTTTTAAAAGAGTACGTTGATCTTCAGTTAGTTCTTTCCCCCTAATTATTTTTGGGATTTTATTAGATGGTGTATTCTTCTTTTTTTGTTGTTGATTTAGAGTAAGCTTATCAAAAATATATTCTAAATAACGCTTGTCTGCATTAAATTGTAGTGTAGCATCAAATTCATTTCCTTTAGAGGATATCATACCTTTTAATTCTAGAGGTTTTCCTTCCTTTAAGATTTGTTTTTGTTCGTCACTTAATGTAACCCCTTTAATTTCATTAGGGATTTTAATATACTCTGACTTTAAAGCTACTAATTCATTGGTTAGTTTATCAATACTGATAATAGAAGGGATCATTTCACCTGTTTTTAAATTGTGTAGGTCTACCACACGTCCCATATTACCTGTCGTTTTTAGATTTTTCTTATCTGCATCACTAAACTCATGTCCAAAGAAAGGATAGTTGAGTCTAGGTTCTCTTCGTATACCGTGAATTGCCATGGTAACTTTTCCTTCTTTATTTTTTTGTAGAGATAAACGGGCATCTAATCGACTAAAAGCTGTACCTACATTAAAGCTTACAGGTACTAATTCGTTAGTTTTATATCCCTTTAACAAGCCATCTAATAATTTTTTACTTTCTAATTTTTCTTTAGTTATTCCTAAATTGGATAAAGTATCCCAATCAATATCTTTTTCTTGATACTTATACTCGCTTTCTTTATTGATGTTTTCTGTTGTGGTAGGAGCTACTTTTTTGTCTGTTGTTGCAGGAGTTACTTCTTGATAATCTACCTTTAGGTCTTTTGCTTGTGTTGCCATTTGTGCTTCTTTTTTTGAGTTAAATTTTGTGGTATCTATTTCGTGATTCTTCATCATTTCACTGATTGCTTTTGTTGGGGTTTTTAAATGTTCTTTAAAAAGCTTTGTGATTTTTTCTATTTGCTTTTTAGGTACTTTAAAAAACTTAAAACGTGATGGGTCTTTTGCCTGACGTAAATAATTCGAGAAGAAATTAGAGAGCATATCTCCATTTTTATCTACTTTTAAAAAATCATTTTGATTTACTTCTTTGGGATCAGTAGTTTCTAATTTTCCATTTTTATCTAATCCTTTTACTACTCTTATTTCTTTTCTTTCTTGGTCTAAAACCAATAAAACGTCTGAAAACTGTTCAGGTAGTTCCTTGTTTAAATCACTCATTTTTTTAATTTTTAATTAATAATTAATTAAACTTAGAATGAGGAAAGATGTAAGAATTAGAGGTATTACAAATTGACCTTTTTTGTCGCTCCAAAAACTATTTTGGCGTTACAGGATTTTTAAATAAGGCTTTAATAAAATGATTGATATCAGATAGGCGGTAATATGTTTTTCCACTGATGGCGTAGTAAGGCAATTTTCCCGAAGAACGGTATCGTTGTAAAGTTCTGGAGCTAACTTTTAAAATGGTTAATACATCTTGATTATCTAATAATTGTTCCCCTTCAATCACATTTTTTTGACGTTGTAAACGAATTATTTTTTCATCTAATAAGTCAAATCGGTCTTGAATACGATCCATCCAAGCAAAAAATTCTCTTCTATCTAGTTCCATCAGTTATGATATTAAAATGATGAAACAAAAATGTAGTAGTTATTGGGTTTTTATTTCCAAGTTTGTGCCAATTGGCAATGGATTTTTTTAATTAAAAGGGTTATTATTCCAATTCTAAAAAAGATAGTAGAGGTCAATACAATCATTATCTAAAAGAGTAAATTAAAGAAATTGATAGTAATAATTTATTGACCTCTAATATAGAGTATAGTACGAATTGTAATTATTTATCCTTTTGTCCTAAATGAGACTCCAAAGCATTTTTTAATTGGTCTAAAAATAAAGTACGACTATCAGTTCGATATTTCATACGATGATATGTATGATGTATATCACCTAATTTTATGTCAAAAACCCGTTCGAAAACATTGGCTATTTTACGAATGTTCGATTGAGGTATAGATTTAGAGATATGCAAGGCATAAATAAGTTCTATCATGGAGCTTTTGGAATTTGACCAATTTAACCCCTCAACATTCTTATTATTGTCACAACATTTACTAACACTAATTTTACTTTCTATATAAGAAGTAAGCTTTTCTTCAGCTATGATTAGGGACAAAACAGAGTCATAAAAGGTAGTAAATTGAAAATCAATAAAAGTAAAGGTTAGATTTCCTGTGTAAATGACATCATTATCTTTATGCCTTAAAAAATAGAGCTCATCCTTATCAGTTCTCCCTGATTTTGTGTATTGGTAAAAGGAATTATTACGGTAATATCTTTTATTAGATTTAGATACCTTTTCAAGATAATCAGTGTAATAAACGACATTCTTTTTGCAGTTACCAATAGGACGAGTGATTTCTACATTATAAACATGTTTATAAAAGATAAGCAAGCTATGTATGTTAGGTTTTACCTTTTTGAAAAAATGTATTTCATCATCGGGAGAATTAAAACTAGAAGACAATACGTAACGCTTCATAGATTCTAACTTCTCGTATAAGAAGGAAATCATTTCTTTAGTGGCATCTATTATTGCTTCATTGGATTGTAATTTAATAGATTGATCTTTTTCTTTTACTTCATTTAATATTTTATTGAAAAATGTACACATAACATTATCACAATTAGAATTTTCATTAACTAAAAACTTATACTATGAAAGACGTCTAATTGTTGTACTATGGGGGGACAGTATATTATCAAAAAAAATATGAACAATGAATATTCAATACTCAAGCTACATATTTGTAGCTAAGTTAAAGGGTCTTATTATAAACGAACATAATATATTAAATATTCGTGGTTTTTGAAAAAATATTCGTCTTATGGTAATATATATTGGTTATTTTAAATAGAGATTTGTTAATTATTACATTCTATTCTGTTTTTTGAAAAAATGATTGTACTTTAGCGCATACAGAAACGCATACGATTTATGTTTTCTTTAAATAAATAAAAAACAACAACAACTTGTTTGTCAGTTGGTTATGTTTTTTAAAGGTGGGGCTTTAGGCAGCTCGTCGGGCTCATAACCCGAAGGTCACTGGTTCGAGTCCAGTTCCCGCTACTAGAATTGACAAGGCTTTCAGGAAACTGAAAGCCTTTTTTTGTTTTACAGGTACAACATAGGTACAACAAATTTTAAAAGTTTATTTTAAAATGGATCATGCCCAATTGTTGTGGTTACGCAAAAATTTGAGTTAATCTATATAGGAAGAATTCGACATTTCTTACGCCTCTAAATTGTGCTCTAAAAGCTTTGATTATTGCATTGAAAGATTCTGCTGCTGCATTTGTGCTTCTATTATCAAAATAATTGAGTATTGATTGATAATTTAGGGCTATTGAGTTCGCTACAATATTAAAAGCTTTAAATCCTGACTCTTCGACTTCTTTAAACCAATGTGCTAGTTTAGTGTATGCTATTTCCTTAGTTATTGTTTTATTATTAAAAAGGGTTCTAAGTTTTTGACAGATTCCATATGCTTTTTTTATATCAGGATAGTTTTTAAATAAAATCTCACTCCTTCGTTTTTGTTTTTCAGTCCAGTCATCCTTTGTTTTATAGAGAAGGTATCGACTTCTAGCCAGCAATTGTTTTAAAGTATCTCCATTAGTAAAAGTTTCAGGAGTATATGTTTTATTATTATTTTTAGCTTCTTTTATCTGGTTGTTTTCTTGATCTATAGCTTCCCAACGATGTTTTATACGTATATCTTGTAAAGCATCTAAAGCTAATTTCTGTACATGGAATCTGTCTGTTACTTGCA
>CANMJA010000002.1 GCA_947498055.1 uncultured Tenacibaculum sp.
TTACAAAAATCATTAAGCAAACTGACAAAGAAAAAGTCAAATCAATTACTGCTTATAAATATCTCACAAACTCTTATCACAGTATTTTTAATTGAAAAATGGTATAATGTTTAAAAAAGAGAAAGAATTTCTGTAAAAACAATGATCAATGAGGGTATCATTGATCATTTTAGTTCGATAAAAAAGGAGTTGAGATACGTTTAATTATCTGTGTTCCTTTTGGGTCTACTATTTGTTTTATTTCTTGAATTACTTCCTCTACGTTTTTTTGGAGGCGTAGAACTTTTTTCATTAGATTTATTTCGAGGCTTAAAACTCCTTTTTTGAGAGTTGCCTTGTTTAGGTTTGTTATCCCTTCTAGGCCTTCTTTCTGAAGAACGCTTATCTTGTTGAGAGTCTTTGTCTTCTGTAAGATCAAAACCTTCTAATTCTACAATTTTTAGTTTTTGTTGTAGTAGTTTTTCAATATTTCTAACATACTCTAATTCTTCGTTAGAAACTAATGAAATAGCCTCTCCGCTAGCACCTGCTCTACCTGTTCTTCCAATTCTATGCACATAATCTTCAGGTATATTAGGTAGCTCAAAATTAATAACATGTGGTAAAAGAGGAATATCTAATCCACGTGCAGCAATATCGGTAGCTACTAAAACACGAATAGTGTTTTCTTTAAACCCTTTTAATGCTTTTGTTCTAGCATTCTGACTTTTGTTTCCGTGAATAGCAGCAGCAGAAATGTTTTTCTTAACTAATTTATCAGAAAGCCTGTTAGCACCATGTTTTGTACGTGTAAAAATAAGTACTTGACTCCAATTACCATCAGAAATCAATTGTGTAACCATTGCTGTTTTTCTACTTTTAGGAACACGATATATTTTTTGTGTTACCATTTCTGCAGTGGTGTTTTCTGGAGCAGCTTCTACAAGAACAGGATTCGTTAAAATACCTTTCGCTAATGCTTTTATTTGCTTAGAAAACGTAGCAGAAAACAATAAATTTTGACGTTTAGTTGGTAAAAGTTCCATGATCTTATTTATGTCACGAACAAAACCCATATCTAACATTCTATCCGCTTCATCTAATATTAAAATATCTACTCTTTTTAATGATAAAGCTTTTTGGCTATGTAAGTCTAACAACCTACCAGGAGTAGCTACTAAAACATCTATACCATTTCGTAAAGTTGCTATTTGGGGTTTTGGTTTTACACCTCCAAATATTACAGTAGATTTAATATTTACATACTTGCTGTAATCTCTAACATTATCATAAATTTGAGCAGCTAATTCTCTGGTCGGAGTTAATATTAATGCTCTAATAGGTCGATACTTTGGGTTTTTTGTATCTGTGATAATTTGTAATATAGGTAAAGTAAATCCGGCTGTTTTACCAGTTCCTGTTTGTGCAGATGCTAAAACATCTTTTCCTTCTAATATTACAGGTATTGCTTTTTCTTGTATTGGTGATGGATTTGTATATCCTTTCTCTTCTATTGCTTTTAAAAGGGGGGCTTTTAATCCTAGTGATTCAAACGTCATAAATGTGTATACAGAAATAAAATAAATTATTTCAAATGAAGGGCAAAGGTACGTTAATGATTGTTTAAATAAGAAAAGCACCTAAATATTTAAGTGCTTTTGTAGTATAGTAATAGGTTCGTTTTTAACTTTATTTGCTCATTGCATTCTTAATAATACCAACAATAGCCATTAAAGCACCTCCTCCGGTTGCACCTCCAGCTAAACTGCCTACAAGCCCACCAAGGTCTAAGCCTAGCATGCCAAGTAGTTGACCTCCTAGTCCTCCTCCTAAAATACCAACCACAGAATTCCAAAGGGTTCCTAATGAAAATTTCTTTAATAAAGCTCCAGCTATGTTACCACCTACAGCTCCTGTAAGCAAACTAATAATTACGTCAGTCATGATTTTGATTTTTTGTTAATCTGATAATAAATTAACAAAATTTTAAGTTTAAAAACAAATATTTAAGAACCTATATTAAATAAAGGATCTCCGAGATTTACCACAGGAAAATTGTTTTTAGTAATTATATAACCATCTTTTGGTGCTTTAATAGGAAATTTAGTTTCTCCATAGGTATCCATTATAAAACCTATAATATCTCCTTTTTTAACAGCAGCACCGTTTTTAATTTTGGCATTAAAAATACCAGCGGCTTTCGCTCTTAGCCAACTTCTTTTGATTATTTCTATAGATTTTTTGTTTTCGGGAATGCTAATATCACTGTCAAGCATTTTAAAATGCTTTAACACTCTTAAAGTACCATAAATACCTTGTTGAATAGCATATTCATCTATACGTAAAGATTCTCCTCCTTCATACACAATAACAGGAATGTTATTTTTAAAACATTCGTTTCTAAATGATTTTGGAATTAATTTAGAACCAAATTTAAAAGGACTATTAAAGAGATCTGCTAATAATTTTCCACGTTCATCTTGAGGAGTATATCGTATTTGTGCATAATTACTTCTTTGCGCACCACCTGTATGATAATCAATAGCAAAATCTACATTTTTAATAATTTCTTTCATTAAATAGTAAGCTAGCCTACTTGCCAAAGAGCCTTTTCTGGTACCAGGAAAACTACGATTTACATCTTTACCATGCATTTCTCTAGAAAAATCTAGAAAACCAAAAATATTAAGTAAGGGAACTACAATAACACAGCCTCTATGAATTTTATAAGATTTGTCAATAAGCATTCTTCTAACAACTTCTATGCTATTAATTTCATCACCATGTAAACCACCTTGTAATAAAACAGTAGGGCCTAACTCTTCTCCATTAAAAACATAAATGGGAATTTCTATTAAAGTTCCAGTTGGTAATCTATCTACCGGAATTTTAATTAGTTTAGATTCTCCTAAACCAATTCTTTCTCCTCTTATAATTACCTCTTTGTTCTTAAAATTCTTGTTGAACATTTTTTTTCTAAATATTTTATAATTCCTTCTGCTACATTTACTTTTGTATAAGCTTCTATACCTTGTAAACCAGGAGTAGAATTAACCTCAATTAATAACGGACCTCTTTTAGATCTAATTAAATCTACACCAGCAATAGGTAAACCTAAATAATTAGCAGCTTTAATGGCCATTGTTTTTTCCTTATCGCTTATGTTAGCTTTAAAACCAGTTCCTCCCCTATGTATGTTAGATCTAAAATCATCTTCTAAGCCTTTTCGTTTCATAGAAGAAATAACTTTATCACCAGCTACAAAAACACGTATATCTTCACTATTACTCTCCTTAATAAATTCTTGTAATAGAATGCTCATGTTCATTCTGTAAAAAGTATCGATAATAGATTTTGCTGATTTTTTACTTTCTGCTAACATTACACCCATACCTTGTGTTCCTTCTTGAAGTTTTATAATTACAGGAGCACCACCAAGTAATTCTATTTGTTCTTTAATATTTTCAGGATTTACAGAAAAAACAGTATCAGGTATAGGAATGTTTTTTCGATTCATTATTTGCAGTGTACGAACTTTATTCTGAGCTCTTAAAATTCCTAACGATCTTGCAGTACTATATACGCCATTCATTTCAAATTCCTTTACAACTGCTGCTCCATGTCTGGTTGCAGAAGCACCAATTCTAGGAATGATAACATCAGGTTCATCAATTATATTTTCACCATAATAAATAATTTGACGTTTGCCATTACTTAATTTAATAGAACACCTCATGTGATTTATGATGCTAACATCATGACCACGTTTCACTGCTTCGTCATAAATTCTTTTAGTAGAATAAATATTCTCACTAACAGATAGAATAAAAATATTCATGGGAGCTTCTTTTTACACAAATCTAATCAAAATTTAAAGTGAAAACTATTTTTTATTTTTGAAGATATATTTAGTCAAACCAAATCCATGAAAAAAATATTCCTTGGGCTGTTTATAATAGCTACTAACATATTTGCACAGCAAGTACCAACATCTTCTATAAATGTACAAAACGCATTACAGCAGAAAAAAAAATTAAGTGAAACCTCTTTGGTTAAAAATATTTCTTTTGAAAATATTGGACCTACTGTAATGAGTGGTAGAGTAGTAGATATTGATGTAAATCCAGAAAACACGAATGAGTTTTATGTTGGTTATGCTTCTGGAGGTTTATGGTACACAAAAAATAACGGAAATACTTTTGTTCCTGTGTTAGATAATTCACCTACTCAAAATATTGGAGATATAGCAATAGATTGGAAAAACGGGACTATTTGGGTAGGAACAGGAGAAAATAATTCATCTCGTTCTTCTTATGCAGGAATCGGAATTTTAAAATCTACAGATAAAGGAAAAACATGGCAAAATGTTGGGCTTCATGATTCGCATCATATAGGTCGAATTTTAATAAATCCTAAAAATCCTAACGAAGTTATTATAGGTGTTTTAGGTCATTTATATTCTTCAAATAAGGAAAGAGGAGTTTATAAAACTACAGATGGAGGAAAAACATGGACTAGAACATTATTTATTAATGAGAATACTGGAATTATAGACATACAGCAAGCACCCAATAATTTTAATGTTTTATATGCGGCATCTTGGGAGCGTAATCGAAAGGCTTGGAATTTTGATGGAGACGGAGAAAATTCAGCAATATATAAATCAACAGATGCAGGAAATACATGGACGAAAATTTCTATAAATAATGGGTTTCCTAATGGAAAAGGTGTAGGTAGAATTGGTTTAGCTGTTTACAATGAAAATACCGTATACGCTTTTCATGATAGTCAATTCAGAAGAAAAAAAGAGAAAAACAACAAAAAGTCTTCTAATGCATTAACAAAAGAAGATTTTAAAACAATGTTAGTAGCAGACTTTCTAAAATTAACAGATAAAAAATTAAATTCCTATTTAAAAACAAACGGGTTTCAAGAAAAATATAGAGCTGAAAATGTAAAGCAAATGGTTCGTACAGGCTCTGTAAAACCTATAGATTTAGCTAAATACTTAGAAAATGCAAATTCTTTGTTGTTTGACACACCAGTAATTGGTGCAGAGGTTTTTAAAACAACAAATGGCGGAACATCATGGAAAAAAACGCATGAAGGGTATTTAGATGATTTATACTATTCTTATGGGTATTATTTTGGAGAAATACGAGTAGACCCACAAGATGAAAATGGTATTTATGTATTAGGAGTACCTATTTTAAAATCGAAAGATGGTGGAAAAACATTTATTTCTATAAGTAAAGAAAATGTACATGCAGATCATCAAGCATTATGGGTGAACCCAAAAATGAAAGGACATTTAGTAGAAGGAAATGATGGAGGGTTAAATATTTCTTACGATGATGGAGAGAGTTGGTTAAAATTAAATACGCCTCCTGTAGGTCAGTTTTATGCAATTTATGCAGATAATCAAACGCCATATAACGTGTATGGAGGATTACAAGATAATGGTGTTTGGACGGCAAAACATACTGCTAAAGTAGATAAAACATGGAAACAGTCTGGTAAAAACCCATACCAATCTATTATGGGTGGAGATGGAATGCAAGTACAAGTAGATGATAGAAATCCGAACATTGTATATACAGGTTATCAATTTGGAAATTATTTTAGAATTGATAGAAAAACAGGAAAACGTACTTATATTCAACCAAAGCATACTTTAGGAGAAAATCCATATCGTTTTAACTGGCAAACACCCATTCATTTATCAAAACACAATCAAGATATTTTATATTTAGGAGGAAATAAACTACATAGATCTTTGGATAAAGGAAATCATTGGGAAACCATATCTGACGATTTAACAAAAGGAGGGAAAAAAGGAAATGTAGCTTATGGTACTTTAACAACTATTAGTGAAAGTCCTTTTCAATTCGGAGTTATTTATGTGGGTTCAGATGACGGTTTAGTGCATCTTACAAAAAATGGAGGAGGAAGTTGGGAAACTATTTCAAGTTCACTTCCAAAAGATTTATGGGTAAGTAGAGTTATTGCTTCTAAGCACAAAAAAGAACGCGTTTATGTTACATTAAATGGGTATCGTTGGGATGATTTTAATACCTATATATATGTTTCTGAAGATTACGGAAAAACTTGGAAAAGCATTCGTGGAAACATGCCAATATCACCAGTAAATGTAATTAAAGAAGATCCTTCAAATGAGAATATTTTATATGCTGGAACAGATAATGGATTGTATGTTTCTCTGAATAAAGGAAGTTCTTGGGAGGTTTTTGTAAAAGATTTACCAAATGTAGCTGTACACGATTTGGTAATTCAACCAAAAGCAAAAGACTTAATAGTTGGTACTCACGGAAGAAGTTTATACAAAGCGAATATTTCACTTCTACAAGAATTTGTAAAAAAGGAAAATAATAATTCAGATACTATTTTTTCTATTGAAAACATTAAAAAAAGTGATTCTTGGGGAAGTTCTTGGAGTAAATGGTTGCAACCGAATACACCAAAGATAAAGGTGCCTTTTTATGTAGCAAATGAAAAAGAAGTGTCTATAAATATTTATGCAGGAGATATTAAAGTAAATTCAATAAAAAAGAAAGTTGTAAAAGGATTTAATGAAGTAGTTTTTGATGTTTCTTTTAATAAAGAAGGATTAAAAAAATATAAAAAAGAGCATACAGAAGCAATATTAGAAGAAGCTAAAAACAAAAAAACATATCTTCCTAAAGGAAAATATAAAGTAACATTAAATAACGAAGAGAAAACTTTTGAAGTAAAGTAAAATGGGGATAATAAAAGTTGAGAATATTAAAATTTATACCAATCACGGTTGCTTAGAAGAAGAAGCTAAAATTGGTTCTGAATACAGAGTAGATATTGAGGTGAAAGCAAATTTAAATAAATCGGCAGAATCTGACGAATTAAAAGACACTGTAGACTATGTTCACCTAAATAAAATAGCAAAAGAAGAAATGGCAATACGTTCTAAATTATTAGAACACGTAGCACAACGAATTTTAAATAGAATTTTTAAAGAGATACAACTTGTTGATGAAGCGGTAGTTAGTGTTTCAAAAATGAATCCTCCAATAGGAGGAAATGTAGGAGAAGTGACCATTGTTTTGTCTGAAAAACGTAAAAGTTAAAAAATACTTGTAATAAATAAGAAAAAGCTTAAATTTGCATGCACACAAAAGGTGTCGTGGCCGAGTGGCTAGGCAGTGGTCTGCAACACCATCTACAGCGGTTCGAATCCGCTCGACACCTCTAGAACCCTTTTAAAACATTGTTTTTTAAGGGTTTGTTTTTTAAGGGGAAACTACAGGGGAAACTAAGAACTTGTTTTTGTTTTTAAATTTCACATCTAATTTATAAATTTTAATTTAGAAAGAAAGTAAGCTTTTTCAGAATATTATAAATAGTAACAGATTTTATTTATATTAGCATCATTAATATTATAATGATATTTAGAATTAACCCCTGAAACTAAACTAAATCAAACATGAATAGAAATATCTATTTACTCCCTAAAATCACATTTTGGTTTATTTCTACACCCTTAATTCTAATATCTAAATATAGAATCTAAAAAATTACTGCCTTATATTTACTCTAGTATTAATTTTAAATAGAGTAATTATGAAAAAAGTAGCATTAATTTTAATGGTATTAGTTGGTAGCGTTTTATTGTTAACTAGCTGTACAGATCAATCAAAAGAATTAGAAGAAAGAATAGAAAATGAAACAATGCTTATTGAACCAGAAGACAACGGAACACCAGAAGACGAAGGAGAAATTATGGAGTAAATTGAAAATTGTAGCGTTTTTAAAAGGTGTCTTTATGTTCTTTGTTTTAACTCTCTCTCTTTTTCATGTTTTTTTTAAAAACACGAATCCTAAAGAGTTAGAACAACTTTCTTTATATGCTAAAAAAGTAAAAGAACGTGACGCCTTTTTTTTAAAGCACTTTAAATCCATAAATGATGAAAAAGGAGAAAAAGCTTATTTAGATTACAAAAAAGAATTACTAATTATAAAAAAAGCAAAGCATAAATATGCTAAAGAGTTTAGTTTTTTCGGAAGAAAAAGTAAACATTTTTGGATATTTATTTTTGGTATAGTTTTAGGGTTTTTTTATTTCTCTGTAAAATCTTTGTTTGATGAATTTTCGAGAGGAAGTACTTTTAAACATCAATTTACTTCTATTTGTGGTATCATAGTTTCTTCATTTTGGTTAATACACTTATTCTTTTTTACTCAAAAAGATTTTAATAAGAATACATATTTCACTATGATATTAGTGTGTGCTATTTTAATGAGTTTTTTTACTTACTATTTAGTTAAATACTATACTTATAAAGATCAAGTTATTAATAATTTACTAGGAGTATTACACAGGATAAAATCAAAACATTATCCTAAAATAGCTTATAAAGCTTTTTACTATCAAAGAAATAATCAGTCAGGTATAAGTGGTGTTAGCACTGTTGAGGAGGATATAGAAAAGTTTGATGTCGATTTAAAAGAAACCATTAATAAAATAGCATAATGAAAAAAATGGTAAAAAAGATATTAAAAAGAATCTTCTCTAGAAAAATACTTATTAATAGAGATTTAAGAGAATTATTGACAAATAGTACATTAAAAGATATTAAAAAAAAGATACTTGAAGAAGAAAAAAAAACAAAAGAAATAGACAATAAACTAAGATTAAAAATAAAAAAGCTAAAAAAATACCGTGATTTTAGGTCTGTAATCTAGTTATTTACGGTTTATAGCTTTTTTTAAGAGATCCTCATAAGAATCTAATTTGTCGTACATTTTTTTAAGTTCTCTTTGCTGTTGATAATTATTAAATAAAGCAGTTATAGCATCTATTTTAGGTTCTGCTCTAAATTCTTCATTATTATGTATAATAAAGTCTAATATTTCCTCTTTTTTAAAATCGTTTAAATTACCATAACTATACATAGAGCCTTCTCCGTTTATAACCCAATTTAAATTAACTTCTGGGAATGTTTGAGATATTTTTTGAATAAAATCTACTTTAGGTATGGATTTTCCTAAAATAATATTTCTTATTTGTGTGTCTGAATACGTTAATAGCAAACCAAAACTCCTATAGTTATGGTTTTTTATATTCATTATCTCTTCAATTCGTTTGTTGATTCCCATTAAAAATTATATACAATTGAACAAATACGAAATAAATTTTGTTTTAACGAACTTTATACCGTACATTTGTTATGCTGATGTCCAAATATAGTTACAAAAATTTAACCATAATCATTATATACACATAAAACTCTTGAAATTAATACTAAAAAAAAGAAGAATAGTTTTTCATGAGGAGAACATTTTTAAGGAAGGGAATCCTTATTTATCTTAACATAAGTTAAGATTGAATAATCCCTAAACAAAATCAACTCATGTTTGAGGGGCATGAGTTGATTGTTTTTTGAAAGGTGCATTTTTAAGAATGAAGTCTTTTATTTTCCCTAAATGAAATCAACTTAGTTTAAAACGCTTACGATAAAAATAATAAAAAAATAAAGAACTGAGAAACAACATTTAAAATTAATACTAAAACACAAAACAAGGAGAGTTGCTTTTTGGGAGGGAGCATTTTTTAAAGACGGGAATCTTTTCTTTTCTCTTAGCGCAAGTTAGGTTATATTTTTCCCTAAATGAAGCCAACTAGGGTATAGCTAGTTTCTATACCCCAAGTTGGTAAATTTCAAATAAAAAAAACATTTGTTTGTTTTATTTGAAATAATTATTGTAATTTTACAAATATTATAAAAATAAGCTATGAATAATCGATATTATTTTTAGTTTTTTGTATTTATGTGATATTATTTTATGTATTATCACAAATTAACCCGTAATCTATTAAATCTTAAATAAAAATGAAAGCAATTAAATTTGTGAGTATTTTAGGATGCCTATTTGTACTATCCTTACATGCTCAAGAGAAAGAAACGAACTGTGAGTTCAATTTTAAAGAAGCTCTTTTTTACCTAAAAGGAGATGCTAATTTTGCGAAAGACTCCTTAAAGTCCGTTCGACTACTAAAACCCTGTATAGAAAAAGGGTACGACAAAGCACAAGTGCTCATGGGCAGACTTTACCAAGCCCAAAAAACAGCAGAAACAGACCAAAAAGCATTTGCACTCTACCAATTAGCAGCCAAACAAGGCAATGCCATGGCAATGGCAGATTTAGGTATTTTATACAAATACGGTAGAGGTTGTAAATTAAACTTTAACAAGGCTAGAAAATGGTTTACAAAAAGTGCTAAGCTAGGAAACCATAAAGCAGCCTATAGTTTAGGATATCTGTATTTAAAAGGTTTTGGTACTATTACACAAAATTATACCAAAGCGGTAAAGTGGTTTAAAAAAAGTGAACACCCAATGGCTAATTATTGGCTGGGCGTGTGTTATTTAAAAGGCTACGGAGTTACTAAAGATGTACAAAAAGCCAGTGAATTGTTGGGAGAAGCAAGTACTAACAATAATTTTAAAGAAACTAACATTACTACTACGAGTAATACCGAAGAAATTCAAAAAACAACTGCTTTACCAATAGAAAACACGATTTCTTCACCTACTATTGAAAAAGAAATTACCGAAGATTTTCTGTTAGGTGAATGGACAGGAACTTTACTAAAGTTAGATTGGTCTAAAAAACAATTAGAAGCTAAAAAAGACATTGCCATTAGCTTTTTATTAGATTCTATTACAGGTACTTTACAATCTAAAATACGTATAGATGAAAAGGTAATAGAAGATGCTATTTTAAAAATGGACGAGACTATTTATTTTGAAAACACCCGTTTTTCTTTGCCACACGAGTCATACAAAAAAGAGATTCCGAACAACTTAGAATACACGATTCTTTCGAGCGATTTACAATTAAAAACAGTAAACGGCATACCCTACTTAATCGCCAATATAGAAAGTTATATTAAAAACTGGAACGAGTCAGGTGCTCCTTTACGTTTGGTTTTAAAGAAAAAAGAAACCTTTACCAATACCGATAAAGAACTTTCTAACGATGCTTTAATTGCATTATCTCAGCAAGAAGATAATTTTATAAAACTATATCCTAATCCTTTTCAGGAAGATTTAATTATTTCTTATGTATTAGCAGAACAAGCAACCATAAAGGTACAGTTAAACGATTTACAGGGAAACATAAAAGAAGTAATAGCCGATAATAAAATACAAGAAAAAGGAGACTATCGCTACTTTTTAGACGGTAGTAATCTTAAAAAAGGCACATATGTAGTAAGTGTATTTGTAAACAACCAAAGAAAAACAAGAGTAATTATAAAAAAATAAAAAGCCATGAAAAAATATATATTCACCTTATGTTTAGCAATCTTTTCGGTTTGCTTAAGTACAGGATACGCACAAAATATTGATACTCCAGATGAATTTATAGGAGGAATAGAGCCCATATTAGATTTCCCTGATGAAGATAAGTCGGAAAACACAAACATTAGAATAGGTTTTGATTTCGGTTCTTTTATTTTTAATCATGCACTAATTAATTCTGTTAACAGAAGAAACTACGGCAATTGGTTAAACAAACAAAAAGATATTCTTAAAAAAGCAATTGAAAATAAATTAGGGAAAAACTACAACCATCTTAATGACGGATTAAAAGATGTATTTAAAAATATTGAAACACCAGGTTTAACCAAAAACGTAAGAGGTGTACATAGTAATTATGGAGGAAAAGTTGGCGAAAAAACTGAGATTAGAGATAAAGACATTAGAAATATTAAACTCTTAGATCTTAGAAAAGCAGAAATAAAAGCAGGAAAAACAAATTCTGAGTATGGGCATTTAAAATATGGAGCAACACCAATAAAAAACTTACGAACTATTTCTCAGGTTGATGGGTTAAGAAACACAACTCTTAATCATTTAAAGGAGAACGATGTTTTATGGGTTTCTGAAAACAATACACTCTTAATGTTGGCTGAAATTCAAAATGCATTAAGCAGAAAAACTATAGGGAATCATCCTTTTATGAACCATGTGGCAAATCAGCAATTAAATTATGTATACAGTTCTAATGATGATTTAGTAGATTTAGATGTAATTCAATTATATGTTAATAGTGTAAATGCACCAATTAATTATGTAGCTACTTTATTTAATCAAAAAGTGTTCTTAAAATTTTTTACTACTCCCAATCTAATAGAGCATTTTGCAATTAATAACCACGGAAGACCTCGATCTATTTTTCATAAAGACGCACATATAGATTTTCTACATAAATATGGTCCTATAGAAAGAGGAAGAGAGCTACATAGGCAAAGAAATGAAAGGATTGCACAATGGTTAAATAGCATGTCTAGAGAAGAGATGCTAACAGAAACCATGATAGAAAATTTAGGTTCTAGAAACAAAAATTTTTTAGATGCTAGACCAAAGTTAAGACAAGAAGTTTCTGAATATTTTAAGACAAATAATTTTTCTGAGGTTTCACACGATTGTATTAATTATTTATTAAACCAATTACAAAGCGGACAAAATTTTGCTCCTGATGTTAACTTGTATGAAACAAGAGGAAAGATTTTAAAACAAAGTGCATTTAACCCTAATACTGCTATTAGACTAAATTTAAACCCAGCAGCTATAAAAGAGGGGTTTAAAGGTTTTTCCAATGTTTTATCAGTACTACTAGAAAACAATAAATACCCAGAATATGAAGGGTTTATTATTAGAAATATCTTTGGTGTTAATGGATTAAATTTCGATGCCACAATTTCAAATGATTGGTTTGGTAATGGTTTTTACTTTTCACATAGTGACGAAAATTCAATTCAGATTAATTTTGAAGATAATAACAATAAATATGGTGATGATATTGATATATTTAAACCATGTAGAAGTTCTTTCAATTTTAAGCAATTAGGTACTACTGGATCTTACGAAGCAACCATAAACAAAATAAATGTAGATGTGGATGCATTATGGACTTCTGGCCCTGGAAGACCTGTTTATAGCTTTGGTGAAATGATTATCCATAAAATCTATGTGTTTTTCCCAAAATTTTCAGGAAGTATGGTAACTAATTCAGTGGAGGTTTTCAATAAAGCAGAAAATGATTTGGATAGATTTTTTTCTTTATATTTACAGACCAACCAGCATGAACCTACAAATATAGAAATGGAGAATGCTTTTTTAGGATTTTTAAACACGAGATTAGCAGCCTTTAAAGGATTAGCAAAACGCTTACCTTCAAATGGGAATAATTTAGCTGGGAAACTATACAAACATTGTTTATTTGGTTTTTAATATGAAAAAAGAAGAAATAATAAACGAGGTGTTAAAATATTATCCTTTACATAATGAAAAAAGTAACTCAGCACCATTAGACTACTACAAAACACCCGAAATACAAAAACTTAAATCCTTATTAAAAGAAAGATATAATCAAAATGAATGGTTCCTAAATATTCCTAAATGGTTTGTTTTGGAAAAATGGCCTAAACCAATATTTACCAGGCAAGCTAATGTTCAAGATATAATGTGGCCTTATTTTTCAATATGGATTCATGATTTTGTTAAAGGTGAACATTATACTATTAGTGCTAGCCATATAATACCATATTTTTTAATTTATAAATGGAAAAATAAAGATGTACCAATAGGAGGGCTTGATTATTTTTCTTGTGCAATTAATAGAGAAGAATATTTTGAAAATTTAATATTTGAAGGATTTAATCCTAATAATATTATTGATATTGACACAAAAAAAGTAGAACAAACTTATTTAAAATATTTAGGAGTAAAGTTATTTACTGAAATTAATATTTTAAATGAAACAATTCCTAAAGTGCATTTTGAAAATATTACCGATAATGTACTTAAGATAAGTGATTTGTTTGATGGAATAAGTAAGTTCAAACTTCATAAACCTTATTTAGATGAATTAGGATCAGGTTTTTTATGATTAATTTATTTCTAAATATATAAAAGTTTAAAATACTATGGATTAATCTGTGGTATTTTAAACTTATTAACACTCTACAAGATTAATATATAAATAAAATATTTTAGCTTTATTTAAAGTTAATTTTGTTGATTAACAAAAAGATTACTTTTATTTATATAATATAGGTGAGTACATAAATATTTAAACTTTTTTACTTTTTAAAGAAATTCAACAATCCACCTATTATTCAATTTTTAATTTTATACGCGTACTAAAAGGATATTATTGAATTTTTTTTTGTCCATAGAAAATATTAGCAAGAAAAAATATCTGAGCAAAAAATGTAATAAAGAGACCTGTTTCAATAATGGAATTATTTTCGTTATGAATTCCAAACATTTTAATCAGTAACGTTGGAAAAAAAAGCATCAATAAACCTAAAATGGTTATTGAAATATGAGAAAAACTCAACCATTTATATATTTTGAAAGACAATTTGTTTATTATCAAGTATAGAATAGGAATTATTATAAATAATAAAAGAGCAAAATAAATAAGATTAAAATGTCTTACATTAAAACTAGAGGAATTTAAAATGAATAGTTTTTGATAGATATTAAACATATACAATATTTTTTATTTTGTAAAGTAAATATAAGAATATTGTTTTAAAACAACAATTATCATTACAGGATTTTAGTCTTTATTAAAAAAAGTGATAGCTATATTACTGGTTTAAATAGCGGTTGTAAGTGGGAATTTCATGCAATTGATGTAAGTATGAGAAATCAAACTTTACTGCTACGGGAGTTTTAAATTGGAATAAACATCTATAAAGAATTAAAAATATTTAAAGGAACTGTTGAATAAAAAAGTAAAATAAATTCATATCACAATAAAATAAAAAGCCTCTTTAAAAGAGGCTTTTATGCTTTACGATGAAAAGCGGTTGTTGGTAACCAACCAACCAAGTCTATCTACTACTAATGTACTAATATAAAGAAACACTTTACATATTTAAAATTTAAACTCCCTAAAATTCTACTTCTTGCAAATTAGATGATTGTCCGCTTGTTTGTTCAGATGCAATTGGGTTTAACTTCCCGGAATAGATATTATATTGCAGTTCTTCTAAATTTCTATTTTGGTAGCGGTTTTTATCGGTATACACATAATGCTTTTTAAAGTCTGGAGACTTTTCTACGTAAAAAATACAATCACCATCAAAAGCACTTTTAGAACCACCTCTCATTTTTCCGTCTGCTGTTTGCTGAAAGACAATTAAAAACAATTTTCCATCGTATTTTTTCCTTAAATGCGTATCCACTTCCAATTTACTATCTAATTCTTTAAGTTTAGCAAAACTATCTATTACGATAACATCGTGTTCGTGTATTATTTTATCCAATTCTTTAATAGTATCTATGCTATAAATATCTGTGTTATTTAAGGTGTTTACTCCTTTGTAATACAAATCTGCTTTTTCCCAATACAAATCACTGTCTTTGTGTTCTTCCATAGTTATATGAGCAACCCTGTAACCTTTTGCTAAAGCATCAATAAAACGAAAAGCAAAGCGTGTTTTTCCGCTCCCTTGTTTCCCTGCAATGGTAGCAACTAAACTTTCTTTTGGTTTGATCTCTAAATTCCCTAGGAAAACGCTAAGGTTTGTATCTGCTATTTCGTAGCGTTTTACGACTTTGTATTTACGTTGCTGTTTTAAAAAAGCGGCTGAATTTTTATCGACTGGTTCTCCAGGTACTTTCTTATTTTTTTTCACCCTTGGTCTGGCAAGCTGCTCTGCTATAGTATTGGGTAATGGGTTTGCTAGTTGAAAATCTTTAACAGAGGTGTTTTTTTGTTTTACTTTCTCTACTGCAACACTAAAAGATTCTGTGGTTTCTTTTTTTAAGGAACTATAAAATTTTGGTTCTTTTTGCTCGTTTACCTGCAATAGAAGATCCACTGCTTTTTGCGCCTGTGAAGCAGCACGCATAAGTAATTTATTATCCTCTCCCATAAATTTTAATGCTAATAACCAGTTTTTCAAATAGCTTGCATGGTTTTTCTGAGTCTTCCATAAAATCCCTGCTTGCGCAGATAGAAATACCGCTCCAAATTCTGCAATAAGTTCTTCTTTGGCATATTCTAGCGACCCAAACTTATTTTTTAAAGAACGATTAAGGCGTTTTGGATGTCCTGTGCTATGTATCATTTCATGAAACAACGTACTGTAATAACTTTCACTTTTATGAAAATCTTTATAATTAGGCATACTCACAATATCAGTGGTTGGAGAATAATATGCTCCATCTGCTGCATGTCTAATCTTAGCACTATTGCTTGGAAAATTCTTTATAATAAGCTCCGCAATAGGATTTCTTTGATCTTCTTTGCGCTCTTTTTGAGGTGGTATATATCCTAATCTCGCTTTTTCTATTTCTGTAAGGGTGTCTAATTTAAAGTCGATATCCTCAACATCTTTTCCATTATAAACGATGTACTCTTTTAAAATAGGAATCGTGGTAACTAAATAGTCAAAATGATTAGCGTCGTGTCCCACCTTCTTTAGATGTTCTCGCATTTCTTTTTTATTGTAGGTGGTGAAGTGTTTATCTTTTCTTTCAGGCTCAAACTTGTACAAGCTTGTAAAATAAACGATCAAGTACTTTTCTGCCTTTGGTTTTAATTTTGCTTTTTTACTTTGGATTTGATCTTTGGTAAGAAAGTAAGGGTTTTTAAAAATCGTTAGAGGATTTCCATTTTTAAGCATAATCACATTTACCCCTCTATATGGTTTTTTAGTAGCATAACTCGTAGGTATTAAAAAAGTAGGTTGATTTAAGGTGTTAGCGTCCCATTCTTGTTGCCACTTTCCGTCGGATGCTTTGACCGATTTAATAATTTTATCGGTGATTTTTTGATAAATATCATTAGGGGATAAAAGCGGGGCATTTAAAGCGAAACTATCATTATCTATACCCTCTATATAATCTAACCCCGCTAAAAATTCGTGTGGAAAATCAGAGGTGCTATCCTTGGTTTTAGCTATCGTTTTTTTACTTTTTTTTTTGAGGAAATTTTTTCAATGTTACCACCTTTAGTATATCGATACCCTTTTTTTAGTCTTCCATTGGTTTGCAATCCTTCTTTTTTAGATGGCTTCGGAATTTTAGCAGTTTTTATAATCCTACCTTTTTCAAATCGCCATCCTTTACGAAGCTTTCCATTTTTTGTTAATGCTTCTTTGTATGCCCCAATATGATAAGGGGCATTTAAAGCTGTTCCATACTGTTTTATGGAAATGGTAAAAGTGTCAAAATCTGGATTTTCTAGTAAAACTTTAGACAATCTATATACTACCTCTGTGTTATTTCTCTTTTTTGCTTTTTCAATAAATTCTATTAGTTCTTTTCTACTAATATCCCTACCGTTTAAGGCATTAAATTCTTTTGTAACTTTCATTTTTTTTCCAATTTTTATAAACCAAATAGCTAACCACTACAACTCCAATAGTTCCCACAAGTAGGTTTACTGTCTTTTTTTTTTAATTATAATCCCAAACTTTCTACCCAGTGCAAAGACTCTACTATTCCAACTATTTGCAAAGTGTTTATAATCCTTTAGACTCTTGTAGTATTGCAGACGTCCTTGTCCTATTTTGGCAAACAACTTTTGCGAATCTACTGAGTTGATTGCCTCTATGGTTTTTACGCCAATCACCCCATCGACCACTAATTGTTTTCCAAAATATTTATTAAGGGTTCTTTGTACAATTTTCGTGGTTACTCTTGGGTTTGCATTTATAGCGTGGTCGGCAATCATTTCGGCAACTCCTTGGCTTTGTATTTCATCTGCTTTTATGGTGTCCCAAAACTCATTTTTAAATAAAATATGGGCATCAAATTGCGTGATCGCTTTCATATCTTCCACTGTTGGAGGTCTACCAATTACACGTTCGTAAAACCTTGCAGAAACTCCATAATTTGTTCCAACTCGTTCTCTTTTAGAATTGTAATTTCCTTTGTCACTTACTAAATTTTGGTAACCTCCTTCTGCTCTCTCTAAAGAGTGCTTAAATAATTCATAGCTTGCCATGTCATTTTCTTTTTTAAAATTTTATGCTTGTTCTTTTTCCTAGTCCTGTAATCTCTAATTCAAAAGCTAGTTGTGCTGCAAAATCTTCTTGTAATTTGCTTTTTTTTACTAATTGATTTAACAAAAGCTCTCCTGTTGTAAGTAGCGGTATTTTTATATGTATGGGAGCAAAAGCATAAAATCCACCGCTAGGTATGTCAATCGTATTAGTATCTAAATTTGTAAAAGCTAAAAGCTTGTTTGTTTTCTTTTGATATACCCTAAGTATTTTAGCCTTTACAAATCCAGTATTGATATAGAATGCTTCACTTGTAGGATTCAGAGCTTGTATATGCAGATCCATTGCAATGTGCTTAAAGGATAAATCAAACCCCGTAATATTAGACACTCTAAATTCTAATTGTTTTAGAAGATTCTCTAATTGTCTTTTTTTAAAACTCACATAACCTACTAAAGAAACCGCTACCATACCTGCCCCAACTGCTATAAGTGTGCTTTTTTTCATATCAAATAATTTTTAAGCGTTTTAGGACATATGCTATTACTAAAAGGATAATTAGTAAGAGCGATAAATAAAATCCAATTGAAATCCTGTTACGAACTATATGCTGTTTTTTCTCTTTCTTAATCAGTGTATTTTTGTTTTTATAAATACTATCTTTTTGATGAGTTCTAATATTGCTAGTTGCTCCCACATGACTTGTAATACGAAACCCTTTTTTAGCAATATCATAACCAACCTTATAGCTGTTTTCCCCACTTTGTTTGCTGGTTTTAAAATCTTTAAATCGCTTGGTGATAATGCTATCTATTTTTTTGTTTCCTGTAGCAACTGATACAAAAAGCGTATCTTTAATAGTCTGATTTATTTTTTGGATAACAACACTATCTCTTTGCACAAAAACCGTGTCTTTTACCTTTACGATTTCTTTCTGTAATTTCTTTTTCGTTGAACCACAAGAGACACATATTAATAGCAATATTGTTGTGGGTATTATTTTATATATCTGTTCCATATTTATTAATGTACTTATCTAGTTTTTCTTGTTGAGTCGCAATAATTTTGTGTAGCTTTTTATTCATTTGCTCAAGCTGTGCGATGTACTCGCTAAGGGATTGTATTCGAGCTAAAAAATCACTTTTCACGCTCTCTATCATTTCTGAATTAATTTCAAAAGCACGGTTGTAGTTCTCTATTTTTTGAAGCTCTGCGTTATAACGTTTCTCTGAAGCTTCCTGAGTTGCTTGTTGTAATTTTACTTTACGCATTTTTAGCCCTGCAAAAAAGGAAGCAATAACCCCAATAGCTCCTGCTAGTTTATCCCAATGTTCCAATACTATTTCCATTATACATTTTTTGGTTTTTTCTTTTTCTCATCCTCTGAAATGGCATACATAAAAAGCAATGCCGTAAGTCCTAATCCTACAATAGCGTAGTTATTCGTTTTCTTTTTAGCTGTAATTACAACTTCTTCTAAGTTTTGTGTTTCCTCTTGTAGTTCAATTAACTTGGGTAATTCAAAAGCACGTAACGAAATTGTTCTATACCCCACAAAAGAAATACGAATCTCGTCGTTATGTGCTGCCTGTAATTGATACATTCCTTTAGCATCGGGCAATGTTCCTGTTCCTTTAGTAACATTGTATACATTAACAAGTCCAGCTTGAAAAGGAGCTTTGGTCTTGGCATCTGTAATAATGCCTTGTAAGAGCATTAAGGGTGCTTTTTTCATAGTACAACCGCAATTTTTTGTGTTTGTTTGTGTGTCAAATTCAATATATGTAGCCTTTATATCAGGACATGCAAGTCCGTAAATCGGTAAATCCGTTTCCATAGTTTTTCTTTTTTTGTTTAAAATGCCCAACCCGCACTCTCAACACGAGCTTTGACAATGTTATATACTTCTCCATCGGACGGCTTAATTTCACTTTTCAACCAATACACCAAATCTCTTGGTTCATAAGTATCTAAGTGCCTAAAGATTCCAACAGGAGGAGAGTTCCAACCGTTATAGTTTTTATGCCCGAAAGCCTTATAAACGAGCTTAAAATCTTCTGCGGTTTTAAGTTGTAGAAACACCTTTTTAATAGTTTCTTCGTCTGTTCCGTATAAGGGTTCCATGTGGTTACTAGCATCTAGTAATTGTTGTGCAAATTGTTGTGACTGGGTTTTACTTATAGTGGTCTTTTGACTACTGATAGGTAAATCAATAGTTACTTGCTCTGACTTCTCCTTAAAAACCCCCGCAATTCCTTTGGTAGTATTTTTAATAACATACCAACCTAAAAAAGCACCACCCACCAAAAGTAAAGGCGTTTTATACTCTACAATGAAATCGCCTACTGTATTGGCATTTTTACCTATTTTTTTTGCTATTTCCTTTTTCTTTTTCATCGCTTTTTTTTATTTCAAAAAACCTTTGACTGCTCCGTATTTAATAGGACATGTAAAATAACTTTTTGCTTTTTCGTTTTGTGAGAGTTGTGCCATTCTAATAAGTACTTTAGTTGGTAAGTTCTCTAAGACTTCTAGTGCTTGTTGTTTATTCTGTATCCTCATAATTTTGCTCTTTTTGTTCAATATAATTTGCCGTATATGTTATCAAATCTTCTTTCCAATTATCTAGTAAATAGTTGAAAAACAGTATTTGTTCGTCACTGGTTGCCATGGTAGAAAGCTTTTGTATAAATGCTTTATGTACCTGTGATATATTTGGACTTGAAAGCCCTGTTTGTGCCCCTGTAGCAGTGTTTGTATTTGCTCCTGCTATTTCTAAAACTTTAGGGATCATTCCGCCTAATGTTTCCATGGTCTTTTCAAAGGCGGGTGTTTCTAAAAAGCTTTTTTTATTTAAAAGCTCTCGATCTACCCTGAGTTCTTCTCGCTCTTTTGCGGTATCTAATTTTAATTTAAGAGAGTTGTTTTTTTCTTCTAATGAGCGATTACGTGAGCGTAAATCTTTTACTCGTTCTTTAAGATCCTGCACCTGTTCTTTATAATCTGCTGAGCGTTCCGCTTCCACCATTTTTGCCACAAGCTCGGGAGCACCTAAAAAATTAGATAGGTTTGCTGTCATTGGTAATGCTCCCTCTGGCGTTATATATTCCTGCTTATTCATATCCTCTAATATTATATCCTCTGTAATTCTCTGTATAAGGTGGTAGGTAGTTTTTTCAGGACTTCCATATACTTTTTGCAATGTAAATACCACTTGTAGATCAAAACCTTTTGCGGGTAGGGATTGTAAAAAACTCTTTATAGAACCATATTTTTGCACGATCTCTTCTAGACTGAATGCATAACGTCTTTTACTGCCTGTTTTTACCAGTTTACTGCCGTCTTTTTCTATCTTAACAACATGATTTTTAGATGCAGTTAGATGATCGGTTAATATGTCAATTAATCTATTGTTCACAATACAAATACCTTACAATGGCTTTCTTTTTCTCTTTTTCGTTTATCTCTATAAGCTCGTTATACTCTGAAAACTCAAATTGTATAATTCCTTTGACTATTGGGAAGTTAGATTCGATTACAAAAGGAGTTCCTTTAGGTACGATTCGTGTTTGTGTTCCATCTTTTATCAGTAAAGGAATACTTGGGCTTACTACGATTACCTCTAATTTTAAAATCCCTCTGCATTTCTCTTTTTTTGCAAAGTCAATTTGAAAATCATCCGTATAAGTTTCAACTGCATATCCAACATTCATAACTAACAAGCACAATTATCTGTTTCTATAACAAAAATGAACTCTCCTAAAATTGGTGTTCCTACGATGGTTTCCCATGAAATACTAATACGTTCATTTTTACTTTCAAAATCCAATTCTTTAAATCCTAAAGGATATCCACCACTTTTATGTTGGTAGTCTTGAATATCGGTAGGTTCTGTAAGTAAATGCCCTCTACTATCTTTTAAAATTATATTGGTATGGGATAGCAAGGTGCTAGGGGAAAAACGGCTTATCGTATTACCACCTCCCAAGATGGGAGAAGAAACGGGGTTTTGTGAAACATAGGAGATAAAATACACCCCTTTTACTTTGCCCGTCGGTATTGTGTCGCTTTGGGTATTGATTAGATAATTACTAAAATCATCACCTATATTTGGACTAGCATCTAGCCTTAACAGTTCCTTGTTTACCTTAATTCGTTTAAATATCTTTTTCATGCGTTTTTGTTTGTAAAACTTTGCGCTAACTCTAGCGCAAAGTTTTGGTTATTAAAAGATTTGTTTAACGTTTTTGGTAGGTAACAAAACCCGATAATCTTGCTGAAGTAAAAAGTGCTTTTCCAGCTTCTAAATCGACTTTTGCTCCCTCTGGATATTGTATTTCAATCTCGGTAATGGTGTCGTCTTCTAACAAAGCAAAAGATCCTAATCGAAAATAATGGCTTCCGTTTTCTGTAGAGGCTAAAATATCGCTAATAGGCAACTCAATTAAAATCTCATTCTTTTGCTTTATGACGATGGTTGATTGCAGTAATACATTAGGCATTTTAACCAAACTATAGGCTACATCCTGTTCAGGGGTTGCAACATCTTCAATAGCATATTTTAAGGTAATTCCGTTAGCAACAAAAACACGTCCTTTCACAAGGCTATTTCCATCAAAATTGGTGACTCCTCTTTTAGCTACCGATGATCCTGTTAATAAAGATACTGTTCCACCAACATCTACTTTTTTATTGGCGTATAGAAAACCAGGCATTGGTTTCATAGCAGAAATATTCCATTTCTCATTCTCTTTACGCATTGAGTTTTTATACTTTAAATACTCGGTAATTCTTAAATACGGTTCTTCGTTTCTTAAAAAATTCATTTCTCTTTTTCTGTTTTAATTATGTATTGTTTTTCTTTTTTATCCTGCAAATTCTTGCACTTCTTCGTAGACGACGTCCTCGGAGATAAAATCATAATTCGGACTTGTGTAGCTGGATAAAAAATTAGTGCTATCGAGTCCCATATACTCGTCCATTGGGTTTCCTAAAGCCTGCGCTAAAATTTTATTATCCTTTACTTTATCTCCTAGCCAATCTTTTAGTAGATATCCTGCTTGGGTAACAGCAATAGAAATCGCAATATCTTGTCCGATTTTTCTTCCTGTGCTTTTCCTGTCTAAAGCCGATGCGCCAGCGATACCGCCAAATACTAATCCCCATCTCTTTAAAGAAGTGTTTTCTATGGGAATGTGCTCCACTGCCAAACGAGAACTTACCGTTCCAACAGTTAAACTTGCCAAGCTTACTAGGGAGCTTACAAATTGTTCTTTTTTCATAACTTTTACTTTTTACTGATTAAATAAATGATTGTTCCAAATGCTAATACTCCTGCTGTCCCAATACCTACATATAATAGGGTATTGTCTTTTTCGGGAGCTTGCGGTGGGTTAACTTGGTGTTGTAACCTTAGAAAATTCATTAACCTGTCCTCTGTGGTGTTTTGAGCCGCGGCTAATTCTTTTATTTTTCTATCTATTATTGGCGACATATCCTGCATTTGACCACTAGCATTTTGAACATATACAGGCTTTCCATTTTTTGCCTGTTCTATCTGTGACCAAGTTCCTCCAATAGTATTTAATATGCCCATAAGGTTAGCACCATCCCAAAAACTTCCATCTCCATGCAATCCATTAGGATTTTGTAATGAGTATGGTTCTTTTTGTATTTTTTGCTCCTCTTCTTGAGCAATCAAAAAATGTGTTTTTACTAAATCCATAGCTTTTTTTAAAATTAAACTTGTACTACTTTCTTTTTTGTTTTTGGTTTGCTAGTTTGTATGTAAACAAAAGCACCAACTAATGCTAAACCACCAACAATAGGCAAAGCGTTTTCTTTGAGTTTACCAACCATAGATTTTGTTTTTGCGTTTTGTGCCTTTATTGGATTTTGATTTGGTGTTGTTACTACTTTATTATCACGTTCAGCTTTATACTTGGCAATCTTTTGTCGTAAAACAACTATTTGTCCTTTGATGGCTTCTAGCTTAGTACGATTGCTTGCAATTACTTGATTTGCAGTTTTAATACCTTGTCTTTGCTGATTTTCTAAAGTTTGAAACGAGCCTTTTACTTGTCCTAAAGACTTTTCAGCATCTCGCAAACTCTCTTCTGCTTTTTTACGTTTGGAAACCGCACCATTACACCATGCACCAAGCCCTAAAGCATCTGCAATTCCTTTTTCTTGATTTAGTTTAATTTGTTCATTTTTAATCTGTTCTTCCAAACGTCTAACTTCCTTTTTCAGCGATTCCCACTCTGCGGCTTGTTTCCCATTTTTAAGAGCCTGCATTTTTCTATCCCATTCTGCTTTTTGTGCCCAAACTCCTTTTGCTTGATTTTTAAATCTGTCTGCAATTCCATTAGAGGGACAAAAACCGTCAAACCAACCATGTAAACCTATTGTTGGATGGGTATTAATTGTGTTAAATTCTTCATTCATAACTTTTATCTTTTTTTTAAATAGACATATAATAAAGCTGATAAGAGTCCACCAATGCCTAATTGTATTTTTAAGGTTTTGCGTTTTTTTGCGTTTTTATCCTCTGCAATAGTTTTAGCAAATCGCGCTTGATAATCTCTAAGAGCAAGTTCATTAGCTGTAGCCACTCCTTTTGCTTGTTCTCGAAGAAAGCCTACATAATTTGTGTCATATTTAAGCCAAATACGATACATTTCACGTTGCAAAGGCTGTTCAAAATAGTAGAGCATTTCACCTCCTAACTCTGCTTTTTCTCTTAGAGATTTCACCTTATTGAGTAATGGGGTAATTTCTTTTTCATAGCGAATTTCCCGACCGTCTGTGTAACGCCGTTTTAAGTGCGTTAGATTATTTGTAAGCCAACTATGTAGGTTTGCTTCAAAAGGAAAAATAGGGTCTAAACCATAGGTGTTTGTTTGTTTTCTAAGAACAATAAAACGATAGTCTGCTAATATGGGGTTTGTATCATTAGGAACAACGAAATACAAAGTGCGACTATTTACATTTGCCGTTTTTGTAAACTCCTCTATTTTAAAATGTGAATTGCTTGCTTTAAATTCTTGGAAAAAATTATCTAAAAAAGTTTTTAATTTCTCTGCAAAAGCTAGAGCATTGGCTAGGGTCTGACTATCGCAATGCTCAAAAGAACTATAGGCTGTTTCATTGCGCAGGTGTGCAATACCTAAATCTACTTCTTTAAAAATAGCATTGAATAAATGTTGTATTCTTGCTCGATTTCTAAAAATAATTGCTTCGCCTAAATCATTAATCTTGACTTGTAATTTATCTCTTAGGTCACGACGAATTTTAAGCTCTACTACAGAGGCATCATATATAGCGCCACTACAGGAGTTCATCTCTGCAATAAACTCATCCACAGCGTAATTAACAAGTTTTCCAACACTTTGTGCTACAGAAGCCCCAACTGCTCCTGCTAATTTGCTAGGGGAAGCAGACATAAAAACATCATCCGATTTATATATATGTTGTTCTTTGAATGTTTTTAATGTGCCGTCAATGGTATAGTATCCGTCTTTTAAATCGTATGTATCTTGATTTTTTGGAACAATGACATATACATGACTATATCCACCACCATCATTTGTGGCTACTCTTCTTAAATAATGAGAAACCCCACAATTTAAAAGTACACAGCTTGCAAAAATGCTGTAACTCTTACAGTCTAATCCTTTTTTACGTGTCGCCCATGCACAGGCAGGACTGCGTAAAAGTTGGTCGTATTCATCTATTTTATATTGCAGATGAACATAGAGAAAACCATGGAGCTTTTTACATAGTTTAGCAAGGGGAAGTTGTGCAAACTCTTTTTTAGATAATGCTTTAGTATGGTGTTGGTATTTTTTAGCCCAAATTGCCATACTATCAATAGCAACCTTGGTATTACCAGTAGCTAATTTAGTGCTGCTACAATCACTAGAAGGCATCAAACGATCATAGTTTATTCCCTTTTCTAGTGGTCTGTATAATATGGTATTTATTGCTTTACTATTCACCTTTTCATTGCGTTTATACTACAATGATAAGGTAGATAGTTTACTAGTTTTTCGACTAGTATTAACTAGGAGTAATTAGTTGTTTTTAAAAGTGTTTAAAGTTAGTTAAAAGCAACTGACAGTAATTAAAATCAACTAATAAAAACAATCATTCTTTTATTTTTCAAATATAATTTGTGGGTAATAAGGTTTCCAAAGATTTCTTATTTCTTTTTCTGATTCAGCAAATTTTATATCTGTTATTTCATGTTCTAAAAGTAATGCTTTAAACTTCTCAGACACATAAGTTCCTGAAGAATAATAAGGAATTCTAAACAAATCTAAAGTATTATCAAAATTTTTATTGAATACTATTTTTTTTGTTACAAAAGAAAAACTTTCATTGTATCTAAGATTATTATTTTTTTCTATGAATTCGAATCTTTCTTGGTGAGATGTTAATTTTTGATATTCCTTTTTTCCTTTTAAAATTACAATTTCACTTTTTACAAAATCTATCCAATTATAGGCTAATAAATTTCTATCTTCCACTAACTCTATGTAGTTGTAATTGTATTGCATCTTACCTATTGGAAGTTTTAAAAAATTAATTTTCCTTTTTACTATGGCTGGTTTAATTGTGTGATAAGGTAAATGTAGTTTTTCAAACAGTTTAAAAGCTTTACTATTTAGCATAAAACCGTTATTATCAATAGTGTGTAAAATGTCATTTGCGCTATTAAAATCTTTATGATTGTACATGTCACATACTAAATACTCTTTGTTTTTAATAATTATATTTTTAGAGTTCTCAATTGCTCCAGAATCATCCACGACAAAAATGTAATACACCATTTTACTTATATTAATAAATTAGGGTATAAAAAAGTGTCTCTTTTTTGAGACACACCTTTTATACTATCATATAATTCAAATATAATTAAAATTGCATTTATCCGCTATTAACTGATTTGATCGTGTATAATAAATCATACGCTTTTAAAAAGGCTTCTACTTCATTTATAAGTAATATACGTTTTAAGCTTCCTGCTCGTTTACTTAAACCTCTGTTTTTACATATAATTTCATTTAGTGTTGTTCTTGCCTCTAAGTAAGGTAGAAAGTAATAGCGTTTAAATAATTTTTGCTTTGTTAATATGTCCGTTATCTGTACTGTAGGTATGTATGGATAAATTTCTCTTTTCATGTTATTATTTTTTAAATGATTTCTTGATATACAAAACCTGTAATGTTATTCTCACTATCATATTGATATACTTTTTTAGTTTTGAATACATGGCTTGTACTACCATACATATGTATGTAATTAATTAAATTGGGTGTATCTGTTCTGTAGATATAAGATAAAGTAACTCGAATGATAAAAGTTTGAAATTGACATAAAAACTCTTCTTCCATTACTTTGCCATTTCTAATGGTTACGCCTCCTACATTAGATTTGTTTTCTTTAACAAATGCGAGCATTTTTTCAAAAGTATTCGCCTGTAGATAGGCAACATAATTAGGGTCGTTTTCCTTTGTAAGTGGCTCTTGCTTTGGTGGTGGTAATACACCGCTAACACTAATTTCTTTATTGATAAAGTTTTTTAGATTCTCGACATTACCATTGAAAAATTGATCATTAATAACTTTTATATTACTTGCTAAAATTGAAATCCCTAAACTTTCTTTTGTTCCAATGATAGAATCTGTAATTAAGATTGCGTTTTTTTTGCGTGGGTGTTGGTGTATATACATGCTTGGTAAAATATGTAATATCTCTCCGTTATTTCCTGTGATTACTATGTTTCCGTTATCTTCTTGTTTAATTTTCATGCGTCGTTTTTTTTAATGGTTTTGCGTTTTCTTGCGTTTCTTTGCGTTTTTTTTGCGCTATACTTTTTGCTTTCCAAAAGGCTCTATCTTCTTCTAGTTCCTTCCATTTCTCATAGGTATTCATAGGTGTTTTTTTAATAGTTTTGGTAAAATCTAGTAACTTCGTAACGGTTTTTCATATACCAATCGCAATACTGCTGCTCGATAGCCTTTCCCATGGCTACAAAAGCACTAATAGTTTCCCCTAAATCTGTAGTGTAACCTTCAAAAAAAACATGGGCTTCGCTCATTGGGTAAGAAGTACCATCTACGATTTTAAATACACGTTTTCCTTCTATTACTTTTGCTGTTAAAAAGCATTTTAAGTTTTTTTGTAAATTTTCTTTGTTCATTTTCCTTATTCTTTAATTAGTTTATTACTTACTGATAATTAACTCTTTCGTGTAATTATCATAAAACATCACTTTGTTAGTCACTCCCTTATATTTAGATTTTTCAAAGCGTTTGTACATACCATCAATAATGCGTTGTACGGATTTCCTGTTTTTACTCATCGGACTATACCAAACAGGGTTAGTATAGCGATTGTTTTTCTGTCTGTATTTAAGTTCACGATTGCCACTTTTAAGTAGTAATACCATTCTTATTTTACTGCAACTAGAGCAGCTTACCGAATGATTTTTTCCGCAAACACATTTTTTACTTATTCTCATTTTTCATCATTTTTTAAACATGTATACTATTGCCTAGTGTTTTTGTAAGCTCGACTAAACAATCATGAGGTAAATTGTCCTGCACGTAGTTATACAACTCATTTGCAGTGTATTTACCACTCTTGTAGGCTTTAATTCCATTAGCCAGCCTACGTTTTGCGTTTTCATTGCGTTTTCTTGCGTTTTCATTGCGCTTATTTGCGTTGTGTTTTTGCGCCTTATTTGCTAGGTACTTTTGATGTGTTAACCAAACAGAATGCAAGCCAAAAAAGCCGATTCCACTAGAACTTTTTCGGTTTATATCAAAATACAGAGAAGGATACAATGCTGAATGGTTACGCTTTAAAAACCATTTACGCGCAAATTCTAGTTTCCATCGATACTCTTTTACTTTCTCAATAAGTGTTTCCTTTTGGGTAATTTTGTCAAACAACACCTCGTTTAGCTCATTAATTGCGTTTTTCCAACTTCCTATGTGTACTGAATCGTGATGCTTCCAGATTTTTGCCGAAGATTTGATAAAATCTTGTATTAAAATGGCTCTAAATTCTTCTGTAGTTACATTGGTGTATTGCACAATTTTACGCAAATAGTGATACGAAAGCCCTGTATATTGCTTGTACTTGCCTGCGGTAAGTTGTTTTGCTAACTCTCTGTCGTCCATTAATTTTGCTAAAAAATTACGAGTAAGTAGAGGGTTTGTGCCTGTTTTTTCGGGCGCAGTTTGTAAAAAATCGGGTAATAATTTGCGCATGGTGTTTCTATTTTCGCGCGGACTAATTTTTTTGATGTTACTTATCCCTGTGGTGTTCTTGTAGCCGTCCGCAGGACATGCGTCTCCCTTGGTTGTCGAACCGCATTTATTACTGGCTATGAAATTTTCATAGTCTTTTATTTCTTTTCTTTTTATATAAGTAATACTATCATTATTATAAGGTAACTTTTTCTCGCATAAATTAGTAACTAACTGATTATGTGTGTGTTGTTTTTTAGGAGGGTTTCCCTCTAAAATTTGTACTATTTGGGCGTTAAAATGCACCGAAATAGGTTTGTATTGATTGATATATTTATAGTTAATTAATATACCTGCTTCTCGAAGTCTTTTAATGTGATTTTGCGCTGTTTTTTTACAAAAATCCAATCTTGGTATTCCTGCAATAGTATGCGTTGCTAATTTGCGGTTATCTATCTTTAGTTTTGGTAAATCACTTTTAAGAACTCGTGTTGTTTTACCCAGTGCTTTTAAATATATATTACGTGATTTTAACTGTGAGATGTAAAAACCTACCAACACATTAAATACTATTTCGCTAGTATATTTAACCTTTTGAATGCGTTTTTTAGATAGATAATTAGCTTTTAATTCGGCATTCAATGCCTCAATTTCCATGTTGTAGTCTCTAGCAAATAAACCCTGTGAGCTTTCCTGTACTTGTCCTATTTTCTTTAAATCACTAATTTCTATACAGGTAGGTAAAATAATAGATTTGTTGTACTTAGATATCCCTTTATTCTCTTTAGTTACATTTGTATTGTACTGGTATACATAATTGCGATAATTATTCATTGCGCTTTTCATACCCTCCTTGTTTAAATAAGGGAAGTTGATATAATGATAAGCAATTGCGTTTTTTTGCGTTATCTCTGCGCCTTTTTTTAATAGTAATAAACCATGAGTTGTATTAAAATCTTCTACAGCTTTGTTATACTTTGAATCAGTATATTTATTTCGCTGTGCATTATCCTTAAATATTTTAATAGTGTGCTGTGTAATAGCATCTAACTTAATGGTAGCTAAATAATCTCTGACACTATTATTATAATGCCCTATGGAAGTTGGTATGTTTGCGTTAATTGCGTTTTCTTGCGTTTTTTTCATAACTTTGTAATTCAAAATGAAACTATCGACGGATAGTTTTCTTTTTCTTTTTCATAGCAATTTATCCTAGTTAGAGTTCGTGCTCTAACTAGGTTTTTTTTATTTCATATGTAAAGAACTTTAGTAGTTTTAGGGGGATTGCTAATTAAGCAACCCACACTAGCTATTTAATGGTGGGTTGCTTTAGTGCAGATAAGTATTACTTATCCTGTGGTATCTTAACTAGCTTCTTGTATGTCGTTTTCATATTCATATGTTAAACAAGATAAAAATTGAAGCTTAGCAATATAGTATTTGTCCTGACGTAAAATAGATTCTATAGTATTTGTTTTAATACGATTCTTAATTGTTCTAGGGTGTACGTTTAAATATTTTGCGCATTGATCAATGGTAAAAATCGTTGCGTTAGCATTAAATACGGTTAAAGCCTTTACGTTATCTTTAATTAAGGATTTTATTTCTGAATTATAACTAAGGTTTTCTGTTAATCTATCTAAGAATTGAATTTTAGGAATGTGATATTTTCCACTTTGAAAAACTGCAACAATATATTTCTTATCAATATGCTTTTTAATAGTATTTGGATGTAAGTTTAAAAATATTGCGCATTGATCAACAGTTAACATAATTTCATTATCTCTAAAAATATTAAAAGCTTCAATATTTGCCTTAAAAAAATCTGATTTCGTCATAGCTTTGTTCTTTTTAATAGTTAGTACTTTTTCTTTTTTGTTTCAATTTTCATATAAATTTGGAAAACACACACATTTTGTGTATATTTGAACTTTATTATCACACAAATATAGAAATTAAACACAAAAAAAGAACACTTATTGTGTTAAAAACACAAAAAAAATGAATACTAAGAAGTCTAGCACAGAAATCTTGAAAGAGTTGTTAAGTCATACAAATATGAATGTTAGCAAGTTAACTTCTGAACTTAAACTCAAGAGTTCTACAAGTATATATAGAATAAAAAATGGGGAAAGTAAATTCGGTGAAAAAATCGCCGAAAAGATCGTTGCTAGATTTAATGACATTAACTATTCCTATCTTTTGACTGGTGTAGGAACATTAACTGCTAATCAACAAGAACAGACTCCAGATAATGTGTTTATAAATACAAATGGTAATAAATTTACAGAGAAAAAAGACGGTAGCTATGATGTTACTGTGAGATATTTGTCATTTAACAGGTATCATTCTTATTTAAAATCATTACCAAATGATTCTCCTAATTTTGAATGGGATGAAACGACATTTTGCGTTGATCAATTTGGAAAAGGAAATTACCTAGGTTTCAAAACCTACAGTACAAGTATGAATGGAGGTAAA
Organism: uncultured Tenacibaculum sp.; assembly: GCA_947498055.1. Lineage (GTDB taxonomy): Bacteria > Bacteroidota > Bacteroidia > Flavobacteriales > Flavobacteriaceae > Polaribacter. The sequence continues at coordinate 31,750 of CANMJA010000002.1, forward strand.
TTATATGATACTCCCAGCGGAGCTTCTTTATTAGGTAGAGAACTTGGCAAGCATCATTGGGAAGATGGATTTAGACCTGCAGATAGTGGATGGGTGATTTTAACAGGGAAAAATGTTTTTCATAAAGATATTACACATTACAATCAAGAAAAAAAGACTATCACTTGCAGTAGTAGAAATGATAGTCCTGAATTTGTGGATTTTGAATTATATCTTGATGATGTATTGCAAATATTTAAAGTAATTAAGCAGACTTTTTAACTCCAAATTTTATTCATAAAATCTTTGACAGTATCTTGATTGGTTTTCTTATACTTAATTAAAGTTTTTGGATCACGAATACCTGTTATTTTCATGATTATGTGATCAGGCATACCTTTTTCAGACGATAAAGTTATAAAAGTACGTCTAGCAGTATGACTACTAACTAGTTCCCATTTTTCATAGTATTCAATTACTTTTGAATTTCCTTTGTAATTAGTTTTCTTAACTTTATTATTAATACCAGCTAATTTACAGACTTTTTTAACATGTGGATTAAATTTTTGACCAGATATTTTAGGTATTTTCCAATCATATTTGTCTAATAAAGATTTAAGTTTATCATGAAGAGGAATAAAACTTTCTGTTTCAGTTTTTTCTGCTCTTTTAATAATCATGTTATTATTTATATCAGCTTTTTCAAAAACTGAATAATCAGAAAAACGTTGTCCAGAATAAATTCCAATTAAAAAGATATCTCTAGCCCTTATTAAAGAGTCTCTTTGTAATTGTATTTGTTCAATTTTTTTAACTTCTTCGTTTGTTAGATGTATGTCATCTGTGTTAAATCCATTTACTGGGTTCTTTAATTCGTTAATTTCAAATTCATAATTAACTTTAACCCAGTTGACAATTGATAATAACAAATTGATATGTCTATGTAATGAGTTGTCATTAAATCCAGCTATGTTTACTTTAGATTTTAAGTCTGAAGCTTTTTTTCTATTTACTAAATTTGGAAAATCTCTTAAGAATCCACAATATTCCTCAATCCAATTTTGGTTGAGATTTGAAAATAGTGAAACCTTTTTTTTATAATCATCAAATAAAATGATTTTATTCTTTAGATTTTTGTACTTGTTAATCCAGTTTTTGGTCACTCCTCCAGTTTCATTTTTAATCGTTAAAAAAGTACTGATAGCATCAGTGACTATATTTGAGACTTTTTTTTCTATTGCATTGCCATTGAATTGATTTTCAAATTTGCTTTTTAAATATTCTCTATTTACTTCTAATTGCTTTATTTTACTTACGTGTAGAGTTTCTTCCAGCAAACTTTTATAAATATCAAGGATTTGGGAAATTTGTTTATTTTGTTTTCCTTTCCCACCTCTTTTTAATTTAGGATATCTATATGTAAAATCCCACTCAGTAGGTTCTATTTTTTGTCCAGTGCTAAATTTAAAATTCTTTTTTTCTGATTTAATGTAATGAATTAAATATATAAGGGTTGGAACCTTTGCTTTTGGTTCTTTTAAGTAGAAATACATATACAATTTTTTAGGTAAAGATAATAAAATAGGGGGAAATATAGGGGAAAGTAAAATTGTTTTTATTTACTGTTAATTTGGTATTCCTTAAACACATTTTTAGTGTAAGTGTCTGGTTTTGTTTCATTTTGTTTGTTTTTATGGAAAACAAAAACTAATTGTTCGAATCCGCTCGACACCTCTAGAACCTTGTAAGTCGAAAGATTTACAAGGTTTTTACTTTTATAAAGAACCGAATTATAGATCAAGATGAGCAGTTGTATTGGTTTGAATATCAAAAATGTCAAAGTATTACCAACCATCAAGAAATTTTTCTCCTTCATCTTTTATTTTAACCTTTCCCAATTATTACTTTAATATAACTAGGTTCTCAAAAATTAATCAATTTTAATAAACCTTAAAGTACTACTAGTTTTTCTATTTTGTTTGTTAAATCAGATGTTTTAATATGCAATGAGTCATTATTCGATTCAATAAAATCATTTCTAGCCATTGATTTTTTTGATATAAAAAAGTTTTAAAAGGGTTTATCCTCGCTATATTTTCAAATATGAAAATAAGAACAGACAATCGTTTTTTGTAATTATTTTTTTTAAACAAAAATAAATATGTTATTAATAATAATTTAATTTCTATCTCGTTCTTAGGTTAATAAATTAAACCTCTAAAAACAGAAAAAATGAAAATCAAACATTTATTATTATTAACACTATTATTTCTACTCTCTTTTCCTACTTATGCACAATTTAATCCCCGACCTAATTGGAAAGATAGTTATAAAGCAAATGGTCTTTGCTTTTGTATTACAGATACAGGATCAGCTTTTGATCATGGAATTACAAAAAAAACAGTAAAAATTAACGGTAAAGATTTTGGCGTAAAAGAAGTCTGTTTAGCATTACGTAAACACCCAAAATGGGTAGATTTTAGGGAAGCAGAAAAAAATAAAGATAAATATGGATATATTCCGTATAACGATATTCAATGTGGAAATGGACCAGCTAATGATGCTCCAGACGAAGCAGGTTGTCCTGGTCGTGTAGATATTGGCTCTAAAGGATGTAATACAATAGGACCTGGATGGGATTTTGATTGGTTATCTAAACAATCTCAATTTCAGGGAGATGGTACTGGAGGTACTGGAGAAGGGTCTGATAATGATGCAGATTTAGGAGAAGAAGATCAACGCGGTACCGGAGGTTCTGGTGTTGGTGAAGGACCAAAATCTACGTTGATTTTTCCTACTAAAAACAAAAGATTTACTGCTCCTGCAACATTTAGAGTTGAAGCGGATGCTACTGATATAGATGGTGTAAAATCAGCAAAGCTAAGTATTAATGGAAAAGTGATTGATACAAAAACAGAAAAGCCTTTTGTGTGGTCTCCAGACGATTTAAAAAATGTTCCGTATCAAAAATATAATAACCAATCTACTATTTTTATTCAAGTAGATATTGAAGATAATAAAGGAAATATTACTTCCGTAGACTCGTTAGTTTACATTTTAAAAGATGATTCAGAAAATACAGATGCTCCGGTAGGGTCTATTATTTCAATTAAACCAGTAAAATCTTCAAAGATTAATAATACATTTGATTTCTTATCTGTACGTTTTAATGAAAACGGTATTCTAAAAGCAAATCAACCAGCAGAAAGAGAATGGGAACGATTTACAGTAGAAAAAGGAAATGAAGGAAACATCAGATTAAAAGCGAAGAATTTTAATTCTGGCTCTAAATATCTTGTGGTTTCTGGAAATACTATTGCTGCAACATCAAGTTCAGGAAATGTTCAAGGATCAGAATTTAAATGGGTTACTGTAAATGAAAATGACAAAACTTTTGGTTTACAAAGTGTTTTAACAGGTAAATATGTTCAAATACCTCAAAACAAAAACAAAATTATTGCTGTATTAAATGTAAAAGGAGCTGCTCTTGGTGATTGGGAATTATTTGAATATAATATAATTACAGCAGCGAGAAACACTGTTGCTACTGGCGACGATAAAAGAAAAACATCTAACACAGGCATCCTTATTAATACGAACCCAGTAAAAAGTGGATTTATTGGATTAAGTAATGCTAATGGTGCTATCTTTTCTATTCGTACTTTAGGTGGTGAACAAATAGAATTAGGAACTGTAACACATAATTATATTGATGTTTCTAATTTATCTTCAGGAGTTTATATTGTTCAATTTAAAAAGAACGGTAAAGAACAAGTGGAGAAAGTAATTATTAAATAAACGATTATAATATATTTAAACATAAAATAAAAAGCCTCTTTTAAAGAGGCTTTTATGCTTTACGATGAAAGCGGGGGTAGTTACCAATCAAACTAATTCTACAAGTACTAATATAAAGAAACACTTTACATATTTAAAATTTGAATCCACTAAAATCCTACTTCCTGCAAATTAAATGACTGTTGATTTATTTGTTTAAAAGTAATTAGCTTTAAACTAATAGAATAGGTAATATATTTAGTGCTTGTTAGAGTAAATATTTATTAAAACAATTTTTGTTGAGTTTTTTTAACTATAAATTAATCAAAAACAGGCTTTTATCTATTTGTTTTTTTAATAAAAATGTAACATAAATAGAAAAACAACTATTAACACTCATGTTTACAGTCGTTTATGTTTTTTGTTTCATGAAACAATTTTGAAGTACATTAATTAATTAAAAAAATATATTTGAAGAGCTACATGGATTCAGGAGTTTAGATAAATTTCTAAACCATGTAATTAAAGTAAGCCTTATAGCTATCGGGGGATTAGTTAAATGGTAATTTAAAGAATAACACAACTTTTAAGTTGTGTTATTACTTTGATACTAATTTAAATATCTTCTTAATACTTTAATATTTTAAAACATTAAAAACAGCTGTTGTTTTACAGTATGCTTTTATTGTGTTCGCAATACTCTCCCCCTTTTAAATATTAATTAAAATTAACTTAATCTAACAAAATTATGAAGAAAATTATGTTATTAAGTGTGTTTTCAATTTGTTCTGTTTTATTTTTTTCATGTAAAAAAGAAATAAAAGAGCAAAATGTAAACATGCAAGCTTCTGTATCTGAAGTTAAAAAAGAAGTGCCTCAAAAAAAAGGGAGAAAAGCAAAATTCAATTACCAACCAGAAAAACCAGTTAATGGGAAAATGAAGGCAGCAGTTGAACTTGGAGCCTCCGGATTTAATTCTTTTATCATTGAATTAGATAAAGAAAAAAATTGGGAGATAAAGAGCAAAGAATTTGGAAATAGTTTAATTTTAGAAGGGTTAACCAATGCAATAGAAGTAAACACAAAACTTAGAGCATACATACAGAAAATTCTAGAATTTGGAGTAGATGTTAAAGATGTACATTTTATTGTTAGTTCTGGTGCAGATAAAGAACCCGTAACAAAATTGATAAAACAAGAATTAAAAAAAATAGGGTACGTTGTTAATACTGTAACAGCAGAAGAAGAAGGACAGTATGCTCTTAAATCTATATTACCTAAAAGATTTGAACAAACGGCTTTTGTAATAGACATTGGGTCTGGTAATACTAAAATATCTTATATAGAAGGAGAAAATATTATAGGAAGAGAAACATATGGAGCTAAATATTTTCAAAAAGACGCTAAAGACACTAAAGTTTATGAAGAAGTAAATAAATTAGCAGCAACCATACCTTTAAAAAGAAGAGCTCAATGTTTTATAATTGGAGGGGTGCCTTATAACATGGCTAAATCTTTAAAAGAAGGAAAAGAGAGATTTACAGTGTTAAATAAAGATATTTCAACGTATCAAAAAATAGTAGAAAAAAAAGGAAAAAAAGTAGCATCTGGATTAAATATATTTAAAGCAATTAACGATGCTGCAAAACCAAATTCTGTTATTTTTGATTGGGATGCTAATTTTACAATAGGTTTTATACTAGATTTGCCATATTAAATTAGATAATAAAACAATTATAATGAAGTTATTAAAAATAATATCTATTTCGTTTTTTATTTTTTTTTACTCCTGTAAAAACAGTAGTAAACCAAATATAAACTCTAGTACTTCTGAATTTAATTACACACACACAAAGCCAAAAAACGGAACCTTAAAAGGGGTTGTTGAATTAGGAACTTCGGGATTTAATTACTTTATTATTGATGCAGATTTAAATAAAAACTGGGAATTAAAAAAAGCCCATTTTGGTAAGAGTTTAATTTCTGAAGGAATGACCACACCAGAGCAAATTATTCAAAATTTAACAAAAAAAATAGAACAAATTGTTGCGTATGGAGTAACCAAAAAAAACATATACACCGTTATTAGTTCAGGAGCAATTAAAGATGAATTAACACAATCGATAGTAAACGAATTAGAAAAATTAAATCATTCATTTGAAATAGTATCTATAAAAGAAGAAGGAGTATATGGAGCAAAAGCTATATTACCTCAAGAATTTTATAAAAATAGTTTTGTAGTAGATATAGGTTCTGGAAATACAAAAATATCTTATACCATTAATAATAATGATTTTAAAACAATAGAAACTTTTGGTAGTAAGTACCATCAGATAGGGTCTAATGATGAGGAAGTATTTAAAAAAGTAAAGGAATCTGTAGCATTAATACCACAAGAAAAAAAGAAATATTGTTTTATCATGGGAGGAGTTCCTCATAAACTTGCAAGTTTTTTACAGAAAAAGAAAGAAAGGCATACTCAATTATCTATAAAAGAGGAAGATTATTCAGAGTTAGTAAAACAAAAAGGAAGGATGATATCTTCTGGCGTAAATATTTATAAATCAATTTTAGAAGAAACAGATTGTAAAATAGTTCTTTTTGATTGGCATGCTAATTTTGCTATAGGATATCTTTTAGAAAAAGAAACTACGGATAAAAATTAGGTATGATACATACTTAATTTCTGAATGTTTTTCTTTAAGACTGCTTTCTAAAAAATAAAACTGAGTGAATAAAAGTCTCTTGTTCACTCAGTTTCTTGAGTATATATTACGAAATTATTAACGATAAAATTCATTAAAATTTCGGATATTTGTTCTCTATGCGTATATATCCCATTGAAACAGGTAATTTCAAACTAGATGGAGGAGCAATGTTTGGTGTTGTTCCAAAATCTTTGTGGCAGCGAACAAACCCTGCAGATGCTAATAACATGATTGAAATGTCTATGAGATGTATGTTAATTGAAGATGGAGATAGATTGATTTTAATTGATACAGGTATTGGAAATAAACAATCTGATAAATTTTTTGGGTATTATTATCTGTATGGTGATTTTTCTTTAGATAAATCGTTAAAGGAGTTAGGTTTTCACAAAGAGGATATTACAGACGTGTTTTTAACACATTTACATTTCGATCACTGTGGAGGAGCCATTCAATACAATAAAGATAGAACCTTTTTAGAGCCAGCATTTAAGAATGCAAAATTTTGGAGTAATAATCGCCATTGGGATTGGGCAATACATCCGAACCCTCGAGAAAAAGCATCTTTTTTAAAAGAAAATATTTTACCTATTCAAGAAAGTGGACAACTAAACTTTTTGCATTTAAATGCAAAAGAAGAAATAGGTTTTGATGTTTTATTTAAAGATGGACACACAGAAAAACAAATGTTACCAAAAATAAAATACCAAGGAAAAACAATTGTTTTTATGGCAGATTTGTTGCCTACAGCAGGACATATACCTTTACCCTATGTTATGGGATACGATACAAGACCACTACTAACCTTAAAAGAAAAAGAAGCATTTTTAAACGAAGCAGCAGATAACAATTATTATTTGTTTCTAGAACACGATGCACATAATGAATTAATAACTGTTAAACATACTGAAAAAGGAGTACGATTAAAAGAGAATTATAATTTTAGAGATATATTTAATTAGATGAGAATGAGTATTATAAAACCTGTTTTTTATGCAACAGTAGCAATAACTTTAGCAAGTTGTTCATCAGTACCAAAAGCAAATAAATTAATAGTGCCTGCACCACAAAATAATGCAGTTAGTATCACAGAAAAGAAAGCCGATTTAACAGAAGAAGAAGCAAATAATTGGCAACATTTAGATTTAGCTACCGATTCTATACCTGGAATGAGTGTAAACAAAGCTTATACATTTTTGCAAGGTAAAAAAGGTGTAGAGGTTATTGTAGGTGTGATTGATAGTGGTACCGATTTAAAACATGAAGATTTAAAAGATGTTGCTTGGGTAAATGTAGAGGAGGTTGCAGGTAACGGTATAGATGATGATAAGAATGGTTATAAGGATGATGTCAACGGATGGAATTTCTTAGGAAAATCATATAAAGAGCATTTAGAATATGAACGTATTTTATTAAACCCTTCTATAGCGGATGCAACTACTTTAGCAGAGGTAAAGAAATATCAGGAAAATAAAATAAAAAATATTGAGAAGGATAATGAAAATTTATTAAAGTATAAAAACACATGTGAGAGAATTTTAAGTCTTGCTAAGCAATCTGATGAGGCTTTTACTAAGCATTTTGGTAAATCAGATTATACTAGTGAAGATATTTTGTCTATAAAAGATCCTAAAGGATTAGATAATTATATCAATTTTACAAAATCAATGTTTGCACAAGGGTTGTCCTCTGTTAAAGAGACAAAAGAAAAAGTTTCTGTCGAAATAGGTAGAGTTAGTGGTGATCTTAACGAGAATCAAAAAATAATTAAAGGTGAAGTTGATGATACAGATTATCGTGCCGTTGTAGGAGATAACCCGTATGATATTAAAGATAAACCAGGATCTGGAGATGGCAATACAGGACATTCTAAAAAAGGAGAATCTCATGGTTCACACGTTGCTGGTATTATAGGAGCAACTAGAAACAACGGAAAAGGTATGAATGGTGTTGCAGACGTTAAAATAATGGCAGTTCGTTCTGTTTCTGGAGGAGATGAATATGATAAAGATGTAGCCTTAGGTATTCGTTATGCAGTAGATAATGGTGCAAAAGTAATTAACACAAGTTTTGGTAAAGCATTTTCACCAAATAAAGAATGGGTATACGATGCTATTAAATATGCAGCTAAAAAAGACGTTTTAATTGTAAATGCTGCTGGTAACGATGGCGCTAACATAGATATTGTAAAAACATATCCAAACGATGCACCAGATTTAGTAAATGAAATTTCAGATAACTTTTTAACAGTAGGCGCAATGAGTTCAAATTATAATAAAGAACTGCCTGCGAGTTTTTCAAATTATGGAAAAATGAATGTAGATGTTTTTGCTCCTGGTGTAAGAGTATATTCTACAACACCTGAAGGTGAATATGGTAAAAAAAGTGGAACTTCAATGGCTTCTCCAGCAGCAGCAGGAGTTGCTGCATTGGTTCGTTCTTATTATCCACAATTGAGTGCAAGTCAGGTGAAAAAAATATTAATGAATTCTGGAACGCAAATAAATTTGCAAGTAATTAAACCAGGATCTCAATCTGCTGAAAACCCAACGGGCGATTTAGTTCCTTTTTCAGACCTTTCTGTATCTGGCCGTATAGTTAATGCATATAATGCACTTCGTATGGCAGATAGCATGATTAAAAATAAATAAGAAATAAAACAACAAAAAAGGAGCATTTATAAATGCTCCTTTTTTTGATAAAAAGCAATATAATAATGAGACAAATTACACATATATTCCTTCTTCTTTTAATGATTTCATTTGTTTCTTCTGCTCAAATAAAGTCAAATACAAATTATTGGCAACAAGAAGTAGATTACAAAATGGATATTGATATGAATGTAAAGACTTATCAATATAAAGGGAAACAAAAATTAGCATACACTAATAACTCTCCCGATGAATTAGATAAGGTTTTTTATCATTTATATTTTAATGCTTTTCAACCAAACTCTCAAATGGATGCTCGTTTACACACGATAGAAGACCCAGATGATAGAATGATAGATAAGACAAAAGGAGAAAGTAGAATTGCTAAATTAAGTTCCTCTGAAATAGGATATATAAAAGTAAATCAATTAAAGCAAAATGGTGTTAAAGTACAATTTCAAACAGTAGGTACTATTTTAGAAGTTCATTTAAATAAACCAATTAAATCTGGAGAAACAGTTACTTTTGATATGGATTTTGACGGGCAAGTTCCTTTGCAAATAAGACGTTCTGGTAGAAATAGTAAAGAAGGTGTTGCTTTATCTATGACACAATGGTATCCTAAAATGGCAGAGTATGATTTTGAAGGATGGCATACACCACCTTATATAGCAAGAGAGTTTCATGGTGTTTGGGGTAATTTTGATGTAACGTTACATATTGATAAAAAATATGTGGTAGGAGGTACAGGGAAGCTTCAAAACCCACAAGAAGTTGGTCATGGTTATGAAGATAAAAGCAAATCTTTAAAAAAACCGTCTGGAAAGAAATTAACTTGGAAATTTAAAGGAGAGAATATTCATGACTTTACATGGGCTGCAGATCCAGAATATATACACGATATTTTTAAAATGAAAAATGGTATAGATTTACATTTTTTATACAAGAAAACATTAGATGCTAAATATTTAGAAAGCTGGAAAAAACTACAACCTAAAACAGCAGATTTAATGAACTATTTTAGTGAAAAAATAGGGCAGTATCCTTATAAACAATATTCTGTAATACAAGGAGGAGATGGTGGTATGGAGTATGCACAATGTACTCTTATTACAGGGAAAAGATCTTGGAATAGTTTGTTTGGAGTTACAGCACATGAATTAGCACATACTTGGTTTCAGTTTTTATTAGCAACTAATGAAAGTAAACACCCTTGGATGGATGAAGGTTTTACCACCTATATTTCTAATAAGGCAGCTAATGAACTTTTAAATCAAAATGTAGAGAACCCACATGCTCGTTCATATAAAGGATATAGTTTTGTAGCTAAATCAGGTTCAGAAGAGCCTCTTACTACACATGCAGATAGGTATGATACCAATAGAGGGTATGGAATAGGGAGTTATAGTAAAGGAAATGTCTTTCTAAGTCAATTAGAATATATTATTGGAGAAGAAAATGTTACTAAAACTCTAAAAAAATATTTTGAAGATTTTTCATTTAAACATCCTACACCTAACGATATAAAACGTAGTGCAGAAAAAGTATCTGGGATTCATTTAGATTGGTATTTAAATGAATGGACTCAAACGACACATACTATAGATTATGGCGTAAAACTAGTGAAAGATAAAGAAGTTACTTTACAAAGAATCGGAGCAATGCCAATGCCAATAGATGTAGAAGTGACATATGTAGACGGAAGTAAAGAAGCGTTTAATATTCCATTAGAAATAATGAGAGGAAATAAAAAAACCAGTGCTACAGTATTAAAAGATTGGGGATGGGCATATCCAACCTATACTTTTAAGGTTTCTAAACCAGTAAAGTCAGTTCAAATTGATAAAAGTGGTTTAATGGCAGATATTAACCCTTTAAATAATACATTTAATACTGCAGAGTAATTTTTAACCATTCAGTAACATAATTTTAATTAAATGAGAGAAAAGAATAAGTTTATTTTTTAGAATTTTAGGGCTAACCTTAAAATAAAAAAAATGAAAAATTTATTGTATTCAACCCTATTATTTTTATGTTTTTCTTTTACTTCAAAAGAAGTGAAAATATCTGAAAACAATACTCGTAATGAGTTTGAAATAGTTGTTAATTTAGAGGATCGTAATGGTAATGAGGTATCGTTAAATAGCTTATCTGGTTATTATGCTCAAAATATGGAAACAAAGCAATATTACTATAGCGTAAATTACTATGGCGAAACTGGGGTAATTTCTGGCTTACCAGCAGGAAGCTATATTGTTGGAGCTTACGAAGGTTATTTTGACGGAGCTTCTTCTAAATTTATTACAATTACAGATTCTTCTGAAGAAACTATAGAAGTAACATTATATTATTGGTCTGAATAAAAAAGATGCATATTTAAGAACAAAGCAGTGAGTTTTCACTGCTTTTTTTCTTTATAAATAATTACTTTTGCTTTAAATTATATAGTGAATCATGTCAGAAGAAAAAAAATCACTCAATTTTATAGAACAAATCATTGAAGATGATTTAGCAAATGGTGTTAAAAAAGAAAACTTACGTTTTCGTTTTCCTCCAGAACCTAATGGTTATTTACACATTGGTCATACCAAAGCAATTGGTATTAGTTTTGGTTTGGGAGAAAAATACAATGCGCCAGTTAATTTACGTTTCGATGATACCAATCCTGCAAAAGAAGAGCAAGAGTATGTAGATGCTATTAAAGAAGATGTAGCTTGGTTAGGATATAAATGGGAAAATGAATGTTATTCTTCCGATTATTTTCAACAATTATATGACTGGGCTATTCAGCTTATTAAAGATGGAAAAGCGTATGTTGATAGTCAATCTTCAGAAGAAATGGCAAAACAAAAAGGAACACCAACAACGGTAGGAGTTGCAAGTCCTTATAGAGATAGATCTGTAGAAGATAATCTAGATTTATTTACCAAAATGAAGAATGGAGAATTTGAAGAAGGTTCGCATGTGCTTAGAGCAAAAATAGATATGTCTTCTCCTAATATGCTATTAAGAGATCCTTTGATGTACAGAATACTTAAAAAATCGCACCATAGAACTGGGAACGATTGGGTTATTTATCCTATGTACGATTGGACACATGGAGAGAGTGATTACATAGAGCAAATATCTCACTCTTTATGTTCTTTAGAATTTAAACCTCACAGAGATTTATATAATTGGTTTAGAGATAATGTATATGTTTATAGTAAAGAAAATTATCCTTTAGCACCAAAACAAAGAGAGTTTTCTCGTTTAAACTTAAGTTATACAATTATGAGTAAGCGTAAGTTGTTAAGATTGGTAGAAGAAGGTATTGTTTCTGGTTGGGATGATCCAAGAATGCCAACAATTTCTGGTTTAAGAAGAAGAGGATACACACCTGCTGCTATTCGTAATTTTATAGAAACGGTAGGAGTATCTAAAAGAGAGAATATAATAGATGTTGCTTTATTAGAATTTAAAATTAGAGAAGATTTAAATAAAAAAGCAAATAGAGTAATGGGAGTTTTGAATCCCGTAAAACTGGTTATCACTAATTACCCTGAAAACAAAGAAGAAATTTTAATTGCTGAAAATAATCCAGAATTAGAAGAAGCTGGTTCTAGAGAAGTTCCTTTTTCTGGTGAATTATACATAGAAAGAGAAGATTTTAAAGAAGAAGCAAACAGAAAATACTTTAGATTAACAATAGGAAAAGAAGTGCGCTTAAAGAATGGTTATATAATAAAAGGAGAGAGTTGTAGTAAAGATGAAGAAGGGAATATAACAGAAATTCACTGTACTTACGATCCATTAAGTAAATCTGGTAGTGGAACAGAAGAAAGTAAACGAAAAGTAAAAGGAACATTGCATTGGGTATCTATAAAACATGCCGTAGAAGCCGAAGTAAGAGTCTATGATCGTTTGTTTTCAGATGAAGCACCAGATGCACATAAAGACAAAGATTACATGAGTTTTATAAATCCAAACTCCTTGAAAATAATAAAAGCTTTTGTAGAACCTAGTTTAGGCAAAGCAAAAGTAGGAGAGCGATTCCAATTTCAACGATTAGGTTATTTTAATGTAGATAGAGATACTAATTCAGAAAAGTTAATTTTTAATAAAATAGTCGGATTAAGAGATACTTGGACGAAAAAAAGTAAATAAAATTTGTTAAATTTAACCAGATAGTTGTGTTTTTTTGTTAAAAAAATAAAAAAAACGCAACTATTTTTTATTTTCAGTGTTTTTTCATAAATTAGCAATCCCAATATTATAAATTAACCATTTTAATCCCCCTCTAAAATGAAAAAAGCAATTTGGTTGCTTGTTTGTGTGTTTTTAGTAAATTTAGCGACCTCACAATCCTCAAAGTCAAAAACTTGTTCTTCAAAGAAAATTTTGACACAAAACCTTAATAGTATTAATAATAAATGCCAAACCGTTAATACTAATGTAAAAAATAAAAATATTTTTCGTCATGTAACACTTAAACAGAGTAACACGAAAGGGAGGTATTTAGTAAAAAGAAGAAAACAAATTGCTAAAACTATTAAAGTAGCTAAAACTAAAGGTTTAGCTAATGAAAACAAAAATTCATACTTACCAGAAGCTTTAAAAGTTAGTAAAATAACAAGAAAAGTATATCAACTTTATGATGTTGATTATGTTCCTTTATTTAAATCGTGTGAAAAAGCACCTGAAAAGGAACAATTAAAATGTTTTAATGCAGTAGTAGGTAATCATATTCAAAACAATTTTGAATATCCTGAAGAAGCAATTGAAAAGGAAATTGTTGGACACATTACGGTAAAATTCGTTGTTAATGAAAATGGTAAAGTAACTAATGTGAAAGCTAATGACGGAAGTTATGAAGATACTATTTTAACAAAATATAGTGAAGAGTTAATATCTAAATTACCAAATTTAAAACCAGCTAAAAAAAGAAATAAAAAAGTAGCAGTTTCTTATGAATTACAATTAGATTTTTCTTTGTGAAACAAATTTATTTCTATAAAATTCATCATAAAGTAATGATTACTACTTTATGATGAATTCTTGGTTTATAGACCAATTGGCTCTCATTTTAAGTATTTCAGTAAGGTAAATAATTTTTTCTGGCTGCTTTTTTTCAATTAATTTACCAGAATCCCACACGTTATTTTTGTTTTCGTCAATAATTGCCCTTACAATATATTCTTTAGGTTCTAATAAACTAAACTCAATGGTTTTTGATTTGTTAACTATTCTTTTCTGAACAACTTCTTCATCTGCTAACAACTCAATAATAACAGGGCTATCTACTTCTTTTTTTAAATTTAAAATGATACTTCCATAATCTTCTACTTCTTTGGTGCTAAATTTATACTCTAAAGTATCTTTAGATGCAATACCATATAAATCTTCAATAGCATTTGGTAAGCCTTTAAAAACATACCCTTTTTTAGGTTTTTTTTCAAAAAATAAACCAATCTTATTAATAGAAATTTTCTTTAATTTAAAAGGAATGGCAAGGGTATCAGAATCAACTAATGTAAATTTAGTGCTATCAATTTTGCTTATTGGATTATTAGTTATCAATTTTAAAGTGTCTGTTAAATGCAATGTGTTTTTAATAGTGTTTGAAATAGATAAGGAATCTATTTTTTTCTTTCTTAAGAAAACGGTGGTTGTGTCTAATTCATTCTTATAAGAGACTAAAAAATTTAGAGAATCTGCTTCAATTGGAGTATGCCAATAATTTAAAGTATCTTTTTCACTTTCAAACATCGTGGCAGATTTAAATGTATCTGGAACTTTAGATAATAGTTTTACTTTTAACTCTTTGTCGCCAATAAAGCCAAACTGAATTTTTCCTTTACTAATCTCTTTACCTCTTTTAAATTTATAAGGTGGTTTTTCCTTAAAAAGTATAATAGGAGTATTTATTAAACTGTCTTTAGGTAAGAAAATAGTGTCTTTAATAAAACCAATTTTATCGATAGAAGGGTTAAACTTATAATCAGAAGCCTCTTCATCTATAGCCATAACGAAATACTTTCCTTCTTTTATATTTGAAAACTTAAAATTTAAAGAGTCAAAAGTTTTAGTAACATAATCTGGTTTTCTTTTAAAAGGAATAGAATCATTATAGGTAGAATCTGCTTTGTATAGTAAAACGTTATAGTTTTTAGTAAGTTCTTTTTTAAAAATATCTTTAACAGAACCACTTAAATTTAAGGAGTCAATAAGATTTCCAGTAGAAAAAACGTATTTAAAATTTTCTAAAGTATTACTTTCATTGTTATCTTTAATAGCATCTCCAAAATTAAAAGTATAAGTTGTATTCTTTTTTAAAGAATCTAAAATTTTTATGTTAATATACTTACTTGGAGTTCCTTGAGGAGTAATTAAAGGATCAATTTTAAATGGTGGAGAAATAATTAATTGTTTACTTAAATCTCTTAAAACAACATATTCATCAAAGTAAATTCTAATATTTTTTTGATTAAAATTTAAACTCTTATGTTCTGGTTTAGCAACAACCATTACAGGTGGAGTTTCATCTTTAGGACCTCCTTCTGGCCTACCTTTTCTGGCGCAACCCTGAAAAATAGAAAGACAAACTATAATTAAAAAATAATGATATGTAAATTTCACTAGTGGTTTTTTTATAAAACCAAAAGTAGTGAAAACAACTATGTTTTTTGAGTATAAGCCATAGTAAGAATGCTAATTTTAATATTTTTAACTTTTTGTAGTTCATTACAACAAGCTTCTAATGTGGCACCAGATGTAATTACATCATCAATTAACAATACATGTTTGCTTTCTAGAGAGTCAGTTTCTGTTAATTTAAATTTTGTGTGAATATTATGAAAACGATCAAACCTACTTTTTAATGTTTGTGTTTTAGATAACGATGTTCTTATTAAAACTTTAGGTAAATATCTAGTGTTTAGTTTTTTTGCTAAAATTTTACCAAAAAGAGACAGCTGATTATAACCTCTTTGTTTCAGCTTTTGTTTATGTAAAGGAACAGGAATAATAAAATCGACATCTAAAAACTCCTTCTGTTTATGTAATTTATGTGCAACCCAATTAGCAAGGAAAACACCTACATCTTCACGGTTTTTATACTTTAATTGATGAATTAACTTTTGAGTACTGTTTTTTTTTCTGTAAAATAAAAGAGTATATCCTTTATAAATAGTTGTTTTACCATAAAAAATAGAAGTGATTATGTTGTTCTGACAATCAGGTATATCGACAACAGGTAAATCATTTTTACAGGAATTACATAGTATAGTCTCAGACAAAAACAAGACTTTATCACAATTTATACATAAATTAGGATAAAAAATACTTAAAAGATCTTTAAAAAAATGCATATTTGCTTTCACAACTTTTTACAACAAACATACGAAACAACTAAAAATATTTTTTTGGAAAAGAAATTCAATTTTTTAAAGGAAGCAATTTCAACAGTAAAAACATCAGGAACATTAATTCCTAGTTCACGCTTTTTAGCTGAAAAAATGTTAAAACATATTGATTTTAAAAAAGCAAAGCTAATTGTAGAGTTAGGTTCGGGTAACGGAGCTATTACAAAACGTATTTTAAATAAAATGAATTCAGAAACAAAATTGATTTGTTTTGAAATAAATGAAACCTTTTATAATGAGCTACTTAAAATTGATCACTCACAAATAACTGTTTTAAAGGCTTCTGCAGAAAATGTGATACAAGAAATCAATAAATTAGGTTACACAGAAGCAGATTATATTGTTTCTGGCTTGCCTTTGTCAATTATCCCTAAAAAAATTTCAGAAAATATTTTAGTAGAATCTCATAAAGCACTTAAAAAAGAAGGATACTTCGTACAATTTCAATATAGTTTAGACTATTACAAAAGATTAAAAAACATCTTTAAAAAGGAAAATGTTTCCTTAAACTTTGAGCCAATAAATTTTCCGCCAGCATTTATTTATAGCTGTATAAAAAAATAAACGGTTTACTTTTAAGAATTCGTATTTTTGTCCTCTATGATTGAAACACGAGAAGCAATATCTGAGAAGGTTGTTTTAATTGGTGTTATAACACAACATCAAAACGAAGACAAAGCTCAAGAATATTTAGATGAATTAGATTTTTTAACAATTACAGCAGGAGGAGTTCCTGTAAAAAGATTTTTCCAAAAATTAGATAAACCAAATCCAAAAACATTCCTAGGATCTGGAAAGCTAGAAGAAGTAAAAACGTATGTAGAAAGTCATAATATAGGAACAGCTATTTTTGATGACGAACTTTCGCCAGCGCAATTAAGAAATATTGAGAGAATTTTAGATTGTAAAATTTTAGATAGAACAAGTTTAATATTAGATATTTTTGCAAGTAGAGCACAAACTAGCTCTGCAAAAACACAAGTTGAATTAGCGCAGTATGAGTACCTTTTACCTCGTTTAACAAGAATGTGGACGCACTTAGATAAACAAAAAGGAGGTATCGGTATGAGAGGTCCTGGGGAAACAGAAATAGAAACAGACCGTAGAATTATTAGAAACAAAATAACGCTATTAAAAAAGAAACTAGCCACTATTGACAAACAAATGTCTGTTCAAAGGAAAAATAGAGGGAAACTTGTTAGAGTAGCTTTAGTAGGATATACGAACGTTGGGAAATCTACTCTAATGAATCTCATAAGTAAAAGTGATGTTTTTGCAGAAAACAAATTATTTGCAACATTAGATACTACTGTTAGAAAAGTAGTTATAAAAAACATCCCTTTTTTATTGACAGATACAGTAGGTTTTATAAGAAAATTACCGACACAATTGGTAGAGTCGTTTAAATCAACTCTTGATGAGGTTCGAGAAGCAGATTTATTAATACATGTTGTAGATATTTCTCACCCAAATTTTGAAGATCATATATCTTCTGTTAATAAAATTCTAGATGAAATAGATAGCGCGAATAAACCAACGATCATGATTTTTAATAAAATTGACGCGTATACACATGAGACAATAGAAGAAGATGATTTGGTTACAGAAAAAACAAAGGCACACTACACTTTAGATGATTGGAAGAAAACATGGTTAAATGATTTAAACAAAGAAGTTTGTTTTATTTCTGCTGTGGAGAAAAATAATATAGAAGAATTTAAGGAAATTACATATCAAAATGTTATAAAGATTCATACGAAAATCTTCCCGTATAATAATTTTTTATATTAACAACCACGAGGTTGTTTAATTATTTGTTTATCAAACAGAAACACTAAAAAACAACTTTTTTCAGGTTCTATATAACAAATATTTGCAAAATATGAAAGTAAATCTTCTGTTTTAATTTTTTTTTTCTACATTTGTACCCAATTATTGTGTAAAGTAAAATGTATTTAGCTGAAATATAAAGAGTTTTATGTTTGGTTAAAGAAGTTAATTCCCCAACGTATGAATAAAATAATTTATATATTTTTATTAACTTTCTCTGTCAATTTGTTCTCGCAAGGTCAGAAGGAAGTTTGTGATACCCCTGAACAAAAGATAGATTTAAATAGCATTGCTAAATGTACTATTAAGTCGTCAAAAAAAAACAATGATAAAAAAACAAGACAGATATCTGTAAAAATATCTGCTCCAAAAAGAAGGTTTTTAAAGAAGAGAAAAAAAGGACTTGCTTCAGAAGCAAATAATATGAATGCTTCTGGCATAAGTACTATAGAAAATACTACATCAATATCAAAATCTGTAAAACTTAAAACTAATTTAGCTGCATTAACCAATACTTTGTCAAAAGAAGAGGTAAGAAGCGCGAGTAAATTTAATACAGTGGATATGATTCCTGCATTTCCAGAATGTGAAGGAGAAAACGGTGAAGACCAACTAGATTGCTTCAATGCTGAAATGATAAAGCATATTCAGGAACATTTTAGATACCCTAATGAAGCACTTATTAACAAAATACAAGGTGAAGTTTGGGTTCGTTTTATCATTGGCAAAGATGGTAATGTTACTAATATAAAGGCTTTGGGGCCTAAAGGAGGTAAAATACTTAAAGATGAGGCTATAAGAGTAGTTTCTAATTTACCAAAGTTTACACCTTCTATTAAAGAAGGAAAAACAGTATCTGTTAAATATGGTTTCCCAATCAATTTTTCGTTAGAAGATAATTAATTTATTTCGATCCCCTCGTTTTAATGTCCTAATAAGATTAATAAAATAAAAACTAACATGATTAAAAAATTACTTACAACCCTATTTTTTATAGGAAGTTACTTCTTGTGTGTTTCTCAAACAGAAATAACTGGTCTCGTTTTCGATGAATATTTAGAGCCTTTCCCAGGAGCTATTGTGAAAACTAGTGAAGGAAAATCTACAACATCTGACTTTGATGGAGCTTTTAAAATAAAAGTCAAAAAATTCCCAGTAACTATTAGTGTTCTGTCTGTAGGATTTCAAACAGAAATAATTAAACTTAAAGATGCTTCTGAAGAAATTAATGTAATTTTAAAAGAAACATTTGTGTTAGATCAAGTAGTTATTTCTGCGTCAAGAACTCCTGAGCGAGTGATGGAATCTCCTGTAACTATTGAAAGAATAGATGCAAAATCTATTAAAAGAACACCTTCTCCAAACTTTTATGAAAGTTTAGGTAATTTAAAAGGAATAGATGTATTAGCAGATAGTTATGGAGTAAAAACCGTCGTTTCTAACAGAGGTTTTGGTAATTCTTTAAATGTACGTTTTATACAATTGATTGATGGAGCAGAAAGTACAGTGCCTATTTTAGATTACTCTTTTGGTAATACTTTTGGATTAAATGAATTAGATGTTAAAAATGTCGAAATACTTCCTGGCGCAGCATCTGCATTATATGGTGCAAATGCCTTTAATGGTATTTTGTTAATGACTAGTAAAAACCCATTTGATTATTCAGGGGTTAGTACCTATTTTAAATCTGGTGTTACTTCTCAAGATACCAGAGGAAGATCTGTTTTTTATGATGTTGGAATTCGTTTAGCGCATAAATTTAGTGATGTTTTTGCAGCTAAAGTTAATTTTAAATATAACAAAGGAGAGGAATGGGCAGCGAATGACACCAGGAATTCAACTGGTCAAGGAGGAGATATTATTTCCGGAGTTGGAAATAGAAATGATATTGATTACGATGGAGTAAATTCTTATGGTGATGAAGTCAAAATTGATTTAGATAGATTAGCTGCTTTTTCAGGTATTACAGATCCTAATGTTTTAAATGCTTTAAGAGATATTAAAGTTGCAAGATCTGGGTATTTAGAAAGTGAATTATTAGAAGGAAATACAGACGCAAAATCATTACTTTTAGATGCAGCATTACATGTACGTCCTTGGAAAAATGATACGGAAATAATTCTATCGTCTAAATTTAATTTATTAGACAATCTTTTACATGCAAGTAATAGATATGTACAAAAAGGGTCATTTATTCAACAGCATAAATTAGAGCTAAGAGGGAAGAATTATTTTGTTAGAGGGTATCTTTCAAGAAATGATGCAGGAGAAACATGGGATTCTAGATTAGCAGCTATTTCAATTAATAATAAATGGAAAGACAACGGAACTTATTTTCGTCGTGATTTTGCTCCAACATTTTTACGTTTAATAAACCCGTCAAACCCTAATGCATTACCATTAGAGCAAGCATTACAAGCAGCAAAAGGAGTTGCAGAGCAAGGTAGATTTATACCTGGTTCTCCAGAATTCAGAAATGCTCTAAGAGCAGCCAAATCAACATCAGTTAGTGAAGGAGGAGCAAAATTAGTAGATAATTCAGGTTTTTTAAATGTAGATGCCAATTATAATTTCGCAGAACATGTAGACTTTGCAGATATACAAGTTGGAGGGAGTTATAGAAAATATATTTTAGATTCTGACGGACAGGTTTATACAGACGATGATGGAAGTATAGAATACAGATTGTTTGGTTTTTACACACAAATACAGAAAAAAATATTAGATGATCGTTTAAAAATGACCGGTACAATTCGTTTTGATAAATCTGATAATTTTGATGCTAACTTTTCTCCACGTTTATCTATCTCTTATGCAGCAGGAAATAAGAGAGATCACAATTTTAGATTAGCATTTCAAACAGGATTTAGAAACCCTACAACCCAAGATCAATATATTGGATTGCAGTTAGGACAAGATAGAATATTTTTAGGAACAGTAGAAGAAAATTTATCTAGAGAGCAAACGGAGGTAACATCAAGAGACGGTCTTGTTACTGCAACTCTTTCAGGTGTAGATGCATTTAACAATTCATATATAACTACATCCGTAGAAACTTTTTTCGATAGTGGAGATATTAATGATTTAGAAAAAGCAGAGATCGATTTTTTAAAACCTGAAATTGTAAGGTCTTTTGAATTAGGTTATCGTGGTGCAACTAGTTTAGCAGATAATCTTTTAGAATTCGATATTGTTGGTTTTTATAATTTTCATGAAGATTTTATTACAACTAAAGATGTATTTGTACCTTTTTATGGTACTGCAGGTAGTTCAGATGTATCTGCAAGATCAGCAATTAGAGCATTACAGAATCAAGATTTTTTAAGATATGTTCTAAGAACAAACACGAAATCTAAAATAGATACTTATGGTTTTTCTGCAGGATTTAACACAAAGCTTTTTAAAGGTTTTGATATAGGACTTAGTTATGCTTTTGCAGATTTTAAATCAGATGGCAAAGACCCTCAATTTAAAGAGGCTTTTAACACGCCAAAACATAAAGTAAAAGTCCAATTTGGGCATGATAAACTATTTAAGAATTTTGGTTTTAATATTAATGCACGTTGGCAAGATGAGTTTTTATATGAATCTTTTTTTGTAGATGGAATAGTTGAAGCTAGAACAGTTTTAGATGCACAAATAAATTATTCAATACCATCAATGAAATCTTTTATAAAAATTGGAGGAACTAATTTAGGAAGAAGAGATTATATTAGTGTGCCAGGAACAGGTAGTGTTGGTTCTCAATATTATGTTTCTTGGGTAATTAATAATTAATAAGAAATAAACTTTATATAAGAAAGAGGATGCTTTTAAGTATCCTCTTTTTATTTTTATGAAAAAATAAAACATGCAAATAATTACAAACATCGTTCTAGAAAATAACGAAAAGAAACCTGTTTTAATAGATGTTTTTTATAAGGAAACAAATCAAAAGAAACCTATAGTAATTTTCTGCCATGGTTATAAAGGTTTTAAAGACTGGGGAGCATGGAATTTAATGGGTAAAAAATTTTCTAAAGAAGATTTTGTTTTTATAAAGTTTAACTTTTCTTATAATGGAGGAACTGTTGAAAACCCCTTAGATTTTCCAGATTTAGAAGCCTTTGGTAATAATAATTATACAAAAGAATTAGACGATTTAAAAAGAGTAATCGATTGGTGTTTTACAAAAAATGATTTTAATAAAGAAATGAATCTAGAAAACATCTCTATAATAGGTCATAGTAGAGGAGGAGGTGTTGTTTGTATTAAAGCAGAAGAAGATATTAGAGTAAAAAAAGTAATTTCATTAGCTGGTGTATCAGATTTTAAAAAAAGAAGTTCTACGACAGGAGAACTAAAAGAATGGAAAGAAAAAGGAGTGAAGTTTGTTTTGAATTCTAGAACGAAGCAATCAATGCCTCATTTCTACCAGTTTTATGAAGATTTTATTAAAAATGAAAAAAGACTTACCATAAGACGAGCAGTAGAGAATTTAAAAAAACCTTATTGTATTATTCATGGAGATGCAGATACTTCTATTTTTATTAAAGAAGCTGAAGATCTTAATAAATGGAATGTGAACAGCGATTTGAAAATTATAAAAGGAGCAAACCATGTATTTGGAGCAAAACATCCTTGGAAAGAAGAAAAAATGCCATCAGATTTAGAAAAAGCAACCCAGTTATGTATTAATTTTCTTAAAAAACAGGAAAATATATTATAATTCAGTACCATTTATTACTGGTGTTTTTTCAAATAAAGCAAGTAGAAAGCACATTAAAAAAAAATGCATTTTCACATTCCAATAGAATTGGTATCTTTACTAATTGAAGATGAACAGAAGGTCTGTTTTTATCTAACTAAAAATCAAACAAATAAAATTGTTTTTTGATGCTGAAAGTTGTTTCAGGTTTAAAAAATTATTTTAAAATATATTTAATTTATGAGTTGTAGCAGTTGCTCAACTAACAAAAACGGTGTTCCAAATGGATGTAAAAGCAATGGAAATTGTGCTACAGGTACTTGTGGGAGTGGAAATAAACTAGCTGTTTTTGATTGGTTATCGAATATGACTTTACCCTCAGGTGAAGCCCCATTTAATATTTACGAAGTTCGTTTTAAAAACGGAAGAAAACATTTTTATAAAAATTCAGGAAATAAAATCACCATAACAATGGGTGATATTGTTGCCGTTGAAGGAAGCCCTGGACACGACATTGGTATTGTTTCTTTATCAGGAGAATTGGTTAAAGTTCAAATGAAAAAGAGAAAAATAGCAGCAGATAGTGAAGATGTAAAGAAAATTTATAGAAAAGCAACACAAAAAGATATTGATGCTTGGCAAAATGCAAGAGATAGAGAACTAGAAACACAAAGGACAGGTAGAGAAATCATAACTAGACTTGGGTTAAAAATGAAACTTTCCGATGTCGAATTTCAAGGAGATGGTAATAAAGCAACCTTTTATTATACAGCAGATGATAGAGTAGATTTTAGGCAGTTAATAAGAGATTTAGCAAGTACATTTTCTATACGAGTAGAAATGAAACAAGTAGGAATGAGACAAGAAGCAGCTCGATTAGGAGGTATTGGTTCTTGTGGTAGAGAATTATGTTGTTCTACTTGGTTAACAGATTTTAGAAAAGTAAATACTGCAGCAGCACGTTACCAACAACTCTCTCTAAATCCATTAAAATTGGCAGGTCAATGCGGAAAACTTAAATGTTGTTTAAATTTTGAATTAGATTCTTATTTAGATGCATTAGAAGCGTTTCCAAAACAAGATCGTATTTTAAAAACGGAAAAAGGAGAAGCTATTTTCGTGAAAATGGACATCTTTAAAAAACTACTTTGGTACACTTATAAAGAAGAAAAATTTAAATGGTATAAACTTTCTCTAGATCAAATAACAGAAATTATAGAGTTAAATGAAGCCAATGAATTGGGTGCTCCTTTAGAAGACTATGAATCTGAAATTGCTGAAACAGTAGCAGAAGTTAATTTTGAAAATGTAGTAGGTCAAGATAGCTTAACACGTTTCGATACTCCTAAGAAACCAAGAAGAAACCGTAATAAGAGAAGAAAGAAACCACAACAAAAAAGAACTACAAATACGGCCGCAAATACAGCTACAAATAAAAAGAGAGAGCCTCAAAAAAATAATACTAGAAAGCAAGAACAGCAGCCTAAAACAGCTAAAAAGCCACCACAAAATAGAAGGAAAAACACGAATAATAAGCAAAATGAGAAATCAAATGCTCCTTCTAACAAAAAACAAAACAACCAAAGGAGAAATAAACGTAGAAATCCAGGAAATAAAAATGCTAAAAATGATGAAAAACAATAAATTCTTATTGTTACTTGTTTTTTTAACGCTATTGGTTTCTTGTGATTCCAAGCAAATTTTCGATGAATACAGAACTCTAGAAAGTGGAGAATGGGAAATTAACACTCCTATAACATATCAATTTACAGTAAAAGATACCTTAGCTAATAAAAACTTATTTTTAAATATTAGAAATAATAATGATTATGAGTTTAACAATCTGTTTTTAATTACCAAAATGAATTTCCCTGACGGAAATAATATAATTGATACATTAGAGTATGACATGGCCGATAAAACAGGAAACTTTTTAGGAGAAGGTTTTTCAGAAATAAAAGAAAATAAATTATTTTATAAAGAACATATTTTATTTCCAGCAAAAGGAGATTATTCTTTAGAGGTTTTTCAAGCAATGCGTAAAAATGGAGAGGTAGAAGGAATTCAAAAATTAAAAGGAATTATCGGAGTAGGATTTAGAATAGAAAAAACACCATAAAATGACAGAAAAAAAAGCTATTAGTTTTACTAAATATATAAAGTGGTTTTGGGGAATATTACTAGGAGGTATTTTTGCCATTTGCTTTATGTTTATGTTAGCATCTTGGGGATTGTTAGGTAGTCTTCCAACTTTTGAAGAGTTAGAAAACCCAGAAAGTAATTTAGCTACTGAAATTATTTCTTCAGACGGAAAAACGATTGGTAAATATGCACACGAAAATAGAACACCAATTAGATACAAAGATTTACCTCAGAATTTAATAACAGCATTAGTATCTACAGAAGATGAACGTTATTATAACCACTCAGGAATCGACTTTAAAGGAACTGCAAGAGCAGTATTAAAACCAGGAAGCGGTGGTGCAAGTACAATAACGCAGCAATTAGCTAAAATGTTATTTACAAAAAGAGCGTCTAAAAATATTTTCTTAAGAGTAATTCAAAAAATGAAAGAGTGGGTGGTTGCCACTAAATTAGAAAGACAATATACAAAGCAAGAAATTTTAGCAATGTATTTAAATAAATACGATTTCCTAAATCAAGCAGTAGGTATTCGTTCTGCTGCGCGTATTTATTTTGGTAAAGAACCGAAAGAACTTGAAATGCATGAATCTGCAATGCTTGTAGGGATGCTTAAAAACTCTTCTTACTTTAATCCTTTAAGAAGAAAAGAATTAGTGTTAAAGAGACGTAATGTTGTTTTATTTCAAATGAATCGTAATAATGCAATTAATTCCAAACAAAAAGATTCTCTTCAAAAATTACCTTTAGATTTAAACCATACACCAGAAAGTCATAGTGATGGTTTAGCTACTTACTTTAGAGAATATACCAGAGATTTTTTAAAAAAATGGGTAAAAGAGAATCCAAAAGCAAATGGGGAAACTTACGATATTTATAGAGATGGATTAAAAATTTATGTAACCATAGATTCGCGTATGCAACAATATGCAGAAGAAGCTATAGAAGAGCATATGGCGAATTTACAGAAATACTTCTTTGAAGAACAAAAGAAAAACAAAACAGCTCCATTTTATGATATAGATAAAAATGATGTTCGTAAAATTTTAAATAGAGCAAAGAAAAATACAGACAGATATAAATCCATGAAAAAGGCAGGGAAATCTGATAAAGAAATTGAAAAAGTATTCCAAACAAAAACCAAAATGCGTGTGTTTTCATGGAAAGGAGATAGAGATACATTAATGTCTCCTTATGATTCTATTCGTTATTACAAACATTTTTTACGTTCTGGTTTGGTTTCTATAGAGCCACAAACAGGTCATATTAAAGCTTGGGTAGGAGGAATAAATAACAAACATTTTAAGTACGATGCAGTTGCCCAACAAAAACGTCAGGTAGGTTCTACCTTTAAGCCTTTTGTATATGCTACTGCAATTAACCAGTTAAAGAGATCTCCTTGTGATAAATTACCAAATATGCCTTACACAATTCCTAAAGAAAAATATGGAATGAGTGATGATTGGACTCCAAGAGATGTTGGAGGTAAATATGGAGGGGAACTTACATTACAACAAGCGTTAGCAAAATCTGTAAACGTTATTACAGCAAGATTAATAGACGAAGTATCGCCCATTAATGTAGCACGTTTGGCTAAATCTGCTGGAATAACTACAGATTTTCAAGCGAACCCATCTATCGCATTAGGTTCTTTAGATTTATCATTATTAGAAATGACTAGTGCATATTCTACTTTTGCAAATAGAGGAATGCGAGTATCTCCCATGTTTATTACACAGATTGAAGATAAAAATGGAACCGTATTAGATACCTTTGTGCCAGAAACAAAAGAAGTGGTAAATGAAGAATCTGCTTATGTTTTACTAAACTTAATGGAAGGAGTTACTAAATATGGGTCTGGTGCTAGATTAAGATCTTCATGGTCACGAGGTAAATACTTAACAGGGTATCCTTATAAATTTACCAATGCGATTGCTGGTAAAACTGGAACCACTCAGAACCAATCTGATGGATGGTTTATGGGCGTGGTGCCTAATTTAGCAACAGGTGTTTGGACAGGTGGAGAAGACCGTTCAACACATTTTGCACGTGTTGATAAAGGCCAAGGAGCTTCTATGTCATTACCGTCTTGGGGTATTTTTATGCGAAAATGTTATGCAGATAAAACCATAAAAATAAGCAAAGCAGCATTTAAAAAACCTTCAGATCTTTCTATTAATGTAGATTGTAGTAAACATGAAGATTCTAAAAACGGAGAAGAAGGTGAAAATGCCAAACCACAAGATGATGAGTTTTAATATAACTATTAAAAAAAGAAGGGTAAAAACTTCTCATGAATGATAGCATACAATGAATGCTAGATAGTCATAATTTAGAGCAGAATTTAACAAACAAAACAAACGACTAAATAATGATAAATAAAAGAGTAAATAATGTAGAAGAGGCACTGAAAGGTGTTTCTAGTAACATGACTTTAATGTTAGGTGGGTTTGGCTTGTGTGGTATTCCTGAAAATGCAATAACAGAGTTAGTTCGATTAGGAGTTAATAATCTAACTTGCATTTCTAATAATGCAGGAGTAGATGATTTTGGCTTAGGTTTTTTACTTCAAAATCGTCAAATAAAAAAAATGATTTCTTCTTATGTAGGTGAAAATGATGAATTTGAAAGACAAATGCTTTCAGGTGAGTTAGAAGTAGAATTAACACCACAAGGAACATTAGCAGAAAAATGCAGAGCAGCACAGGCTGGCTTTCCTGCATTTTATACACCAGCAGGTTACGGAACAGAAGTAGCAGAAGGTAAAGAAACCAGAGAGTTTAATGGTAAAATGTATGTTTTAGAAAAAGCATTTGAAGCAGATTTTGCTTTTGTAAAAGCATGGAAGGGAGATGCAGCAGGAAATTTAGTTTTTAAAGGAACAGCACGTAATTTTAATCCGAATATGTGTGGAGCAGCAAAAATTACTGTTGCAGAAGTAGAAGAACTTGTTCCTGTAGGTGAATTAGACCCAAATACGATTCATATTCCAGGAATTTTTGTACAACGTATTTTTCAAGGAGAAAAATATGAGAAAAGAATAGAACAGAGAACTGTACGATCTAAAAATTAGTCAATTTGAATATTTGAAAAGGGATGAGAAACGATAAAGAAAACTTAATTGTTAAACTAACTTTAGAATTCTCATTAGATATTATCAAATTTTCTGAGAAAATTAGGGCTTTAAATAGATTCGAAATGGCTTCTCAAATATTTAGAAGTGGCACTTCTATAGGAGCTAATATAAGAGAAGCACAAAACGCTGAAAGTAAAGCAGATTTTATTCATAAGTTTAAAATTTCAGCTAAAGAAGCAGATGAATTAGAGTATTGGTTATTATTATGTGAAAAATCAGAGTTTTATCCAAGTCCAGAGAAAAAATTACTAACAGATTTGAAAACGATAATTAAAATTATCAGTAAAATTATTTCTTCGTCTAAGAGAAGATAATCTTCAAATTTTCAAATCATAAAATTTTCAAATTAAACAATGTTAGATAAAAACGGAATAGCAAAACGAATAGCAAAAGAAGTAAAAGACGGTTACTATGTAAATTTAGGAATAGGAATACCAACTTTAGTAGCGAATTTTGTTAGAGAAGATATAGAAGTAGAATTTCAAAGTGAAAACGGAGTCTTAGGGATGGGGCCATTTCCTTTTGAAGGTGAAGAAGATGCCGATATTATAAACGCAGGAAAACAAACCATAACAACCTTACCAGGAGCAAGTTTTTTCGATTCTTCTACTAGCTTTTCTATGATTAGAGGAAAGCATGTAGATTTAACCATTTTAGGAGCTATGGAAGTAGCAGAAAATGGAGATATTGCTAACTGGAAAATACCAGGTAAAATGGTAAAAGGAATGGGAGGAGCTATGGATTTAGTAGCTTCTGCAGAAAATATTATTGTAGCAATGATGCACACCAATAAAAGAGGGGCATCAAAATTACTAAAAAAGTGTTCATTACCATTAACAGGAGTAGGTTGTGTTACAAAAATAGTAACCAATTTAGCGGTGTTAGAAGTAAAAGACAATACTTTTCATTTAATAGAAAGAGCTCCAGGTGTTACTGTAGAAGAAATTCAAGCGGCTACAGAAGGAACTTTAATTATAAATGGAGAAATTCCTGAAATGGACATTCCATCTTAAAACTTTTTAAAAGAAACATTTTTATAATAAAAACTTATTTCCTTTTTTGGAGAGAAAAGTAATAGACAAATGAAGATAATATCCTATAATGTAAACGGAATACGTGCAGCAATTAAAAAAGGTTTTTTAGATTGGTTACAACAAGCGAGTCCAGATGTTGTTTGCATTCAAGAAACAAAAGCGCAAAAAGAGCAGCTAAAGGCAGAAGATTTTGAAGCAGCAGGATATCCATATCAATATTGGTTTTCTGCTCAGAAAAAAGGATATTCTGGCGTAGCTATTTTTTGTAAAAAAGAACCGAATCACATAGAATATGGAACGGGTATTGAAGCAATGGATTTTGAAGGAAGAAATATTCGAGTAGATTTCGATGAAGTTTCTGTAATGAGTATGTATTTACCTTCAGGAACGAATAGTGATCGATTGGATTTTAAGTTTAAATACATGGATCAAATTCAAGAATACGTTACTAACCTTAAAAAAGAAATTCCAAATTTAGTTGTCTGTGGCGATTACAATATTTGTCACGAAGAAATAGATATACATAACCCTAAAATGAAGGGGGTTTCAGGATTTTTACCAGAAGAAAGAACGTGGATCGGTGAGTTTATAAACAATGGTTTTATAGATAGTTTCCGCCATTTAAACAAAGAACCTAATCAGTACAGTTGGTGGAGTTACAGAGCAAATGCTAGAGCAAATAATAAAGGATGGAGATTAGATTATTGTATGGTGTCAGAACCATTAAAAAACAATATTTCTAGGGCTTATATTTTATCAGAAGCTAAGCATTCAGACCATTGTCCTGTAGTTGTGGAATTTGAATTTTAGGAGTATATAAAAGATATATGAAGAAGTATTTTAGTATAATTATTTTTAGTGTTAGCAGTTTATTTGCTCAAAACCAACCCAAAGACTCTATAACTGTTAAAAAAGTTACAGAGATAACAAAAGTTATAGATTCTTTGCCAATAAAAAGTGAAGAAAAGAAAAAAGTAGTCACATTATATTCAAATGATGATTTAAAAAAGATGGATAGCCTTTTGGTAGAGGCGAAATTTAATTCACCATTATTTGATACTATTCCTTATATAATTAATGATAAAGATATTATTGGAAATGTTACTCAAATTGTAACACCAGAGCTTTTAAAAGAAAGACTTGCAGAAATAAATGCATCTACACCTTTTAATCTAGAATTTAATCCTGCTTTAGAAAAAGTAATTAATAATTATTTAAAGTATAGAAAGAAATATTATCCAGCCCTTATGGCTCGGGCAAAATATTATTTTCCAATTTTTGAAAAATACTTAGATCAGTATGAAATTCCTTTAGAAATGAAATATTTGGCTATTGTAGAATCTGCACTACACCCAAAAGCCAAATCGAGAGTTGGAGCAACTGGTTTATGGCAATTTATGTATGGTACAGGAAAACAGTTTAAATTAGCTGTGAATTCTTATGTGGATGAACGTCAAGACCCTATAAAAGCAACAGTAGCCGCATGTAAGTATTTAAACTATTTATATGATTTTTTTAATGATTGGGATTTGGCCTTGGCAGCGTATAATTCAGGGCCAGGAAATGTTTTAAAAGCGATTAAAAGATCTGGAGGTTACAGGAACTATTGGAATATTCGTCCGTTTTTACCAAGAGAAACAGCAGGTTATGTGCCTGCTTTTTATGCAACGATGTATATTTTTAAGTATGCACAAGAACTAGGAATTTTTCCAGAAAGTCCCAAAATATATAATTTTCAAACAGATACTATTCATGTAAAAAGAACTATTTTTTTTAATCAAATAGTTGAAAAAACAGGTATAGACACAGATGTTTTATCTTTTTTAAATCCACAATACAAATTAGACATTATTCCATATATAAAGAAAAAGAAATTTGCTGTTCGGTTACCAAGAAATAAGGTTATCGATTTTTTAGATAAGGAAAGAGAAATTTATGCATTGGCGCAATCAGAAGATTCGCTAAGAGAAAAACCATTGCCGAAATATTTTGAAATGGATAAAAGAATCCGTTATAAAGTAAGGTCTGGAGATTACTTAGGTAAAATAGCATCAAAATTTGGCGTTAGAGTAAGAGATATAAAGCGATGGAATAATATGAGAAATACGAAACTTAAAATAGGACAACGTTTATATATTTATCCTCGTAGAATGTAAAAAATACAGCATAAATATAAATAATAGATACATTGAATATTTTAAAGAAGAGCAATAAAACGAGTAATTGGAATGCTTTTTGATTAGGATTCTTTAACTTAAGATAAAAACTACGATGAAACAAATACTAGGAATTTTAATAATCATTTTACAACTTATTAGTTGTAAACCCACTAGCGAAAGTGATTTTGTTTTACCGAGGTCTTCGGGAAATACAAATAAGATATTGGTGGTAATGAAAGGTACGCATTGGTTAGAAAAACCAGGAGATGAAATTAGACGAGTTTTTGGAGAACACCAAGTAGGGCTTCCTCAGCCAGAAACATTGCTTTCTGTTGGGCAAATAGATCCTTCAGGATTTAAAAGATCAATACGTGGTAATAAGGCAGTATTAATGTTTCAAAAAGCAGATGTAGAAGATATTTCTGTTATAAAAAACAAATATTCTAAACCACAGATAATTGTGGTAGCAACTGCTAAAAATGAAGAAGGAATGGTGAATTTAATTAGAACCAGAGGAAAAGAAATAATACAGATTTTTAAAGATGAAGATATTACGTTTATTCAAGATATTTTTAGAAAAGAAAAAATAGATGAAACCACCTTTAAAACAATTCAAAAATTAGGACTTAATATAGAGATACCTAATCGTTATCGTTTGGTAGACGATACAGGAGATTTTCTTTGGCTTCGTCAACATTTAAAAAGTGGTATTGCAAGAGGAGATGGTAATAATAATGTTTTAATATATTCTGTGCCATTAACAGATGAAAATAAAATCACAGATAATATTACAGCTGTTAGAGATAGTATCGGAAAAAAATATTTACCAGGAAGTAAAGAAGGAATGTATATGATTACTGAGCAAGCATATACTCCTTTTACTTACGAATTAAAACTAGATGGAAAAAAAGCATATGAAACTCGTGGAAAATGGGAAGTGAAAAATGATTTTATGGCAGGGCCGTTTTTAAATTATACTATTGTTGACAAGAAAAACAATCGACTTATCGTTTTTGAAGGTTTTACATATGCACCTTCGGTAAATAAAAGAGATTTCTTATTTGAATTAGAAGCTATAGGAAAATCATTAAGAATTAAACAATAATTTTTTAAGGATAAATAAAAAAGGGTGTGTGAATTGTTACACTCTTTTTTCATTTTATAAAGTTTTTTGATTCTAATAAGGTAGTTAAAATTTAATTTTTAGATACCGAATTAAATATTGTTTATTTACAAGAATTTCTTGAAATGGTTACACCATTTGGTGTAGAAGTATTATTATCTAAACAAATATAATTTCCTGAAGTACCAGTTGGTTTATCTATAATGTTATCAATTACTGTCACGTTATTTAAACTATTATATAAACGAATACCATGGCTTTCATCTGGCATTATTTTATTTTTAGAAAGCATAAAATTAGTTGCATTGTTAATAGATATACCACCAGTTATTATGTTGTTATTAAAGCTAACTCCAGATGCTTTAGAAAAAATTAATACCTTGTTGTTTTCAAAAATATTTTTTTCATCAAATACAATCTTTTTGTCTTGGTCTTCAGGTTTGTTATTCATTTGCGCAAAATAAACAGAATAATTACCAGAAGTGTTAATCGTATTACCTTTTAGTTCAACTTCATCACAAGTTGTATTTGTTGCTTGTATACCATTATTTTTAACATTAATTGTATTGTTATAAATTCTAGATTTTTTTGCATCGCTAAATTGAATGCCAGCACCACAATCTTTAATTATATTATCATGAATATAAGAATCATACGACCCAACAACAATACCAGTACTATATCCCTCAATAGTATTTTCAGAAACCTCATTATCAAAAACAGTTTCTCCAGAACCCGATATAAATATAGCCCACTTTTCTGCTGCTTTTCCTAAGGCTTTAAATTTATTTTTTTTAATTCTTGCACCAGAAATAAAAGAAGTTACAAGTCTAGTACCAATAGAATTTTCTTCCACAGTAATATCTTGACCAATAGTTAAAGTTAAAAAACCAATTCGACTATTTTTTTCCGTGTTCCCTTTAATAAGTACATCAAATACCTTTTGGCGTTCTTTTATAAGACCAGTATAAGGATCTCTAAATCGATCTGGTTCAATATTAATGGCATACCCTACTTCTCCTCCATCGGTTTTTTGAGAAGGTTGCCCTATATCAATAAAGGTATTGTTTTCTATAGTTACATTTCTTCCATCAACCAATGCAATACCCATTCTTCTTGAATTTTCAATTAAACAATTTTTAATTGTTACATTTTCTGTTGGGTTATAATTTGGATTAAAAGAAAAACCAGTAGAATAAATAGCTATTGTACCAGAAGAACCATTTTTAAAACGGATACCATCAACAGTTATATTTTTACCAGAATGTATGTGCAAAAGATGTGAACCTTCAATACCTGGATCGTCAGCTGAAAAAACACGTTCATCTCTGTCTCCATAAAAATTTCCTCCAGTAATAGTTATGTTTTCTGCTTCACGTACAGCCAGTATTGCTCCAGATCTTCTATTGTATTTGTCAGCAGGAAACATTCTTAAATTAGTATTACTAGTCATTACTAAATTAAAATTTGATGGTAAATTAACAGCTTCTAATGAAGGGTACCAATTTTGATTAGTAGTTGTGCTCGTAACCTTTGTAACTTCAAAGAAAGCATCTAATTTATCTATTTTAAAAGTTTCACCACCTAGTTTTTTTATGAAGAAAAACAAAGATTCTAGTTTAGAGGTGTTTTCTAAAGCAATATCAGAGGTCGTTTCCCCTTCTGTTAAATTCCATTTAGAGGTAAGAAAATTAAAAACCCTGTCTTTTAGTTTTACATTTCCTTCTATTTCTAATTTATGATTTAAAAGCCTTCCATCTATTTTACCCCCAGCAAAAACTAATTTTCCATTAGTAATAGAACCACCATCGTAATCAAAATTAACATCTGAAGCCAAGGTTATTGTTTCCCCATTAAGGTCTATTGCACAATTAATTTTTTTAGTAGCACCTTCTTGTATTTCAGATAAATTGAAATCACAAGGTGTTGTAATTTCAGGTTCTTGCTCACTTTGTTCATCCTCCAAAAGAATAACTTTAGAATCTTTACTACAAGAAAGAAGAATGAATAAAATAAATAGAATGGATAATTTTTTCATTTTTTAGGGATTATAAAAGCTGTTTAACCAAAAGTAAAACTAATTTTTTACTTTTTTAGTATATTTGAGTATATCAACATTTAATGTATAAAAAAATGAAATTCAATTATTTAGTTTTATTTATTACAGCAGTTATACCTCTGTTTACAGGTTTTTTTTGGTATGGCCCATTATTTAAGAATGCTTGGATGAAAGAAATGAATTTTACGGAAGAAAGTATGAAAGGAGCTAATATGAGGCTCATTTTTGGATTGTCTTATGTGCTTGGCTTAATAATATCAGCAGGGTTAATACCTGTAGTAATTCATCAAATAGGAATTTTTTCAACACTCGCTGGTGAATCTGGTTTTAATGAACAATCTGGTGAAGCATATGCTACTTTTACTTCTTTAATGGAACAGTATGGAAATAGATTTAGAACCTTTAAACACGGAGCTTTTCATGCTGGTCTTTTAGGTTTTTTTATAGCAATGCCCATATTAGCAATTCAAGCAATGTTTGAAAGAAAAAGCTTTAAATACATAACAATTAATGTAGGATATTGGGTAGTTACATTAGCAATTATGGGAGGTGTTGTTTGTCAATGGCTATAGAAAAGTATTTACATAGTTAAAATTTAGCTTTTTATTTCTATTTTTACAGTCACACGTACAATAGTTGCTAAAATTAGCTGTTGTATCTGTAGAGCATTAATTTTATGAAAAAATCATATATATTTATATCTTTAGTTGTTTTTTTAAGCATTGTTTATTCTTGTAGTACAAGAAAAGACAGCATGGTTAATAGAAATTTTCATGCACTAACAACAAAGTTTAATGTTTTATTTAATGGAGAACAAGCATTTAATAAAGGTCTTAAAAACATAGAAGACAATTATGTAGATGATTTTTGGAAGAGATTGCCATTAGAGCCCATAGATTTTGATGAAAGAAGTATAGGGGCTATTAAATTTGATTCTCCTGGTGGTGGTTTTGATGACGATAGTAAAGGGAAAGAAAGTAAATCAGGAACTCCTTTTGATAAAGCAGAAGACAAAGCTGTAAAAGCAATTCAAAAACACTCTATGAATATTAGAGGGTATGAAAAAAATCGTCAAATAGACGATGCATACTTGTTATTGGGGAAATCTCGTTACTATACACAGCGTTTTATACCAGCGATAGAAGCTTTTAACTACATAATAGCAAACTATCCGAAGGCAAATCTAATTTACGATACTAAAGTTTGGAGGGCAAAGTCGAATATTAGATTAGAAAATGAAAAATTAGCAATAGAATCTTTAAAATTATTAATAGAGCTAGATAAAAACGAAAAAAATCTAACAAATGTACAACGTCAAAGTGCATATACAGCTCTAGCAATGGCCTATGAAAAAACCGACACTATTCAGAGTGTTATAGAGAATCTGAAAAAATCTACTACGTTTGTAAACAACAGCCAAACAGCAAGAAATAATTTTGTTTTAGGTCAAATTTACAGTGAATTAAAAAGAAAAGATTCTGCAAGAATGATTTTTAGAAGGCTTGCAAACAATAGAAAAACTCCAGAAAAATATAGAATACATGCTAATGTAGAGTTGGTTAAAAACAGAAGTAAAGATTCTTCTAATTTATACTTAATTCAAAAAATAAAAAAATTAGCACGTAACTCAGATTATAGAAAATACAGCAATGAACTATATTACCAATTAGGTGTTTTAGAGGAAGACAGAGATAGTACAAATAGAGCCGAGAAATATTATTTAAAATCTTTAGAGGCGAAGAAAAACACCAACTATCAAAAAACGTATACCTATGAAAAACTAGGAAATATATATTTTAATAAACAAGAATATTTGCTAGCAGGTTCTTTCTATGATAGTGTTATGGATGCAACAACAGAAGATTTTGCTACAGAGAAAAGGATACGAAGAGTAAAAAGGAAAAATAAAGGATTAAAAAAGCTTAGAGATTTTGAGTTTACAGTAAAAAATGCGGATAGTATTTTGAAACTAACAAAAATGAGCAAAGAAGAACGTACGGCATATTTTTCTGAATATATTAAAGAATTAAAAGAGAAGGATGAAACAAGCAGACAACGCCTTTTAAATTCTGAAAATTTTGGAAGTCAATTTGGAGGTGGAACTTCGTTTAATAATAACTCAGGAAAATGGTATTTTTATAACGCACAATCGAAAGGTTTTGGACAAGTAAGCTTTAGGAAAATTTGGGGTAATAGAGCATTAGATGATAATTGGAGATGGTCCGATAAAACGAAAACAAATGAAGAAGAAGAGGAAACAGAGATAGAAGTTGAAAAAACAGAAAGTAAATATGAAGTAGAAACCTATTTAAGTACAATTCCTTCAGATCCAAAAATTATTAATGAGTTGATAACAGAAAGAAATGAAGCATTATACCAATTAGGATTAATTTATAAAGAACAATTTAAAAATCCAGAATTAGCAATTCATAACTTAGAAAGATTGTTAAAAGTGAATGAAAAAGAAGAATTAGTATTGCCTATTAATTATCATTTATACCAGTCATATCAAGCAATTAATAAAATACCTGAAGCTGAAGAGAAGAAAAATTTCATTTTGAAAAAATATCCAAAATCTCAATTTGCACAGATTATAGAAAGACCCAATACAAAACTTAATATAGAGACTGAAGTAAGTGAAGTAGACAAAAAATATAAAGAAATTTACAGAATGTATAAGTTTAATATGAATGAAGAAGCTGTAAATCAAATAGATAATTTGGGTTCTAGTATTGAAAATTCAAAATTAATTGCTAAATTCGCTCTTCTTAGAGCTATGGCTTTAGGAAAATACAAAAGTAAAGAAGAATATAAAGAAGCCTTAGAATTTGTAGCACTTAAATATGCAAATAGAATTGAAGGGCAAAAAGCAAATGAAATAATTAAACTTTTAAAGTAATCCCCTATGTTCAGTAACAAGAGTAAAAAAGTAAATTCAGTAGAGAAAAAATCTACAAGTAGAAATGTTATCGGTAAAGGAACTAAAATCAAAGGAGATTTTATCTCAGAAGGAGATTTTAGAATCGATGGTGTTTTAGAAGGGACATTAAAAACAAACGGAAGAGTTATCATTGGTCAAGCTGGTTTTATTGATGGAAAAGTAGAATGTAGCAATGCAGATGTAGAAGGTAAGTTTTCAGGAGAATTTAATGTATCAAACACCTTAACGGCAAAATCTACAGCAAACATAACAGGAAATGTAAATGTTGGTCAAATTTCTACAGAACCTGGTGCTTCCTTTAATGCAACTTGTAATATGAAAGGAGCGGTAAAAGAATTAGGTAAAGAAAAGAATGCCTCATCATCAAAAGGAAAGCAAGAAACAGCTTAATAAGTATCTTCGTTTTAGTGGTATAGCAATTCAAATGGGTTTAATTATATATCTAGGAAATCTTCTAGGTAAGTGGTTAGACGATAAATTTAATAATATAGAAGAGCTGTATACTAAAATTTGTACTTTAGCAGCCGTATTTGCAGCAATGTATTCGGTAATAAAGCAAGTTTCTAAACTATCTAAATAATAATGGTAAAAAGAATTATTATATTTTCAGCAACAATTTTGTTGCTTTTTTTTGTAGGTTATTTTTTAAATGATTTTTTTATTGAAAAAAACGATATTAAATTATCATTTAACCTATTTCATGTGTATTTATTTCATGCATTAGCTAGTTTATTAATTTATATACTTGTAGAGTTGGTGGTAACACAATTACCAAATGAAACAGGTTATTTATATTTAGCATTAACGATGATTAAGCTTGGTTTGTTTGTGCTAATTTTTCAAAACGATATTTTTTCTGAAACACCTTTAGTAAAAGCAGAGAAGGCTTCTTTAGTGATTCCTTTGTTTATATTTCTAATAACAGAAACATTAGGTGTTGCAAAACTTCTGAATAACAAACAATTCAAGTAGAATCCTTCAGAATAAAAACTAAATAAAAAAACAGTTTGTGGTTTTAATTAAATGTGTACCTTTGCACGAAATTTAATAGCCAAAACCACATTAATAAAAGGTATGTTGATCACAAAAAAAACTATTCAAGTTTTAACAACAGTAACGTTATTATTCACTTCATTAGCAATATTCGCAGGAGGCGGAGGAGGAACTTCAAGCAATGATGGAGGAAGGGTTAATACCAAAGAAGAAATCGAAGCATATAAGAAGCATCACTTAGCCGATTCGCACGATTTTTCTTTGTTTTCTTATACAAACGATCATGGAGAAAGAAAACACGTAGGTTTTCCATTGCCTGTTATTGTTTGGACAAGTAAAGGTCTTAAAACTTTTATGTCTTCAGCATTTCATCATAATGACGATGGTCATGAAATTGTTGAAAAAGGAGGAGTGAAATTGGTTAAAATTCATAGTAAAATATACGAATTAGAAGAAGGAGCAACTGAAGTTACTCTTGATAAAGATTATCATGCAAGTAATGCTCATAAGGTATTAGATTTTTCTATGACTAAGAGTGTTTTTGGAATGTTGTTAGTAGGAGGTTTAATGTTTTTTGGATTCAGGTCTTTGGGTAAAAGTTATAAAAAAGGAGCAATTCCAACAGGAGCGGGTCGTTTTTTAGAGCCTTTAGTATTATATGTTAGAGACGAAATAGCAAGACCAAATATTGGAGAAAAGCATTACAGAAAGTTTATGGGCTTTTTGTTAACTGTGTTTTTCTTTATTTGGATTTTAAATTTATTAGGATTAACTCCATTAGGATTTAATGTAACGGGTCAGATTGCTGTTACAGTTGCATTAGCGTTAATGACGTTTTTAATTGTTCAGTTTAGCGGGAATAAAGATTACTGGAAACATATTTTTTGGATGCCAGGTGTACCTGTGCCAATGAAAATAATTTTAGCACCTATCGAAGTATTAGGAATGCTTACAAAGCCTTTTTCGTTATTTGTACGTTTGTTTGCAAACATAACAGCGGGTCATGCTGTAGTTATGGGGATTGCTGCACTAATGATTTTGTTACAAGAGCAGTTTAGTACAGTAGGCGCAACAGGAATATCTTTTATTTTAACGTTGTTTTTAACGTTAATTGAGGTGTTAGTAGCTTTTTTACAGGCTTACATTTTTACGATGTTATCATCGTTGTTTATTGGTATGGCGGTTGAAGAACACGATCACCACTAAGCAGAATTAAAAAAGAATATACATTTGTTTAATTATATATAAATCAATTATTATGACAATCCCAAATTTAGTTGGAGCAGGTTTAATCGTAATCGGAGGAGGATTAGGATTAGGTAAAATCGGTGGTAGTGCAATGGAAGCTATCGCTCGTCAACCTGAAGCTGCTGGAAAAATCCAAACAGCAATGATTATCATCGGAGCATTATTAGAAGGTTTAGCATTTGGTGCTTTACTTTTAGGAAAAAACTAATATCCGATAAAAGAAACAAAGCATTTTCCTGTAACGGTTGGTTACAGGGAATGTTTTTAAATTAAACAAAAAAACAAAAAACACAATGGAAATATTTAATGATTTTTCAGTAGGACTGTTTTTCATGCAGTTAGTTATTTTAGTTGTATTAATTTTTTTACTAGCTAAATTTGCTTGGAAACCAATTTTAAATTCGATATCAGAAAGAGAAGAAGGGATTCAAAATGCTTTAGATGCTGCAGAAAATGCACGTAAAGAAATGCAAAACTTACAAGCGGATAACGAAAAGTTATTAAAAGAAGCGAGAGAAGAAAGAGATGCAATGATGAAAGAAGCTCGTGAAATTAAAGATAAGATTCTTGCAGATGCAAAAAGTGAAGCAAGTGAACAAACTGCTACCATGATTGAAAATGCAAAAGCAACTATAAAGCAAGAACAACAAGCTGCAATTGCTGAATTAAAGAAAAAAGTAGGAGATTTATCTATAGGAATTGCTCAAAAAGTTGTTAAAAAAGAATTAGCTTCGCAAGACGATCAATTAAAGCTTGTAGAAGATATGTTACAAGAAGTTACTTTAAACTAATCGAGAATCGAGTATAATGAAAGAAGCAAGACCAGCATTACGTTACGCAAAAGCAATTTTAAACCTTGCAAAAGAGCAAGGAAAAGATGCTGAGGTAAACAATGACATGAAGTTAATTGTGGATACGATTGCAGGAAGTGACGATTTAAATGCGATGCTTAAAAGCCCTATTATAAAAGCAAAAGACAAGAGTAAAGTTTTAAATGCTTTGTTTGGTGATAAGGTAACAAATATTGCCAAAGGATTATTTAATCTTTTAGCAGAAAATAAAAGAATGTTAATTTTAGAAAGTGTTGCTAAACAGTATGCAGTTATTTATGATTTTCATAAAAAAATGCAAGTAGCAACAGTTACTACAGCTGTAGGATTAACAAAAGAATTAGAAGATAAAATTCAGAAAAAAATAGTAGCAATAACTGGAAACAGTGCTACCATAGAAAACATAATAAACCCAGACATTATTGGAGGGTTTATTTTACGAGTTGGAGATGTGCAATATGATGCAAGTATCTCAAATCAATTTAATGAATTAAGGAGAGAATTTGACAATAGTCATTACATTCCAAAAATTTAATTTTACATCAAAAGATATAAGATGGCAGCAATTAAACCAGCTGAAGTATCAGCAATTTTAAAGGAACAATTAACAAATTTCGAATCGAAAGCTACATTAAATGAGGTAGGAACTGTTTTACAAGTGGGTGATGGTATTGCTCGTGTATATGGTTTATCTAATGTACAGTATGGTGAATTAGTAGATTTTGGAGATGGATTAGAGGGAATTGTACTAAACTTAGAAGAAGATAATGTAGGTGTTGTATTATTAGGGTCTTCTGTAGGAGTAAGTGAAGGTTCAACTGTAAAACGTACAGAAAGAATTGCTTCTTTAAAAGTAGGAGAAGGAGTTGTTGGTAGAGTTGTAGATACTTTAGGAACTCCAATAGATGGTAAAGGACCTATTGAAGGACAAACTTACGAAATGCCTTTAGAGCGTAGAGCTCCTGGTGTTATTTACCGTGAGCCAGTAACTGAACCATTACAAACAGGTATTAAATCTATCGATGCAATGATTCCTGTTGGTAGAGGACAACGTGAGTTGATTATTGGTGACCGTCAAACAGGAAAATCTACTGTTGCTATTGATACTATCTTAAATCAAAAAGAATTTTATGATGCTGGTAACCCAGTTTATTGTATTTATGTTGCAATAGGACAGAAAGCGTCTACAGTTGCTGCAATAGCAAATGTATTAGAAGAGAAAGGAGCTTTAGCATACACAACTATTGTTGCTGCAAATGCTTCAGATCCTGCTCCAATGCAAGTATATGCACCTTTCGCAGGAGCTGCTATTGGAGAATATTTTAGAGATACTGGTCGTCCAGCTTTAATTATTTATGATGATTTATCTAAGCAAGCGGTAGCGTATCGTGAGGTATCTTTATTATTAAGAAGACCACCAGGACGTGAGGCATACCCTGGAGATGTATTTTACTTACACTCTAGATTATTAGAGCGTGCTGCAAAAGTGATCAATGATGATAAGATTGCAAGCGAAATGAATGATTTACCAGATTCTATAAAAGGAATTGTAAAAGGTGGTGGTTCTTTAACAGCTTTACCAATTATTGAAACACAAGCAGGAGATGTGTCAGCATATATACCTACAAACGTAATTTCGATTACAGATGGGCAAATTTTCTTAGATGGAGATTTATTTAACTCGGGTGTACGTCCAGCAATTAATGTAGGTATTTCTGTATCTCGTGTTGGAGGTAATGCGCAGATTAAATCTATGAAAAAAGTATCTGGTACTTTAAAACTAGATCAAGCTCAGTACCGTGAATTAGAAGCGTTTGCTAAGTTTGGTTCAGATTTAGATGCTGCTACAATGAATGTGATTTCTAAAGGACAACGTAATGTAGAGATTTTAAAGCAAGCTCAGAACGATCCTTTTACTGTAGAAGATCAGGTTGCTATTATTTATGCAGGTTCTAAAAACTTGTTAAAAGATGTACCAGTTAAAAAAGTAAAAGAATTCGAAAGAGATTACATCGAATATTTAAATGCAAAGCATAGAGATACATTAGACGTGTTAAAATCAGGTAAATTAACTGATGAAGCTACAGATGTATTAAGAGAAGCTGCAAAAGAAATTTCAGCTAAGTTTTCTGCATAATCTAATACTAGTATGGAGAATTTAGTAGTGAGTAATGAGGTAATTATTTTATCTAATGAAAACATCTAAATTCTCCATATTAAAAAACTCAATACTGACAAAAGAGTATGGCTAATCTTAAAGAAATACGTAATAGAATTACTTCCATTGGGTCGACAATGCAGATTACATCTGCCATGAAAATGGTATCTGCTGCAAAGTTGAAAAAAGCTCAAGATGCAATTACAGCAATGCGTCCGTATTCATCTAAGTTAACAGAGTTATTACAAAACCTAAGTGCTACTTTAGAAGGTAATACAGGTGGAGCATATTCTGAACAAAGAGAAGTAAACAAAGTTTTATTAGTGGTTGTTACTTCTAATAGAGGTTTATGTGGTGGTTTTAATTCTTCTATTGTAAAAGAAACCGTTAAAACTATTCAAAGTAAATATAACAATACAGAAGTAGATCTTTTTTCTATTGGTAAAAAAGGAGCAGACGTATTGGGTAAAGAGTATACTATAATAGATAATAGAAATACCATTTTTGATACGTTAACTTTTAATAATGTAGCAGCTATTGCAGAAGAGTTGATGAACCTATTTGTAGATGGTACTTATGATAAAATAGAGATTATTTACAACCGTTTTAAAAATGCGGCTACTCAAATACCAATGGTAGAGCAGTTTTTACCAATTGAGCCTATAGAAAGTGATGAAAATGTAAGTTTAGATTATATTTTTGAGCCATCTAAAGAAGAAATAATTTTAGAATTAATACCAAAGTCTTTAAAAACACAGTTATATAAATCTATCCGTGATTCATTTGCTGCCGAACATGGTGCACGTATGACTGCAATGCATAAAGCAACTGATAATGCAACAGAATTACGTGACGAATTAAAGTTAACGTATAACAAAGCACGTCAGGCTGCAATTACTAATGAAATATTAGAAATTGTTGGTGGTGCTGAGGCATTAAATAATTAGGAATACATTTTAAAAAAATATATTTTGAAAGCGAATCATTTATGGTTCGCTTTTTTTAATTAAAAATGAAACTTATGAAGAAATTAGTGTTTATTGTATTCGTGTTTTGTACTGTTTTTACTTACGCACAGAATGAAGAAATATACGAAATAATAGAAGAAGATTTAGATACTAAAATGGTTCCTTTTGCTGTTATAGATGAAGTTCCTATTCATCCTAAATGCGAAAGTAAAATAACCAATCAAGAGAAAAAGCAGTGTTTTAATTTGATGATGCGAAAACATATTCAAAGACATTTTAATGCTGAATTAGGTTCTTGTTTAAAAAAAGAACTTGTTTTAAATGAAAAAACGAAAATAAAAGAAGAGAAATGTACTTCTTCACTTAGTATAGGTAAAAAAAGGATTTATGTTCAATTTAAGATAGGGATAACTGGAGAAATAGAAGAGATTCATGTAAGAGCTCCGCATCCTAAATTAAAAGAAGAAGCAATACGAATAGCTAAACTGCTTCCAGTAATGAAACCAGGAAAATTAAAAGGTAAACCTGTTAGAGTTGGATATACTTTACCAATTACTTTTAATGTAGAATAAAAACTAAGAAAAACGAATCTTTTCCGATTCGTTTTTTTATTTTAAGAATGATTGCATAATTTGTTTTATTGAATCAACATCAATTCCACAAATACGATATAATTCATTAACAGAACCATGATGAATAAACTCATCTGGGATTCCTAATACTTTAATTTTATTTTGATAGTTGTTATTAGAAGCAAACTCTAAAATAGCAGATCCGAAACCACCTCTAACGGTTCCATCTTCTACAGTAATTATTTTTTCAAACTTCTTAAATATGTTGTGTAATAAGTTTTCATCTAAAGGTTTTACAAATCGCATATCATAATGAGCAATGGCATCCTTGTTTTCAAGGTGTTTTAAGGCTTTTGACACGTTTTTAGCAATAGAACCAATAGAAAGCATAGCAAGAATATTCCCTTCTTGTAAACAAACTCCTTTTCCTATTTGTATTTGTTGAAAAGGTTGTTTCCAATTTATAGTAACTCCTCTACCTCTTGGGTATCTAATGGCAATTGGGTTTTCTAATCTAAGCTGTGCAGTATATAAAATATTTCGAAGCTCAATTTCATTTCTTGGAGCAA
Organism: uncultured Tenacibaculum sp.; assembly: GCA_947498055.1. Lineage (GTDB taxonomy): Bacteria > Bacteroidota > Bacteroidia > Flavobacteriales > Flavobacteriaceae > Polaribacter. The sequence goes on from CANMJA010000002.1 coordinate 76,717, forward strand.
AAAGAATTAAGTTAGGAATGCATCGTAAATAAGCAATATCGAAAACACCATGGTGTGTGGCTCCATCTTCGCCAACTAAACCTGCTCTATCTAAACAAAAAATAACAGGCAAGCTTTGCAAAGCAACATCATGAATTATTTGGTCGTACCCACGTTGTAAAAAAGTAGAATAGATATTACAAAACGGAATTATACCTTGTGTAGCCATGCCTGCAGCTAAAGTAACAGCATGCTGCTCTGCAATACCTACATCAAAAGTTCGATCAGGAAATTTTTCTAATAAAAATTTTAAAGAACTTCCAGTTAACATTGCAGGAGTAATTCCAACAATCTTTTCGTTCTTTTCAGCTAATTCAACAATGGTTTTACCAAAAACATCTTGGTATTTTGGAGGTTGTGAAATGGTAGATTTAGGAATTAAATCGCCAGAAAATTTATCAAATTTTCCTGGTGCATGGTAAGTAACTTGATTTTCTTCTGCTTGTCTCAACCCTTTTCCTTTTGTGGTAACTACATGTAAAAACTTTGGGCCTTCAATTTCTTTTAATCTGTTCAATTCTAAAATTAATTCATCAAAATTATGTCCGTTTATAGGACCAGAATAATCAAAATTTAAAGCTTCAATAATATTGTGTTGCTCTATATCACTTCTATTAGCTTTCACGCGAGTTAAATATTCTTTTAAAGCACCAACAGAAGGATCTATACCAATAGCATTGTCGTTTAAAATAACTAGTAAATTGGCATTGGTAACACCAGCATGATTTAAAGCTTCAAAAGCCATTCCGCTAGCAATTGAAGCGTCTCCAATGATCGCAATATGGTGTTTGTGTTCTTTTTTAAGTTGAGAAGCAATAGCCATACCTAAAGCAGCAGAAATAGAAGTAGAAGAGTGTCCAACACCAAAAGTATCATATTCACTTTCACTTCTTTTTGGAAACCCAGAAATACCACGTAATTGTCGATTGGTATGAAAAATAGCTTTTCTACCCGTTAAAATTTTATGTCCATAGGCTTGATGTCCCACATCCCAAACCAACAAATCTTCGGGAGTATTAAATACATAATGTAAAGCAATCGTTAATTCAACAACTCCTAAACTTGCACCTAAATGACCTTCTTTTGTTGCAACAATATCAATAATAAACTCTCGTAACTCTTTTGCTAATTGAGGTAATTTATCTTGCGTTAGTTCTCTTAAATCTGATGGTAATGTGATATGATTTAACAAGTATTTAGACATGCTGTAAAGGTAGTGATTTCAGTTGTCAGTTATTGGGGATCAATTATCAGTTTTTCTTATATGAACCACTTGTTAGTATATTAAAAAGTAAATAATTGATCAATGATTATAGATGTCTGATAACTGAAATGTTTACTTTTGTTTTATGAGCAAATTGTATTTGGTACCCACACCCATTGGAAACTTAGAAGATATTACATTTAGAGCAATTAAAGTTTTAAAAGAAGTAGATTATATTTTAGCAGAAGACACAAGAACGAGTGGTAAATTATTAAAACATTTTGATATTGCTACACCAATGCAATCGCACCATATGCATAATGAACATAAAACGGTGGAAGGCATTGTAAAAAGAATACAGAGCGGAAATGTTTTTGCGCTAATCTCAGATGCTGGAACTCCAGCAATTTCTGATCCTGGATTTTTATTAACTAGAGCTTGCATTCAGAATAATATAGAAATCGAATGTTTACCTGGCGCAACGGCTTTTGTTCCAGCGTTAGTAAATTCAGGATTACCAAACGATAAATTTGTGTTCGAAGGATTTTTACCAGTTAAAAAAGGTCGACAAACAAGGCTTACTTTCTTAGCTGAAGAAACACGAACCATGATTTTCTATGAAAGTCCACATAAATTAATAAAAACATTAACTCATTTTTCTGAATATTTTGGAGGAGATAGAAAAATTAGTGTTTCTAGAGAGTTAACAAAATTATTCGAAGAAACCAAACGTGGAACTGTAACAGAAGTATTATCCTATTATACAGAAAAGCCAGCTAAAGGGGAAATTGTTATTATTGTTGATGGTAAAAAATAAATGAAAAGGATATTGCACATACATTTACCTAAATTGTATTTTCCTTATATTTCAACCCTAATTTAATATATGTAATCATGATTGTTTACGGACAAAATCATTTTAAAATTAAAAGTTTTACTCCACAAGAGTTAAGATTGCCTAAAGAAGAAGGGCTGAATGATATAGATATTCAAGTAAGGCAACGATATGCTCATTTATTTTGGATTCCTTTTTTCCCTATTGGAAAACTTTATTGTTTTAAGCGTTTAGGAGATGATAATTTATATGAGTTACCCGAAGATATTAAACGTAGCATACAATATACATATGAGCAAGATATTAAAACACCATGGTATAGCTATTCATTAATAATATTGGCTTTATCTATAGGGCTTTGGTATTATACTGAAAATAAATTTGATGAAGCAAAATATGAAAATAGATTTTATTTAGAACAAGCTGAAAAAAAGATGATGATTAAATATCCTACTACAGGAGATTCGTATTCTTTTAAAGTATATAATAACGAAACAGAAAGTAGTTATAACAGTACTTCTATTATTTTACAAGTAAATAGTTACGATGAAGATACAATAGAGTTTATTTCTAATTATGAAGATTTATATGGAGAAGACATCAAAGAATTTGAGGAAGTAGATGAAAAACTTGAACAAATTAGTGAACAGATTGATAAGCCAAACAGAATAAAAAAATCAGACTTGGTAAAGATGATAGAAGTAGAATATGATGATAGATACGACAGTGATAAAAGATTTAAAATGGAAGGATATGATAATTTATATTTTGAATTTAAATCTATAAAACGCAAAGAGTTAAAAAAGTCGTAAGCTTATTTTTTTTTACCAATTAAAATTAAAATGCTTTTTACTTTCTTTTCGGAAAGCTACTAAGATGTTAGTGTTAAAATCTCGTTTTATTGCGTCTATAGGATCTTCTCTAAGATAAGATCTATTACTATCTCTATAAGAGATTTGTTCACTATTTGTTGCCGTAAAACTATACTTATATAGGGGTTTGTTTTTCACCAAATCATACACTAAGATTGTAGAGAAAAATAAACCCGATTTAAAATTGGTTTTATTTTCTATAGAGGGTTTAATAATTTTATATCCCTGAATTATAAAAGCATATTTAATATCTAAAAAACTCTTTAAAATATCTGTTTCCATATATTTACAAGACTGTTCAAGATCTTCTAAACAAGAATATAATTGCTCGTAGTTTTCTGGTAAAGAAGTATTTTCGAATACTTTCTCATCGTTTTTAGGCAAGAAAATAGCTTTATCTCCTTGTTTTAGACTTCCAGTTCTATAATTAGTAGCATATAATTGTGCATTTTTAAGATAGAATAAACTATCTGTATTTACATCAGAAAAAACAGTAGAACTATCTTTTAATTTTTTAAAAAGACGTATTTTTTTCATGATAGAATCTTTATTTTCTTCAAAAAACAAAGACCTATTCACACTAAGTTTCTTCTTTAAAGTTTCATATTCAAGCTGTCTTTTTTTATAATCTTCCTCATTAAGGCTAGGGTTTTTATTTACACAGTTAAAAAGTAGAAAGGAAGCAATAAATAAGATAAAAGTATTTTTCATGATGAATTTTTACAAACGTACAATGTTAATTAACATATTGTAAAAAACAAAATATAATAATAATTTCTATTTCAAAAATCGCTAAAAAATGAAATATTTATAGAGAACCAACAAACTTATTTCAAGAGACTAAATAAAGAACTATACTATAAATAATCATACTAATTTTTTAAATCGTGTAAAACTAATGCACCGAAATCAGTAAGTTCTCTTTCTTTGTTTTTAAATATAGCAGGCGTCCATTCATGATGCCATATCCAAGCAACTCTACTAATACCTAATTCGTTACAAAACTTAATAAGGGGTTTTCCATAATTTTCTAAACTTTTTGGGTCAGACGCAGAATCAAATCCCCATTCTCCTAACATTACAGGATACTTTTTTGCTAATTTTTTAAGATCATTTTTCCATGCATTTCCTTTCCAAGGATAAGGATGTGTTTCATAAACTACATTCTTTCGATTAACAGGTTTGGTTATCGTTTTACTAAGATCATATCCCCAGTTAACACCAGAAACAATTACCAATGCATTGTCGTTAACATTATGAACAACATCTACAAGTAGTTCAGCTTCTGAATACCAATCATTCCAAGAGATAAATGTAGGTTCATTAAAAGAACCATAAATAACCCATGGTTTGTTTTGGTATTTAGTAACCATTTCTTGTAAAGCAGAGTAAGCTAATAATTTACTTGAATCAAAAGGGTTACCTCTCCATGGTGCAGTATTTTTCCAATCTGGTTGTTCAGATTGCCCTGTAATAATATTACCATGCGCATGATAACTTAGAAAAACATAAAAACCTAATTGATTCCCTAATTTGATAATAGGATCTACATACTTTTGTAAGTAATCAGGGTTGTTTTTATATAATTCTGGATGTATAGGAACTCTTATGATGTTTACATTCCAATCATTTTTTAACGATTTAAAATCAGATTCTTTTATCCCACCCTCATGTTCAACAAGAAAATAAGGATCAATAATAGCAACTCCTTTCAACACTACTTTTTCACAATTATCATTCACTATTTTGTTACCTACCACTCTTAATCTTGGTAAAGAAGACTCCTCATCATTAAAATTTACTATTGGCCCATTACATTCAGTAATAATATTTTCATCTTCAATAATTAAAGGTTCATTATCAGAACAACTATATATAATTAAAAACAACAATGGTATTAAACGAATATATTTTCTTTTTAACATTTGTATTATAATAAATTATAAGGCAAAACTAAAAGCTATTTCTGATAAAAAAATCACGAGAAACAGTGAAAATGTACTTACGTTTTATTTTAAAAGAGTTTTCAGCAGAAGAAATAAAGTGTAGTGTAATAATTATGAATAATGTCAATTAAACTATTTTTCGCTCCGGATAATGTTCTTGAAGTAAATTTTCAGCATTTTTTGGTATATATTCTAAAGTAATATATGTCATTAAAATTAAGAAGGTGGTTATAATTGATAAACTAGTAATAACACCTGTGCTATGTATTACTTCTTGTAGTACTAGTAAATTAAAAACATTGCTAAATAAGAAAAAGAAGTTGGAAACAGCTATTTTAAAAATCATTTCCTCTAACAACCAATTTTTGCCCGTTTTTTTAATTCTATTTTTATATGTATTGTGTAGTTTTCTAACTTTTGTTGAAATAAATAATAATAATATTACTTGAATAGAGTAAAACAAATAGATTCCAACAACTGGAGTTTTAAATAGATAGTAAAAAAATGAAACTCCAGAAATAAGTAAGAGTATTTTAAGAGATTTAAACCATTCTTTACAGAAGGAGCATAGTATTTTGATATATTTTCTCTTTACTTGTTTTTGTTTTCCCTCAACTACATCCATAAAGCCAAAGATTCCAAATTTTTTAAAAGTAATATCTCTAGCTTTTTCAAAAGAAAGAGTAGGGTTTTCTTCCCAAATAATTTCAATATCGTTTGCTAAATGATCTACCAATTCTGTTTGTACATCAAAATGTTTAACAAAATGTTGACGCGTAAAACATATAAGTCTTTTACGTGATTTTCTGTTAATTTCATAAAGCTAACTGTTGTTTTATATTTTGTACTATATTAATGGTCTTTTTAAAAATTACATATCCAGAGTACATGCCAATTAAATATATAGGGGTCAGAAATAACCAAATAATTATTTGTGTTTTTTCTGAAAAATAAGACATGAATTGCACGATTATATTCATTGTTAAAAAGGAAATAGAAAAATAGAAAATGCCATAATTTACGTGAACAGATTTTCCATATTTCTTAACATAAGTCCAAGTTGAAAATCCTAAGAAAATAATAATAGGAACAATAAAAAGGATAATGTTTATTGTTTTGAATAGTTTAAAAATTACAGTTTGTGAAATGGAATAAAAAAAACAAAAAGAAACTACTAAAAAAATGATTTTTCGAACAGATTTAAAAAAGTCTAAAAAAATAACACCAAATTCTCTTCGGTATAAATTATTTACTTCTTTCCATCCTTTTTTGTTAATGTTTTGTAGGTTATTATCCCAACCAATTCGTTTAAGAGATTTTTGAAATTCTACTTGAAAATTGGTACTGGTAGCATTAACTTCAATATCAGATACTATGTGATCGATCATTTCAATACGTAAATCCCAATATTGAATTCCTTTTGTTTTTAATAAAATATCAATTTTTTGTATTTGCTCTTCTGTCAGTTTCATAGTTAGTTAAAAATGTAGTTATACTTATCGTCAATTTTATTTTTATTTTCTTGAAAAACTTTAAATATTAAAAAAGAGATATAAAAGAAAAGGAGGTAGAAGTAAGTTTTAATAGGTTCGTAGTTTTTAAAAGCAAAAAAAATATTTGTTTCTGGAAATATTATGTAAGCTTGAGAAACAAAAGATAATATAGCGATATAAGTGTGTGTAACTTTTAACTTGCCATATTTTTTCATCGATTTATTCATTATGTAAGAAACATATAAAGAAAAACTAAAAGCGAATGAAACTAATGCAATGCCTATATATTTATAGTTCGATAAATTAAAAAAGTAAATAAGAAAAAGAAGAGAGCTAATTAAAAATAAGTTGCTTGGTTTGTAACTTTGTTTAACAGTATTTTTTAAAATGACTTTAAAATTTGACCAAAACTTAGTTTTTACTTGTGTTTTATATGTTGTTTTTAATTCCTTTCGCTTACTTAACATGTATTTTAAGAAGTGAGTATTTAATCTCTTTTCTTCAAAAAAAGCATCGATATCCTCTATGTTTTCTTCAATCTCTGAAGCAATATGATCTACCATTTCTAATCGAATATCTATAAATTCAAAATCTAATGCTTGCAAAAAATCATCAATTTTCTTTATTTGTTCTTTTGTTAGTTCCATAATTAATCTAAACTCAATTTCGGATTTACTAAATGTTGCATGGTGTTTAAAAACTCCTGCATTTGTTCCAGTCTATTCACTGTTTCTTTTGTTCCTACTTCTGTTAGTTTGTAATACTTACGCAGTCTATTACCAACTTTAGCAACTTCAACATCTAACAATCCTTCAGCTTCTAGTTTGTGCAATGCAGGATATAAGGCTCCTTCTGTAATTTGCAATTCTCCCTTTGTTAATTCTTTTACTTTCTGAGTAATCTCATAACCATACATTTTATCATGTTCTACCAATAGTTTTAAAATGATAGTTTGCAAAGATCCTTTATATAATTTTTGATTTCCCATAGTACAAATATATACATAATTTTTATATGCATAAGAAAATTATGTATTATTTAATTGTGATGTTAACAGAGCTATCTATAATTAGTTTGCTATTTTTGTGCATTAAATTACAAGAATGAGTCAATTTCATACACTGAAAATAAAAGAAATCATTAAAGAAACTAAAGATGCTGTTTCTTTGGTGTTCGAAGTTCCTGCTGAATTGCAAAATGCATTTAATTTTATAGCAGGACAATATATTACGCTTAAAACCAAAATTAACGGAGAAGAAGTTAGAAGAGCTTATTCTTTATGTTCATCTCCTAAAAGCGGAGTTGTAAAAGTGGCAATTAAAGAAGTTGAGAATGGTGTTTTTTCAACCTATGCTACTCAAAAATTGAAAGCAGGAGATGTATTAGAAGTTTCTAAACCAGAAGGAAAATTTATACTAAACCCAGAAGCAGATAAAAATTACATTGGTTTTGCTGCAGGTAGTGGAATTACACCAGTATTATCGATGATAAAATCGGTTTTAGAAAGTAATGTAAATGCTACTTTTACCTTAATTTATGGAAATAAAACGATTGCAGACACTATTTTTTATACGGAATTAAATGAATTAAAAGCTCAGTATCCAGATTCATTTAACGTGAGTTATGTTTTTAGTAGAGAAAACGTAGAAGGAAATGTATTTGGTAGAATAGATAAAGCACATGTAAATTATTTTATTAAAACGATTTATAAAGATATCCGTTTTAACAACGCTTTCTTATGTGGGCCAGAAGAGATGATTGAGATCGCTTCAGCAACACTTTCTGAAAATGATTTTAATGAATCTATGATTTCTTATGAATTATTTACAGCATCTATAGATGAAGAAGCGGCAAAGGAAGTGAAAGATGGAGAATCTGAAATTACAATACTTCTTGATGATGAGGAAGTAACATTTACCATGGCACAGAAAGATGATATTTTAGCAGCTAGTTTACGTAATAAAGTAGATGCTCCATATTCTTGTCAGGGTGGAGTTTGTAGTAGCTGTATTGCCAAAGTAACAGAAGGTAAAGCAGTGATGGTTAAAAATCAATTATTAACAGATGCAGAAATAGAAGAAGGGTTTATACTTACTTGTCAGGCGCATCCTACAACAGCAAAAATCAAGATTGATTTTGATGATGTTTAAACGTTATTTTTAATGGGTTTTTTAGATTATAAAGATGCTTTCTTTGTAGGGGTTTTCATGTCTTTCATGATTGGCCCTGTTTTTTTTATGCTTTTAAAAACAAGTATTCTTAAAGGTTTTAGAGCGGCATTGGCTTTTGATATCGGTGTTATTTTAGGTGATATTACTTTTATTAGTATTGCTTATTTTGGAAGTAAAAGCTTATTAGAAAAAATAAAAGACGATCCGCGCTTATTTTTAATAGGCGGATTAGTATTAATCGTTTATGGTTTAATTACTTATTTAGACAAAAGTAATAAAAAAGAAGCAGAAGAAACAGATATTACATTGCCTAAGAGCAATAATTACTTTAAATTATTTTTAAATGGTTATTTCTTAAATTTCATAAATATTGGTGTTTTAGCAGGTTGGCTTGGAATTATGGTTGTGGTTGGCCCCACACTAAAAATGAATCCGAATGCCATTTTTTGTTATTTTACAACAGTAATGATCGGATATTTAGTTTCAGATCTTCTTAAGATTACATTAGCAAAACAGTTGAGAAATAAACTAACACCATTGGTTATTTATAAAGTAAAAAGAGGAATGGGAGTTTTGTTAATTGTTTTCGGAGCTGTATTAATGCTTAAAGCATTTATACCAAAAGAAAAGATAGATGAAATTATAAATAAAGTTGAAATAAATAGATAATAAAATTTATGTTTATCTATAAGTTTCACCAAGATAATTCCATTTTATATAATTTTTGAAAATTAAAGTACTCAAACAAATACATTTAAAGCCTAAAAAGTTAATTTACGGGAAACCGCAATTTACAATGTGGTTATCCACATGTGGTTGGTTTTAGATTAAAATAGGAAGATTACTTTATAGTATTTCATTTTAAATAACGAATAAGTTTTTAAAAACCAATAATTAGTTTAGCAATCCAGAAGTAAATTAAGATTCCAAAAATATCATTACTTGTGGTAATAAAAGGCCCAGTTGCAATAGCAGGGTCGATTCCTCTTTTATCTAAAAATAAAGGAATAAAAGTTCCTATTAAACCAGCAACAATAATTACAACAATTAAAGAAACTGAAATAGCAAAAGCTTTTTGAAATTCACCACCATAAACCCAAATAAATCCGAATAAAACAATAGCTAAAACAAACCCGTTTAATGCAGCAAGTAACATTTCTTTAATCAATCGATTGTTAATGCTTCCTTTTACATCATCATTGGCTAAACCTTGTACTATAATTGCAGAAGATTGTACTCCAACATTACCAGCCATTGCAGCAATTAAAGGAGTAAAGAAAAATAGAACAGCATTATCGCTAAAGATATTCTGAAAATTCTCCATAATTAAAAAAGCTCCAATACCACCAATTAAACCTAAAAATAACCAAGGTAAACGAGCCTTAGTGAGTTCCCAAATAGTGTCATCTGCTTCTACATCTTGAGTAATACCTGCTGCTAATTGGTAGTCTTTATCTGCCTCCTCTTTAATAACATCTACAATATCATCGATAGTAATTCTACCCACCAAAATACCCAATTCATCTACTACAGGAATTGCTTCTAAATCATATTTTCTCATGATAATGGCAACATCTTCCGCAGCATCATTTACAGTAACAGAATCTACCCTTGGTATATATACATCTGCAATTTTAGATCTGGTAGATGCCATTAATAAATCTTTTAAAGAAAGACGACCTTTTAGTTTCCCTCTATCATCTACCACATAAATAGAATGCACGCGAGTTACTTCTTCTGCCTGTTGTCGCATTTTAGTTACACAACCTAAAACGGACCAGTTTTCGTTTACTTTTACTAATTCTTTTGCCATTAAACCACCCGCAGAATTTTCATCATATCGTAATAGCTCTACAATTTCTTTAGCATGTTCTTCATCTTCAATCTGCTTCATTACTTCCTGCTTTCTTTCATCAGGAAGTTCGGCAATTACATCGGCAGCATCATCCGTGTCTAACTCATCTATCTCTTCTGCAATTTCTTTAGCAGAAAGTTGTTCTAATACTTTTTCACGTACATCATCATCTACATCCATTAAAACTTCAGCAGTAGTTTCACTATCTAAAAGGCGAATAATATAAACAGCCTCATCAAACGTTAATTCGTCTAATACTTCTGCAATATCAGCATGGTGTACATTGGTAAATAAATCAGAAAGAGCTTTACCTTTTTTGTGGGTAATTAACTCAGAAACGTTTTCAAGAAGTGCTTTCGTTATCTCTATTGCCATCGTTTGCAATTTTGTCCGTCAATACTATGAATTCTTGCACCGATAATTGTTCGGGACGCTTGGCAAATATAGGGTCTTCTTTTAAAGTAACCGAAAGATTGAATGATTTTAAACTACTTCTTAGCATTTTTCTTCGTTGGTTAAAAGAAGTTTTAACCACTCTAAAAAACAACTTCTCATTTACAGGTAGTGAATAGTCTTGTTTTCTAATTAAACGAATAACCCCAGAATCTACTTTTGGTGGAGGATTAAAGACGCCAGGAGGAACGGTAAAAAGATATTCTACATCGAAAAAAGCTTGTGTTAACACAGAGATAATTCCATATATTTTGCTTCCTTCTTTTTCTGCAATACGTTTGGCAACTTCTTTTTGAAACATTCCAGAGAATTCTGGAACTAAATGACGATATTCTATTGCTTTAAAAACAATTTGAGAAGAAATATTATATGGAAAATTACCAATAATAGCAGTTTGATTTCCTTGGAAAAGAGCGTTTAAATCTTGCTTTAAAAAATCTCCCTCGATAATAGTGAGTTTTTCAGCAGAGGTATCTAGCTTTATATGTTCTACAGGAAAAGTTTCTTTTAAATAAACAACAGAATCCCGATCTAATTCCATTACAGTAACTTTTGGCTTTTTTTGAAGTAAGTATTTCGTTAAAACTCCCATTCCAGGACCAATTTCTAATACATGATCATAGGTTTCTTCTGTTAATGCATTGGCTATTTTTTCAGCAACATTTTCATCGGTTAAAAAATGTTGTCCTAAATGTTTTTTTGCTCTTACCGTCATTTATTTATTTTCCTGTGTTGTTTTATAAATTTAGTAGGATCTACATATCCTTCAGTATTGGTTGCATATCCGCCTCCCAAAGGTAAGCTAATATCTTCTCGTATTTCTAAATGCAAATGTGCCCAATAAGCACCATTAGCAGTACCAATAGTTCCTATTTTAGTTCCTTTTTTTATCCAAGTATTCGATTTTACTAATATGGTATCACAATGTGCATATAAAGACTCTACGGTAGTTTTATTTGGTAAAAAATGAAGTACTCGAATTACATTTCCCCAACCACCCTCATAATTTTTAGTTTCTTTAACATAACCATTAGCAACAACAAATATAGGATCTCCTAAATCTGAATTTCCTCCTTTTACAGAATTCCAATCATCTCCCAAATGGTCGTTTTTTTGAAACTTTTGAGCGTTGTAATATCCTTTTGCATCTGGTTTTCCTACTGGAAAATCGAAACCGTAAGTAATATACTCTTTTTTAATGGTATCTTTAGGAGTAATCTTTGTAATAATAGCTTTTTTTTGAGCAACTATTTGCGGTACTTTTTCCTGTTTCTTTTTACAAGAAGTTATAAAGAGTAGAAGAATAAAAACGGAAAGTACTTTTTTCATAAGTTGCACTATTATTGATAATGACTTTGTATTTAAACTGAATTCATTTCTTTATAACTTTAATGAATAATATTCTTAAAGTTACATTAATTACTAGAGGTAGTAGGATAAAACTCATTAATTACTTTTAACTCAGTACGAAAAGCAACCATTTTATCTGCAAATTTTTTCATTCCATCAGATCTTAATCTCGGGGCATCGTATTTATAATAATTATCTAAATCTTCTCTAGTTTTGGCAGTATATTGTACAGAATATGTAACTCCTCCCATATCTTCTTCCACTAAAACCTGCGTCATTTTTGCACTTAAAAATCGCCCAGTTTCTAATACTTCAGGAATGTGAGTTTCCATCCAAGTTAACCATTCATCATGAACACTTTCATCTATATTTATTGTTACGTTGTATATATACATTTTAATTGAATATGATAATTTGAAATTAAGAATGCAAAGATGGGGCAATAATTTGAATTAAATAAAGAACCCACTTTCAAATGACTTATAAGTATTGTTGATAAAATAACTTGCTATTGTTTAAATCCAAATCCAATACACATAACCGTTTCATTAATATTAACGGGTGGAGTACCAATTTTGTATAAGATAATACCAGAATTTGGAGCTTTTAATTCGGCAATCGTTTTACCAAAAACATTTTTTATATAACCAACAATTTCATTTTTAGAAACAATATCTCCTGCTTTATACGTACTCGTAAAAATTCCTTGTTTTTTCGCTTTAAGGTAAGACTGTTTAGGAATGGTTACAAAGTTTGTTGTGGTACTTGAACTGTTTTTATACATTTTCATTTCAGCAAGCATATTGTATACACCTTTTTTTATCATTTTTACAGGTTGTTTTTGCAATGTGCCTAGTTTGCCACATTCAATACTTAATGCTACTTTATCATCTTGAACAGCTTGTTTAAAAGCATATTTAGCAGGAGTACTTTTTTTTAGAGTATATGGATAAGAAACCACATGTTTAAATCCGCTTATTTCTGCTAATCTCTTTGTTTGTTTCGTTTTTTCTAGATTTTGTTTATTGTTATAATAACAAACAAAAGGGGTTAAGTCTTCATTAGCATCACCGCCATGAATATCTAAGAACACATCGCTTTTTGCTATAATTTCAGTGGTTAATAGATGTGCAATTTTTTCGGTAATAGAACCTTTCTTATTTCCAGGAAATGTTCTATTTAAGTTTATATGATCTTGTGGATTTATAAAAGGAGATCGATTAAAAAAAGAACTAGGATTTGCCATTGGTATTATCAATAAAGTACCTGTTACTAGTTCTGGATTAATTTCTTGAATTAATTCTTGAGCAGCTATAATTGGTGGATATTCATAACCGTGAACTCCGGCAATAATTGAAAAAACAGGTCCTTTTTCTTTTCCTTTTATAACACAGATAGGTATAGAATCAACATTTTTTAAATGGTCATTTACCTTTACATAGAAGTTTTTTTTCTCAGATCTATTTTCATTAGAAAGAAATGATGAAAAGCTGCTTTGACTATAAATATTGTTGTTTAATGCTAGTATTAAAAGAATGAATGCTTTTTTCATAAGAGAATTTAATTTTTGAGGAACTATGTATAACTGAAAGTACTTTTTAAAATTATTAAAGAGTATCTCCTCTAAGTTTACGGTATTTTTTACGAGCATCTACTAAATAAATACTTGATGGGTAATCAAAAATGATTTTTTGATAATTCTCTTGTGCCTTCAAAGTATCGTTTAATTGATTGGCATATAATTCTGCAATATAATAATAGGCATCATCTACTAAAATACCTTTTGCATCTATGGCTATGATCTTATTATAATTAGAAATAGCTTTCTCGTATTTTTTGTTTTTAACAAATAATTCTGCTTGTTTGTATAAAGCTTCATCTTCAATAGGCTGTCCTTTAAAGCGAGTAATTACATCTGTTAATATAGTAATTGCTTTAGTATCTTTATTTTGATAAGCCAATAACTCAGCATTTGCATATTCTTTTAATCCAGAAGAAATACTGTCTTTAGGTTCATTGTCAGAAATAGTTAAAAATAAATCTGCTGCATCATTAGCAATTAATTGAGAAGTAGATCCTTTTAGAACTTTTAATTGCGCTTTTGCCCATTTAAAATCACTTTTAAAAAAAGACGTTTGTGCTACTTTAAACCGCGCTTTTTGTCCTAATTGATGGTTTTTAAATCGTGTTTGTACCTGAGAAAAGTAAATTAATGCTTTGTTAAATGTATTTTGATATACTAAAACATCTGCTAATTTTAATTTTGCATGTGCTCTTTGATACCTGTTTTTAGAAAAAGTTAATGCTTTTTCAAGCACTTTTTTTGCTTCTTCTGGGTTGTTCTTGTTAAATGTTAAATAGTCAGAATATAAAACCTGAATAGAAAAGGTGTTTTTGTTAATGCCCAATTCATTAAATACCTGTTGAAATTGTTGTTCTATTTCCGGTGCTTTTGTTTCAACAGCTATTTGTAAGTTCATTAAAATTGCTTGAGACTTACTTTCAGCATCTTCAGTTTTTTCTAATATAAAATCAAAACATTTTTTTGCAGCGTCAAAATCTTTATTTTCAAAAGCAATTTCTCCAAGTTCATGAATTATAAAGATGTTATTATTTCTTTGATACAAAGCTTTCTTTTGAATAAAAGCTTTGCCATAATCTTTTTGTTTAATAAATAACCAGCTTAATAAATCGTTCCAAACATCTTTTGGATTACTGGCAGATTTTCGTAATAAAGCTTTTTTGAAAAGAATGTTATTTTCATCTTCATTATCATCGGTAACATATCTAGCAGTATATCTTTTTACTGTATTTAAATAATTATCGTTAGTATCTAAATAGTTAATATAGGCTTCAAACATGGAAGAAAAATCGCCTTTTTCTCCATATATTTGGGCAATTTGAAAACCAAAATTATTGCTTTTATTAAGCTCAGAAGCCTTCTCGTAAGCTTCAATAGCGAAATCTAGTTTATTATAATCTTTAAAAAGATTGGCAATAGTACTGCCGTAATTTGATTTTTTATTGATAGAATTAATTGCCTTTTTGTAGTGTTTCTCTGCAAGATTTAATTCTTTTTGTCTTTCATAGTTATAACCCAAAATAACATTTAAAAAAACGAGATTTCCTCTTTTTTCTAGCTTTTCAATAAGTAATTTTTCGGCAACAATAAATTGGTTTGTTTCTTGGTAACAAGCAACCAATCTTTTTAAATACGTAGTGTTATACGGACTTTTCTGTACTAAACCTTTAAAAAGTTGTGCAGCTTTTTCATATTCATTATTTCTAAAATAATTTTCTGCTAAGGCATAAGAACTAGATTGAGAAAAAGAAAAAACACTATATATTAGTGTGATAATTAAAAATATACGATTTTTCATCAATCAAAAATAAGGAAGAAAAGTGTTAAATTTTAATTAAAAAGCACTCTTTTTTGCAAATTGATGTAATGTTTTGGCACGAAGTTTGTCTTATAAGTAGAAACTAAACTAATTTATATCATGAAGAACCTAACTAAAAAATACGAAGCAGCAAGTAATAAAGCAATCAAGTTTATGAAAAATGGTCAAATATCTCAATATTTTGACGCATTATTGGAAATGAATAGATGTAAAAAATTAATGAAAGCAATTGTTGCTAATTAATAGAAAATAAAAAAACTCAGTAATCAGTAGCGCGCACTGATTACCGAATTCTTAAAATATTTTTAATTAATAATATCGAATCCACAATAAGGAATTAACACTTCAGGTATTTTTATTCCTTCTTCTGTTTGATAATTTTCTAAAATACCAGCTAGTACACGTGGTAAAGCTAAAGAACTTCCATTTAATGTATGTACTAATTGACTTTTACCATCACTATTTTTGTAACGTAATTTTAAACGATTGGCTTGAAAAGTTTCAAAGTTAGAAGCTGAGCTAATTTCTAACCAACGCTCTTGAGCAGTAGAATACAATTCAAAATCAAAAGTTAAGGCTGCTGTAAAACCAGTATCTCCTCCACACAAACGTAGTATTCTATACGGTAATTTTAATTCATTTAAAATTTCTTTAATATGGGCAACCATACCATCGAGTGCTTGGTAAGAGTTATCAGGGTGTTCTATTCGAACAATTTCTACTTTATCAAATTGATGTAAACGATTTAAACCACGTACATGTGCACCATAACTACCTGCTTCTCGACGAAAGCATGGTGTGTGACCTGTTAAAGTAATTGGCAACTCTTTTTCTTGTAATAAATCTCCTCTAAATAAATTCGTAATAGGAACTTCACCAGTAGGAATTAAATATAAACTATCTCCTGTAACATGATACATTTGTCCTTCTTTATCTGGTAATTGTCCTGTTCCAAAACCAGAAGCTTCATTTGCTACATGTGGAACTTGTACTTCGTTGTAACCAGCCGCAATATTTTTATCTAAAAAATAATTGATTAAAGCACGTTGTAATCGTGCTCCTTTACCTTTATAGACAGGAAAACCAGCACCAGCAACTTTTACACCTAAATCAAAATCAATAAGATTATATTTTTTAGCTAATTCCCAATGAGGTAATGCATGTTCTCCTAAATCAGGAATTACTCCTTCCTTAAATATTTCTACATTATCTTCTTCACTTTTACCAGCTACTACAGAAGCATGAGGTACATTAGGTATTTGATATAATAACTCTTGTAATTTATTAGAAGTAGTATTTAAATCTTCTGTTAATTGTTTTGATTGCTCTTTTAATTGACTAGTTTTCTCTTTTAATAAGTTTGCTTTCTGAACTTCACCAGATTTAAAAAGGCCTCCAATTTCTTTGGACAGTTTGTTCGATTCTGCTAAAACGTTGTCTAATGAAACCTGAGTAGCTCTTCTTGTTTCATCAGAAGTTAATACTTCTTCAAGAATTTCTTTGGCATTAGCAAAATTTCTTTTTGCCAATCCTTCTAAAACAACTTCTTTGTTTTCTCGAATAAACTGAACTTGTAACATGATATTAAATTTTAAGCGACAAATATAAAAGAAGCGATACACTTAAACAATGACAGCTACAGATTATTGTTTATATAATTTAAGGATGCTTCTTTATCTATTGTAAGTTGATTTTTTAAGGCTGCTATAGAGTTGAATTTTTCTTCTTCACGAATAAAATAAATAAGATTAACTTTAATTATTGTATCATATAAATTTTCATTGAAATTGAAAAAATGAACTTCAATAGTGGTGTCTTTACCTTCTATCGTAGGCCTATTTCCTATATTCATCATACCATAAATAATGCGATTATTTATAATAGAGCTAACAATGTAAACACCATTTTTTGGAATTAATTTATAAGATTCAAAAACATGAATATTTGCGGTAGGAAAGCCAATTTTGCTGCCAAGTTGTTCGCCATTAACTACTTTACCTTGCAAAGAAAATTCGTAACCAAGATATTTGTTAGCAGTTTTTAATTCTCCATTTAATAAAGCTTTTCGAATTTTAGTGGAACTTACAGACACACTATCAATATCTTGTACAGGTATTTCTTGTACAGAAAAATCATATAAATGAGAATACTCCGTTAATTGTTCAATATTTCCTTCCCTATTTTTTCCAAAATGGTGATCATAACCTATAATTAGTTTAGAAGTATGTAATTGATTTACTAATGTGTCTCTCACAAAATCTAAAGCAGTTAAACGAGAGAAATCTTTACTAAAAGGATGAATAATTAAATAATCTAGCCCTGTTTTTTCTAGTAAGGCTGTTTTTTCTTCTATAGTATTAATTAATTGAATGGAAAGTTCTTTTTGAAGAACCATTCTAGGATGTGGAAAAAAAGTAAGTAAAACCGATTTTTTTTGATCTGATTTAGCCTGTTTTACTAAATCTTCAATAATTTTTTGATGGCCTACATGAACACCATCAAAAGTACCGATGGTAACATACGTTTTTTTAGTAGGAGTAAAATTAAAAATTGAATGGACTGTTTCCAAATGTGAAAATAATTTTTACAAATTTACAAGTAAAAAAAACAAGATTAAATTTTTAATTATAAAATATGAAAATATCAAAAAAAACAATAGTTTTTGAAGGAAAAGCTAATAAAAACGATGAAAATATCCTAGGAATGGAAAAAAATTGTATTTTGCGTAAGAGTTAACAAATTATTTACATTATGATAAAAAAATTATTATTAGCTACTTTTACTTTGTTAGGTAGCTCATTAATGATTGCACAAACGACCGTTACAGGTACGGTAAACGATGCATCCCTCGGCGGCCCTCTGCCTGGAGCCGATATTAAAGTTTCTAGAAAGGCAGTAGGTACTACTACAGATTTTAATGGTAAATTTACGCTAACGGTTTCAGAGAAACCACCATTTACAATAGAGATTTCTTCACTAGGATATCAGACACAAAAGGTAGAAATAACAAAAAACAATCAAATTGTTGAGCTATCTCTTAAAGAAAATGCAACTTCCTTAGACGAAGTAGTTATTTCCGCTTCTAGAACTCCAGAAAGAATTATGGAGTCTCCAGTGAGTATTGAAAGATTTGATTCTAGAGCCATAAAAAACACATCTTCTCCTTCTTTTTATGATGGTCTTGAGAATTTAAAAGGAGTAGATGTAAACACGAATAGTTTAACATTTAAATCGGTAAACACTAGAGGTTTTGCAACATTTGCAAATACTCGTTTTATGCAATTGGTAGATGGTATGGATAACTCTTCACCAGCGCTAAATTTTGCTTTAGGTAATTTATTAGGTTTATCTGAATTAGATGTTAAAAGTGTAGAATTATTACCAGGTGCTTCTTCTGCATTATATGGGGCGAATGCTTTTAATGGAGTGATGTTTATGAGAAGTAAAAGTCCATTTGACGATCAAGGAATAAGTGCAGTTGTGAAAACAGGACTAACAAGTCAAGATGCTGCGGGAAACAATAAATTTTATGATGCTAGTATTCGTATGGCACATACTTTTAGTAATTATTTTGCAGCAAAAGCAACTTTTTCTTACTTAAAAGGAACAGAATGGTTTGCAACGGACTATAGAAATACCAGAGATGGAAGATATGCAGCTGGAGATAGAAATTCAGATCTCAATTATGATGGTTTAAATGTATATGGAGATGAAGTTTCTACCAATATTAGAGGTGTAGCAGAAACTTTAGAAAGTTTAGGTAGAATACCTAATGGTGCAGCTTCTTTAATACCAAGTATAAATGTGAGTAGAAATGGTTATAATGAAGAGGATTTAATGGATTATGATGCAAGGAGTATGAAATTTGGTGCGTCTTTAAATTATCGTCCTTGGGGTAACGATCGTTTAGAGATCATATGGAATAGCAAGTATGGTAGAGGTAATACTATTTACCAGGGAGCAAACCGTTATTACATAAAGAATTTCTTTATGGAGCAACATAAATTAGAATTTAGAGGAAAGTATTTCTTTGTTAGAGGATATTTAACTTCTGAAGATGCAGGTGATTCGTATGATTCTCGATTTACCGCAATAAATCTTAATAGAAGTTGGAAACAAGATCCAGTTTGGTTTGGAGAATATGTTGGAGGTTATTTACAAGCAGTGTTGGGTGGTGCTACTAACGATCAAGCTCATTTAATAGGTAGAAATACTGCGCAACAAGGAGCTTTAGTTCCAGGTACGAATGCTTTTAATTCTGCTTTACAACGAGTAATTGCTGATCCAGATTTGACAACAGGATCTAAGTTTCAAGATGAATCTCAAATACGTCATATAGATGCAAATTTAAATTTAAAAGAATATATAGATTTTGCAGAAGTGCAAGTAGGAGGTTCTTATAGAGAATACAATTTACGTTCTAAAGGAACTATTTATACGGATTTTGATGGGCCAATTACTTATGATGAATATGGATTATATACTCAGATTCAGAAGAGATTAATGGATGATCGATTAAAATTAACTGGATCTGTTCGTTATGACAAAGCTCAGAATTTTGATGGTAATTTCTCTCCGAGAATTTCTATTGCTTATGCGGCAGGGGAAAATAGAAATCATAATTTTAGAGGATCATTTCAAACAGGTTTTAGAAATCCAACAACGCAGGATCAGTATATAGGTCTAGATGTAGGTAGAGCGTTTTTAGTAGGTTCTGCTTCGGATAATTTAGATAGATATGTAACTCCAGCAACAACGCTAACTCCAACAGGAGCTAGTTTGGCAGGTGTTAGTTCTGTAGCCCTTACAGGAAGACAAGGTTATGAAAACTCTTTTTCTGCTACTTCAGTACAAGCATTTGCAAGAGGAGAAATAGGAGCACCTGTTAAAGCAAATGTAGATTTAGTAAAACCTGAGAAAGTAACTGCTTTAGAGATAGGATACCGTGGTGCAGTGCCTGTTGGGGAAAATAAACTAAGTGTAGATATGAGTGTATACTATAACGATTATGAAGATTTTATAGCAAACGAGAATGTGGTAGCTCCGTTATATGGAAATGCAGATTTATCAGACACTGCTCCAGTAGGACCAGGAGGTACATCAGTGCCTATAGCGCTGGTAGCATTAGCGAATGGAGAGTCTAAGGTTTTTAATACATATACTAACACAGATGCAGATATTAGCTCTTATGGTGCTACAATAGGATTAAACACTAAAATATTTAATGGATATAGTGTAGGTTTAAATTATACTTTATCTAAATTTGATTTTGATCAAGCTTCTGATCCTGATTTTGAAGCTGGTTTTAATACCCCAGAGCATAAAGTTAAGCTTCAGTTTGGAAATTCTAACTTGTTTAAAAACTTTGGGTTTAATATAAATGTAAGATGGCAAGATGAATATTTATGGGAATCAACTTTCCACGATGCAGTAATTGATGCTAGAACGGTTTTAGATGCTCAAGTTAACTACAGAATTCCATCATGGAAATCTATCATTAAATTAGGAGGAGCTAACTTAACAGGTAAAGAATATTTAAGTGCGCCAGGAGTAGGAGCAATAGGTTCTCAGTATTTTATTTCTTGGACAATTAATAACTAAAAAGATGACAAAATTTAAATTTAAATATAGTTGGTTACCTTTCCTTTTTTTAGGTTTAACCGCATGTGATGTAAATAATGATTTAGATCCGATAGAAGAACCAGAAGCTGAGGTTGTAGCTATAAACACAAATGGCTTAGATCTTTCAAATTATGTTGCAGTCGGAGCTTCTTTTACAGCTGGTTTTACAGACGGTGCGCTTTTCATAGCGTCTCAAGAAAATTCATTTCCAAATATTTTATCTAAAAAATTTGGTTTAGCTGGAGGAGGAGATTTTACACAGCCTTTAATGAATGATAATATTGGTGGATTATTATTTGGTCCTAATGTTATTCAAGGATCAAGATTCTTTTTTAATGGTTCTGTGCCAGCTGTTTTAGATGCAACTCCAACTACGAATATTGCAAATAAATTACCAAGTCAAATGAATAATTATGGTATTCCTGGAGCTAAAAGTTTTCACTTTTTTGCGCCTGGATTGGGTGATTTGAATGCAGTGCCTTTAGGTAGAGCAAATCCTTATTTTGCTAGGTTTTCTTCTAGTGCCACTGCCACAGTTATTGAAGATGCAGTTGCTAATCAACCAAGCTTTTTTACATTATCTGAAGTAGGAGGTAATGATGTATTAAGTTATGCTATACAAGGTGGAATAGGAGTAGATCAAAAAGGAAACTTAGATGTATCTACTTATGGAGAATTTGATATAACAGACCCAGATGTATTTGCTAGTATTTTTAGTAATATGGTAGATGGTTTAACTGCTAATGGTGCTAAAGGAGCGATTGCAAATCTTCCATATATAACAACACTACCGCATTTTACAACTGTACCTTATAATCCCTTAGATCCCACAGATGGAACTGATGCTGGAAATCAATTAGCTGCTCAAATCCCACTATTAAATAATGTATACGGAGCAATAAATCAAATTTATGCAGGTGCAGGTCAAGCGGAAAGATCAATTATTTTTTCAGGAGATAAAGCAAATGCTATAGTAATTTATGATGAAGACGCAACAGATTTGTCAATGGCGATTACAACAACATTAGCAGGAAGTCCTACTTTTGTTCCTTTTGTTGAGTCTTTAGGTTTGCCTGCGGCGGCGGCACCTTTAGTGGCTCAGTTATTGGGGCAACAATACGGTAAAGCTAGATCTGCAACATCTGAAGATTTATTTGTTTTATCAAGTAGTACTGTTATAGGAAAAGTAGATGAAGATGCAGCAACTGCTTTAGTAACTCAGAGTGGAGGATTATTACCTGTTAATTTAGCAGGGCAATTTTCAGCTAGAGGGGTTACTCTTCCTTTGGCGGATAGATGGGTATTAACACCTCAAGAACAATCTTCAATAAGAGAAGCAACAGACAAATACAATGAAACAATTAAAGCTGTTGCAGAGGCTAAAGATCTTGCTTTTGTAGATTTTAACACAATATTACAAGAAGCTTCTACTAGTGGGCTTGTATTTGATGATTTTATTGTAACAACAAGTTTAGTAACAGGTGGTTTAGTTAGTTTAGATGGGGTGCATTTAACAGCGAGAGGATATGCACTAATGGCTAATAAATTTTTAGAGGCCATCGATGCAAAATATGGCAGTAATTTCACAAAAGCTACAGATGGTTTAGCAAAAGCTACAGATTTTTCAACAAACTATTCACCTACTTTGAGGTAGAAAAGTAAGTTTTTTATAAAATAAATAAAGAGAGCTGAGGAAATTTCCTCAGCTCTCTTTATTTGTATTGTTATCGATAATGTATTTTTTATACTTACCATCTTTGTATCGGTGATAAATAAAAATTGGCATTAATATAAAAGACATATATAAAACACCTAACCCCATGACAATTTGTGATTTTTCATGGTTTGTGTTTAAAAGATAAATGCCTATAACCATCCATATTAGAAAAATAAGGAATAAAATTTTTAATACAATTTTCATTTTAAAGAATATTTATTTTGCAAAAATATAAATCCTATCAATTAAACTTGATAGGATTTAAAAAAAAACTTATTTCAGTTGGTTTTATTACATTTTCATCAGCCAAGAACGCATATCAACCTCTTCTTTAATAATTGTTCTTAATTCTTCTATTTTAACCCTTTTTTGCTCCATTGTATCTCTATGGCGAATAGTAACAGTATTGTCTTCTAAAGTGTCATGATCTACCGTAATACAAAATGGTGTTCCAGCTGCATCTTGTCGTCTATAACGACGTCCCACAGCATCTTTTTCATCGTAAGAAATGTTGAAATCCCATTTTAAATCATCAACAATTTTACGTGCTATTTCTGGTAAACCATCTTTTTTAACCAATGGTAAAATTGCGGCTTTAGTTGGAGCTAAAACGGCTGGTAGTTTTAAAACAGTTCTTGTAGTTCCGTTTTCTAACGCTTCTTCTTGTAAAGAATTTGAAAAAACAGCTAAGAACATTCGATCTAAACCTATTGATGTTTCTAGTACATAAGGAACATAGCTCTTGTTTTCTTCATGATCGAAATATTGTAGCTTTTTTCCTGAATGTTCTTCATGAGCCTTCAAATCAAAATCTGTACGAGAGTGTATTCCTTCTAACTCCTTAAATCCGAAAGGAAATTTAAATTCAATATCAGCAGCTGCATCTGCATAATGAGCTAATTTTTCATGGTCATGAAAACGATAATTATCTTCCCCTAAACCTAATGAAAGGTGCCATTTTAAACGTGTTTTTTTCCAATGTTGGTACCATTCTTTTTGCGTGCCAGGTTTAATAAAAAATTGCATTTCCATTTGTTCAAACTCACGCATTCTAAAAATAAATTGACGAGCAACTATTTCGTTACGAAAAGCTTTACCAGTTTGAGCGATTCCAAAAGGAATTTTCATTCTACCGGTTTTTTGCACATTTAAAAAGTTAACAAAAATACCTTGTGCGGTTTCAGGACGCAAATATAGATCCATTGCACTTTCTGCTGAAGCACCTAATTTAGTGCCAAACATTAAATTAAATTGCTTTACATCTGTCCAATTTTTAGAACCAGTTAAAGGGTCTGCAATTTCTAATTCTTCAATTAACAATTTAACATCAGCTAAATCTTCATTTTCTAATGACTTTGCTAATCTACTTAATATGGTTTTAATTTTTTCTTTATACCCTAAAACACGACCATTTGTAGTGATAAACTCTTCTTTGTTAAAAGAATCTCCAAAACGTTTTTCTGCTTTTTTGATTTCTTTTTCAATCTTAGCTTCAATTTTAGCACAATAGTCCTCTACTAAAACATCTGCTCTATAGCGTTTTTTTGAGTCTTTATTATCTATTAAAGGATCATTAAAGGCATCAACATGGCCAGAAGCTTTCCAAGTTGTTGGATGCATTAATATAGAGGCGTCTATACCTACAATATTTTCATGCATTTGTACCATTGCTTTCCACCAATAGTCGCGAATGTTTTTCTTTAGCTCAACACCATTTTGAGCATAATCATATACAGCACTAAGCCCGTCATAAATTTCTGAAGATTGAAAAATATAACCATATTCTTTAGCGTGTGAAATAACTTTTTTAAATTGATCTTCTTGTTTTGCCATGCTACAAAAATATAATATGGTTTTAATTATTTTAGCGATTAAACAAAAAAAGTGAAGAAAATTAATCCTTCACTTTAAAAAATATCTTTTTTGGAATAAAAATTATCTTAATTTTACAGAGGTTTTCCCTGAAAAAAGACCGTCTACATAAGTGTTTATTGTGTACACTCCTTTGTTAATATCATCTCTATTTACAAGAACTAAAGAAACGATACCTAACTGTTGGTTATCATAATCGGCTATTATATTATCACTAAAGACAATTGTAGAGCCATCTTTTACTTTTTTATTTCCTTTAGCTGCAATTATATTTTTATTATTATCTAAAATTTGAATTAAGATTTCTTTTTTACCAGGATTGGTTACTGGGTTTGGCTGTAAATCAAATTTAATTTTAAAAGCATCTGTTCTTCTAGATCTAGAAGTGCTGGTAAGTTTACCACTACTTCTTTCTTTCATGGCAAGTGCTTTAATATTGTTTACCTTAATAACACCAGCAACATCTACTTTTGCTTTTAAATCTTTTTGCTCTTGCAGTAAATTTTTGTTTTGATTAGCTAATGTTTTTTGAACTATTACATTTTTATTTAATGCTTGTTTTACAACAATGTTTTCTTGAAGTAGCTCGTAATTTTGTTTGTTTAAAGAGTCTACCTGAATAAATAATCTTCTATTTTCACGTTCTAATTTTACTATTTTCCGTGAATATTTTACGATTAAATTATAATTAGATTTTTTTAAATTTTTAATAGAATCTCTAAGATCAATAATTTTATTGATCTCTTTTACAAGTCTTTTCGATAAGTCTTTGTTTTTAACATTAATATTTTTATAATCTTCAATAATTTCATCTAGCTCAGCTTGAAGCCCTATTTTTTGCTCAGAAAAGGCGTCTTCCAGCTTTTGATAATCACTATTTAATTTAAAAGAATAAAAAATTAATAAAAGAACTAAGGCTCCGATTAGATATTTAAAACCATTTGGTTTTCTATAACTTTTAGTACTCATTGTCTTTTGGGGGTTTAACTTTTGTATAACTCAACATTTTATAACGTTTAATTGGGGTTAGTTATAAAATCATGTAAAAGATGCTAATATATAAATAATTAACAACTAACTTTTTAAAACTAATTTAAACCAAATATTATTGTGTATAGCCCCTTCTTTTTATAATAATACATGTTTTGTAATTAAAAAAGAATGAAACTATTTACACAATCTGCAAATATAAAAACATTTATGTATATAACAGCTAATTAAAAAACATGCTATTTTAACTTAAACAACGAATTATTTGTTTTTTTGCTTGTTTGATTATTGAATGTGTAAATATTTTGCTTTTGAGTTGTGATGTTTATTGGTTTGTGTAAGATAAAATAAGAAAACCTTATTTGTCTTAAAAATTAATTTATTAAGTTGAAATTCAATGAATAAGATAATAAAATAAAGATATGGAAGCTAAGTTACAATGATTCTCTACTTTTTTTCTTTAAACAAGTTGTTTCAAAACTTAAACCTTCAAAACCAGTTTTTATAAAGTTTCTAATGTTTTGATGATTTGTTTCTTCTGGGTTCTCTAAAACATCTTTAAAGTAATATTGCCCAAAACAAGCTAAAGTCTCTTCTTTATTTAATTTTTCTTGTATAGCAAAAGAGAAAACTTTACAAGAACCTTGATTTTCTGAATTCTTATTGTTTAACTCTCCATTTCTGAAAGCTGAAGGTGTAAAATTATAATTTGATTCGATAACTGAAATGGTATCATTGAACTGAATTTTTTTTGGGTTATTTTGTAGTTTGTCTTTAAATTCTTGTAGTGTCATTTTAAAATATTTAAAACAAAGGAACAAATTCATTTTACAAAAAACCAAATACCAATAATTTTCTACAAACGGTGATTATTTGTTAAATTTCATGGAGTCTCTTATTCTTTAAAATAAAAACGAATACTTTTCCATAACATCAATATACTTAGGGCTACTATAACAGCTCCCCATATCCAATAAGTTCCAAAAGTGTTTTCTGCAATTGTTTGTGTATCTGAGTTTTGAGAGATTCCGCCTCTTTCAAATTGTTTTGTAAATAAATAATTTAGTTGTAGGTAGGTACTAAAAACTGCTTGCAGTCCTAAAAATAATAAAGTAGCAGTTTCTATTTTTTTATTCTTTAAAAAAGTAATAATCAAAAAAACAACAGCAAAAAAACTTAATATCACTACTCCCCAAAAAGAACGAATCCATATTATTAATGAAACTATGATCGCTCCTGTTAATAAGCGTAATAATATAGCAGCACTTTTTGGTTTTTTAGCGCCAGCAATTAATACTGCTCCAGCTATTGCAGGACCCAATAAACCTCCAGCAGCAACTATTGCTTTGGCAATATGTATGGGTAAAAACTTGTTGGTTACTGTTGAATAAGCAACACCTCCACCATTTTCATAAATTTCTAAATAATTAAAACTTCCACCAGCCAATATTGCTGTAAGTCCATGTCCCATTTCATGAAACCAAGTTCCTAATAAACGAAAAGGATATTGCGCCCAAGAAAGATAAGGTATTTGTAATAATAAAAAGATTGCGATTGCAATAATTAAAATGGTATAATTTAGTTTCTTCGAGATAGTCTAATTTTTTGGGAAATCTAAGGTACTGTTTTTATCAGAAAAAAGGAATAACAAACTCTATTTTATAATCAAAGTTTTGATTCTTATTTATTTCCTTTTTAGAAAAAAAATCTCTTATTATTTGAATTTCTTTAACTTATATTTTTTATAAATCTATTTAGTTTTGTGTTTGAATATAGATTAAAGATATAAAATGGGATTTAATATTGTGTTAATTGAACCTGAAATACCTATGAACACAGGGAATATTGGTCGGTTAAGTTTAGCTTCTGGATCAAAGTTGCATTTAGTAAAACCTTTTGGTTTTGAAATAGATGATAAACGATTAAAAAGAGCTGGTTTAGATTATTGGAAACATATTTCACTTTTCATTTATGAAAGTATTGATGATTTTTATGAAAAAAATAAAAACGGAAATTTTGCATACTTCTCAAGTCATGGAACTAAAAATTATTACACTATCGATTATAAAGATGATATGTTTTTAATTTTTGGAAAAGAGTCTAGTGGTTTGTCTAAAAAAATAATTGAAGCAAACCCTAATTCTATATATAGCATACCTCTTTTTAGCCCTCATATTAGAAGTTTAAATTTAGCTAATGCTGTTAGTATTGTTGTGTATGAGGGAATACGAAATAGCAAACTTTTCTAAAGATATAATTATTTCTTACAAAACTAAACTATGGTAATTTTTGCATCCTAAGATTTATAATTAAATTTGCGCTTCTAAAAAACATCAAAAATGTACAGATCACATACTTGTGGTGAATTAAGAGCATCGCATATAAATACTGAAGTAACCTTGTCAGGTTGGGTTCAAAGAGTGAAGGATAGAGGTAATTTAACTTGGGTTGTAATTCGTGATAGATATGGAATTACTCAATTGATGTTTAATGAAGAAAGCCCTGAAGGTTTATTAGAAGCTTCTAAAAAACTAAGTAGAGAAACTGTTATTCAAATAAAAGGTAAGGTTATAGAGCGAGAGTCTAAAACTAAAAACATGGAAACTGGAGATATTGAAGTGTTAGTTTCTGAATTAACTGTTTTAAACGAAGCAAAACTACCTCCTTTTACTATTGAAGATGAAACAGATGGTGGAGAAGATATACGTATGAAATATCGTTATCTAGATATTCGTCGTAACCCTGTAAAAGAGAGTTTAATTTTTCGTCATAAAGTATCGATGGAAGTTCGTAAATATCTTTCTGATAAAGGTTTTATTGATGTGGAAACGCCATATTTAATAAAATCAACTCCAGAAGGAGCCCGTGATTTCTTAGTGCCATCTCGAATGAATGCGGGTCAATTTTACGCATTACCACAAAGTCCACAAACTTTCAAACAACTATTAATGGTTGGAGGCATGGATAAATATTTTCAAATTGTAAAGTGTTTTAGAGATGAAGATTTACGTGCCGATCGTCAGCCAGAATTTACGCAAATAGACTGCGAAATGGCCTTTGTAGAGCAAGAAGATATATTAGAGATTTTCGAAGGAATGACACGTCATTTATTAAAAGAAATAAATGGAGTTGATGTTGATAAATTTCCAAGAATGTTATTTGACGACGCCATGCGTTTATATGGAAATGACAAACCAGACATTCGTTTTGGAATGAAATTCGGAGAATTAAACAAAGTTACACAACATAAAGAATTTAAAGTATTTAATGAAGCTGAATTAGTGGTTGGTATTGCTGTACCAGGAGCAGCTTCTTACACTCGTAAAGAAATTGATAAATTAATAGACTGGGTTAGGCGTCCGCAA
The DNA here is from genome assembly GCA_947498055.1 of uncultured Tenacibaculum sp. GTDB lineage: Bacteria > Bacteroidota > Bacteroidia > Flavobacteriales > Flavobacteriaceae > Polaribacter. Next base: position 105,902 of record CANMJA010000002.1, read on the forward strand.
GTTGGTGCTTTAGGTATGGTGTATGTAAAATGTAATGAAGACGGAACTTTTAAATCATCAGTAGATAAGTTTTACGATCAAGAAGATTTAGCAAAATGGGCTGAGACTACTGAAGCTAAAGCTGGAGACTTAATTTGTATTTTATCTGGTAAAACTACGAAAGTACGTGCACAATTAAGTGCTTTACGTATGGAAATGGGGGAGCGTTTAGGTTTACGTAAAGCGGATGAATTTGCTCCGTTATGGGTGATCGATTTCCCTTTATTAGAATTAGATGAAGAAACAGGGCATTATCATGCAATGCACCATCCTTTTACTTCCCCTAAACCTGGGCAAATTGAATTGTTAGATACAGATCCAGGTTCGGTAAAAGCAAACGCTTATGATTTAGTATTAAATGGTAACGAAATTGGTGGTGGTTCTATTCGTATTCATGATAAAGAAACACAGGCAATTATGTTTAAGCATTTAGGTTTTACAGAAGAAGAAGCAAAGGAGCAATTCGGATTCTTAATGGATGCCTTTGAATATGGAGCGCCACCTCATGGAGGTTTAGCTTTCGGTTTAGATAGATTAGTGTCTATTTTAGGTGGACAAGAAACGATTCGAGATTTTATTGCATTCCCTAAAAACAATTCAGGGCGTGATGTAATGATTGATGCTCCTGCAAATATAGACAGTGAACAATTAAAAGATTTAAGTATTCAATTAGATATTAAAGAATCATAACAGTAAAAAACCCGCAATTAGCGGGTTTTTTTATTACTTTTATATCTTCTCGTTACAAACTATTATGATGATGATATTGAAAAGAATTTTACTTTTATGTTTTTATCTCTTTACTCTTAATGTTCTCTTTTCTCAAGAAAAACTATCAGGAAATGAGTTGCTTAACAAATCCATTCAGTATCATGATCCATATGGCAATTGGCATCATTTTAATGGAACCTTATTTGTTACTATGAAAACTCCTAAAAATTCTGATAGAAATAGTGAAATTAAAATTGATCTTCCTAGAGAGTCTTTTCATGTAAAAGCAACTAGAGGAAAAAACACTACAGAGTATACTCTTAATAAGGATAATTGTAAAATTGTTTTTAATGGGAAAGATAATGTATCTGAAGAAATTAAAAATAAATATCAATTAAGTTGCGATAGAGCCAATTTATATAAAAACTATTATACCTATTTATATGGACTTCCTATGAAGTTAAAAGATAAAGGAACTATTATTCATGATAAAGTAACACGAAAAACATTCAAAGGAAAGGAATATTTGGTGTTAAAAGTAACCTATAACCAAAAGATAGGTAAAGATACCTGGTATTTCTATTTTAATCCTAAAACCTACGCTATGGAGGTTTATCAGTTTTTTAAAGAAACAAAAGATAGTGGTGAATATATTTTATTAACAGGAGAAGAAATGATTAATAAAATTAGGATGCCAAAAAATAGAGTTTGGTACTACAATAAAAACGACGGTTATTTAGGTACAGATATTCTTTCTAAATAGTGTTTTGCACATTCATTAGTAGACAGAATAAAGATAAGATGGTATTTATTATACGATAGAAACAGTCGATTAACTTAGTGTTTTTTATTCTTTTACGATCTATTTTTAGCTTGAAAAGGTTTTTTCGACACCAGTTTCCTTCTTTGTGCAAGCCTTAGGAACTTTTGTCCAATTTTTAAAGCCTCTTTTCATCGCATCTTTGTATCAGAATTTTAAACCAAGAATTATGATATCAGAAGATTATCAATGTCCGAATTGTTGGGGATACCAAGAATATGACGAACAAAAAGAACTAAATAATAATTAAAATCCTTAAAATCATGAGTACAAGAATTAAAACATTAAATCCAGAAACAACTACAGGAAAATCAAAAGAATTATTTGATGCTGTACAAAACAAATTAGGATTCATTCCTAACCTTATTAAAGTGTTTGGAAACTCTCCAGCTACATTACAAAGTTATTTATCTTTAGGAGAACTAACTGCTAGTGGTAACTTTTCAAATAAATTTAGAGAACAATTAGCTTTGGCTATTGCTGAAGAAAATAATTGTAACTACTGTTTATCAGCGCATACTGCTATTGGAAAAATGAACGGTTTATCTGATGAGCAAACAGAATTAAATAGAAAAGGTCTTTCTACAGATACAAAAATAGAAGCAGGATTAAAGTTAGCTCAAAGTATTACTAAAAACAGAGGAAATATTTCTACGGAAGAAATTAGTGCTGCTAAAGCTGCTGGATATAACGATAGTGATATTTTAGAAATTGTTTTAAATGTAGTTTCAAATACATTAACAAATTATGTAAATCATATTGCTGAAACTGAAATTGATTTTCCAGTTGTTGAGGCAGGTAAATTCACAACAAATTCATAAAAAATAACATTAAATTTTAAATATACAAGAATGAAAAAAATAATAGCAATTTTAGTAATCGTCTTTGGAGTATCTATGAATATTAATGCTCAGGATTTAAAGACAGTAGCATTGGAACAAACAAAAGGCGAGTTTACACAAAAATCTTTAACGCTTACAGAAGGTACTTATATTTTTGAAATAGCAAATACCAATGTAGGTAAAGATGTAGGGTTTGTTTTAGCTCCAAAAGGAAAAACAGATCAAGCTAACCATATTAAAAATGCTTATGTTACCTCTTTGGTGAAGAATAATTCTAAGTCTACTTCTAAACAAGTAACTTTAAAGAAAGGAGAATATGTTTATTTCTGTCCTTTAAATAAAACACCACAATACACTTTAATAGTTGAGTAATTTATTAAAAGTGCATAAAAACAAAAAGCTCGGCAATTGCCGAGCTTTTTGTTTTTATGCTTTACCACCATCTAGTTCATCTTGCCATTTAACAAGTTCTTCCCATTTACCTTCATAAGCTAATTTTGCTTGTGCAGGCCATGTTCCAGGGTTATGGATTCTATAGCGTTCTCCTCCACTATCTAAAACCTCCTGACATTTTTCTTGTGAAGCTTCACTTAAAGCTTTCCATGTTTTTATATCAAAATTATTAAAAAGTCCTTCTATCTTCGGGCCTATACCTTCAACAATTTTTAAATCGTCTTGTTTTATTTTTTTACCATAGGCAGCTTTAGCTGCATCTGCGTTAAAAGGTAATAAAATTTCATCATTTGCATTATTACCTGCAAATGAAGCAGCCATTCCTAAATTAGCATTTCCAGAATTACTACTAGCAGCCTCTCTAGCCAAATTTAAATCTGAAGCCAAACCTAACTTACTTTTTTCACATGCATCTAAATCGTGTTGTAATGATATTTTACTCTTTCTACAGTTGTCTAAATCTGTCTGTAAATTTGTAATTTTGTTTTTTAATTCTAATAGTTCATTATTATCTCTTTCAGATGAACCTTTAAAAAGTCTGCCTAATAAATAGCCTAATAAAGCACAAAGTAGACCTACTATAATAGGTATGATTATACACCAATCCATAATTTTATTTTTTTTAGTTATTTAATTGTTATTACTGTTCTTCTATTTGCAGCTTTTCCTTCTTCTGTATTATTATCTGCAATAGGCTGTGTTTCTCCTTTAGATGTAGCGATTATTTTACCAGCAGGAATTCCATTTTTTATTAGATGTTTTTTGGCGTCATCGGCTCTTCCTTGACCAAGCCCCATATTTATAGCAGCATCTCCAGAACTATCCGTATGACCAGTTATTAAACACATAGCACCATCTACTTTATCTAAGTACCTAACGATGTCAGCCATTTCTTGTTTTTCTTCAGGTGTTAAATCAATTTTGAATTCTCCTGTATCAAAATTTAACACAATAGGATTTGCTTTAATATATGCTCCTAATTTATTGATTTCGTCACTGTCATCTTTTAATTCAGCTATCTTAAAATTTAAAGGACCATGATATACATTTAGTGAATCTGGAATCATTTCGTTATTTTTCTGTCCAAAAGTGTTCATTATTTTAGAGGAAATACCTTTATTAACAAAATAATTTTTTACAGAATTTGCTCTCGCTAAGCCTAAATTTGGATAAGGGGAGTCGTTCTTTTCACCATCAGTATAATACCCAGTTATAGATACCGATTTGTTTTGTTTGGAACTTAGATAATCTTTTAGTTTATCGATTTCTATATCTAAATTTGAAGAAATTGGGGTTAAAAAATTAAGATTAGATTTTTCAAAATTAAAATTATCATTAGTCTTTAGAGAAAGATCTCCATTATCATCTTTAATACTGAAAGGATACAAAGTGGGTGGGGTATAAACCGTTGTTACTTCTTCCTCAGTTTTATTAGAAACAGGTGTGTCACTGACTTCATGGGGAGAGCAACATAGTTTCCAACTAAAGTAGGTTCCTAGTAAAATGGTAAGTAAAATACCTAAGAGGTACATTAATCTTTTACTCATGATTTTTGATTTAGATTATTCATTGTCAATTTATTAATTTTTTTTCAAAATTTTAACACTTTTTACTATAAAATCTGTTTTTTTTAACCTATGAAAATAGGTAAAAATATAATCACCTGATAATCAGAAGTGTTGATGGGTTTTTAATAAGGTTGTTGTTACGTTAATTGCTATTTAAAAGGATGTTTTAAATAGTTAGTAGACAGTCAAATATTTAATTTACTGGTGTTTGCGCTGAAAAGTGAAAAAGTAATTCATATAAAATGATAAATGCGTTTGCTTTGGGGTTCTTTACTTAGAAATATCATTTCTACAAGCATTTTAAGGTATATAAAATTATGAAGAAAGTCTTTTTAATAATTGCTTTATGCGTTGGAATCTGGTTTTTTTTCAACACCAAAGCGAATAGATAAAATGATAATATTGAAATACTTTTCGTAAAGTAATAGAAAAAAATTACGATGCTGTAAAGTTTGTGGCTATTCATATTTTACTTCTCATTATAATAGTTGACTAAACGAAACATGAAATATATAAGAATAGGCAGGTTATAGCATTAAAATGGGCTAATAAGGCAAATGAAAGAGTGATAAAAGTTATAAAAAAACTACCTGAATTAATTTTAGGTAGCTTTTTTATAAAATTTTCTAAATCAAAAATTGTTTATTCAACAGTTACTGATTTTGCTAAATTTCTTGGCTGATCTACATTTTTATTCAACATAACAGCAATGTGATAAGATAGTAGTTGAAATGGAATGGTAGTTAAAAGAGGTGTTAAAGCCTCTTCTGTTTCTGGAATTTCAATTACATGATCTGCTATTTCTTTAACGGTTTCATCTCCTTCCGTTACGATAGCTATAATTTTACCACTTCTAGATTTAATTTCTTGAATATTACTAACCACTTTTTCATAATGACCTTTTCTAGTAGCGATAACAAAAACAGGCATATTTTCATCTATTAACGCTATAGGTCCATGTTTCATTTCGGCAGCAGGATACCCTTCTGCGTGTATATAAGAGATTTCTTTTAATTTTAAAGCTCCTTCTAGAGCAACAGGGAAATTGAATCCTCTACCTAAGTACAAGCAGTTAGTCGCATCTTTATAAACATTCGCTATTTCTTGTACAATAGGATCGATCTCCAATAACTTTTCAACTTGATTAGGTATTTGTTGCATAGTCTGTAAATAATTATTTACAGCTGTCTTAGACAATGTACCTTTAGCTTGTGCTAATTTCAAGGAAATTAGAGTAAGTAATGTTATTTGTGTTGTAAATGCTTTTGTAGAAGCAACTCCTATTTCAGGTCCTGCATGCGTATAAGCACCAGCATGTGTTTCTCTAGCTATAGAAGAACCTACAACATTACAAACACCGAACACGAATGCTCCTTTAGATTTTGCTAACTTAATAGCAGCTAAAGTATCTGCAGTTTCGCCAGATTGAGAAATAGCAATAACAACATCTTTAGGAGTTATTATAGGATTTCTATATCTAAATTCAGAAGCATATTCAACTTCTACAGGAATTCTAGCCATATCCTCTAATAGATATTCACCAACTAAACCTGCGTGCCATGAAGTACCACAAGCGATTATGATAATTCTATCAGCATTCAAGAATTTTGAAATATTATCGTCAACACCAGCCATTTTAATAATGCCTTCATCAGATAACATTCTACCTCTGTAGGTATCTGTAATTGCTTTAGGTTGTTCGTATATTTCTTTTAACATGAAATGATCATAGCCGCCTTTTTCAATTTGATCAAGACTTAACTTTAATTCCTGTATTTTAGGATCAACAGATTTATCGTTATCTATTTGCCTAACTTTTATTCCTCTTCCTTTTTTTATAATGGCTAATTCACCATCTTCTAAATAAAGAGCATCTTTTGTATATTCAATAAAAGGAGAAGCATCTGATGCAATAAAAAATTCTTCATTATTTTTTCCAATTCCAATGGCTATAGGGCTTCCTAAACGAGCTACTACTAATTCATTTGGTTTTGTTTTGTCAAAAACAGCTATTGCGTAAGCACCAATTACGTTAGTTAAAGCTAATTGTACGGCTTTCCCTAATTTGCAATCTTCATTTTTCTTAACTTCTTCAATTAAATTAATCAGTACTTCAGTATCTGTATCACTCTGAAATTTATATCCGCGAGAAATCAGTTCTTTTTTTATAGTATCATAATTCTCAATAATACCATTGTGCACTATAACTAAATCTCCTGATTGAGAGAAATGAGGATGTGAGTTAGTGTCATTTGGAACACCATGAGTTGCCCATCTTGTATGACCAATTCCTATTTTACCAATTCTTTTTTTCTCGTTATTGGTGGTTATTAATTCTAGGTCAGAAACTTTTCCTTTCGTTTTTGAAAGGTTCATGTTTTCTCCATCATACATCATTACTCCAGCACTGTCATAACCACGATATTCTAATCGTTTTAATCCATTAATTACAATTGGATATGCATCCCTTTCTCCAATGTATCCAGTGATTCCACACATAAATTTATTTAGTTTTTAAATAGGTTAATTACTCTCTTTTTCTTCAGAATATGATATAATTAATTTGGCTTTTTTTTCACCATTTGTAGCTAAATTATTTAATAAACTAACACCTCTTGGATTCCAATTATAGGTTTTAGCAATGGTGTCTAATTGATTACTGTTAGGTATATTTGGGAGATCCGTAGGAGTATTGAATACTCTTAAAACAAGAGGTGAATTAAAAGTTTCTCCATTAACTACATCCGAAATATGATCAGTAATTCGTATGGTATATTTTTCTGGCTTGCTATTCTCTAACTCTAATATACCTCCAAAGAAAGCAGACTCAGAATAGCTGTCTTTTACATGACTATTTTTATCTTCTTTATATATGAAGAGCCTTTTAGGAGCTTTAATGGTATCTCTTGAAGCATCAATATTAAAAGTTAAAGAAGCATCATTTATTAAAATATTTTGAGATCTTAATTCTTGTAGTTGTGTGTTGTTTAAAATTTTAATACGTGCCATACTTCCTGCTGTTCCTTGTACAGAAAAGCTATTAGAATTTGTATTTGGGTTTTGAGGTGTAGACATTACATATTTACTATTAGTAATACCATTCAAAGGAAACGAATAGTTACCAGGAACAGTATCTTTTATTACACCATTTTCAATTCTTGTAATTGTATAATACATTTCTAAACGTGGTGCATTATTACCTAATGTAAGAGGAATTAAAGAGCCATCATTACCTTCTGATTTTAGAATTAAACCTCTAAAATAACTATTAAAAGCATTTTGACTAGAAAACTCAGAATCTTTAAATTTGTCCCAAAAAAGTGCTCTCATTTTAGCTTTATCTAAAGGAACAGCTAAAAAAGGAGGACGATTTGTTGTTGCAGTACCTAATCTTACGGTATCATTAAATTTTACCCCATTACTTTTTTCTCTTTCTATAACATATAAAGTGTCAGTTGATTTTGGAAAGAAACTAAAATTAGGATCTTCATTTAACTGCTCAACTTCAAGATATTCATGATTAGATAAATAACTATTTCCAGTTGATGGGTTGATTGGATCTAATGTATTTAAAAAAGTTCCATTTCGAAAAATTTTTAAACTTGTAGGAATAGTAGGATCTCCTAAAAGAGAGTCTAGTCTAAATTTTGTGCTTCCATTAGATTCCCTTCCAATTGCAGTAGAAGTATAAGGTATTATTAAAGCAGCCTCATTAAAAATATAAATAGAATCTATATCATCGCTTCTGAGGTCAGCAGTTTTTGGATTAACTGTAACTCCTAATTGGCTAATAATAGATGCTTCTATTTTTTTATAATCTTTATTGTTGTAGACACCAAGTAAATATTCACCTAAGTTTCCGATAGCAATATCATCTGCGCGAACGGCATCAATATCTATTGGATCAATTTCTACATCCAAAACAATTTGTTTCGTATTAAAACTATTGTTGCTAATTACATTCCCTCCAATTTCTCGAAAATCTTTTTCGCAAGAAATAACTAAAAATATAAAGGTACATAGTGTAAAAAAATAAACAATTTTTTTCATCATTAATTTTTAGAAATATTTAAGAATCTTGTAACTCAAGAACATTTTGTTTATAAAAATCTAAATAAGCTTCTGTTAAATATTCTTCAGGCTGATGATCTAAAGTGATAACATCATTACTTGCCAAGAACTGCTCAAATTCTTCTGAATACTCAGCACTTCCTTTAATAATTGCATCTGAATTTAAAACAGCATTTTTTAGAATGTTTTCCTGAGTAGGGTTTTCTAAATGAATAATACTATCGCTTTTTATTTTATCAAAACGAACCTTGTTAATTAAATCCTCATTTAACTTACCTGAAAACTCATTACTATACAAAGAAGTAACGATTTTACTTTCGTTAAATAAAGGTTCTTCTCTGTAAAATTCTTTTAAGTACATTGGTAATAAAGAAGCCATCCAACCATGAACATGAATAACATCTGGAGCCCAATTTAATTTTTTTACAGTTTCGACAACACCTTTTGCAAAGAATATCATTCTTTCATCATTATCTTTAAATAACTGGTCATCTTCATCTGTATAAATAGCTTTTCGCTTAAAGTACTCATCATTGTCTATGAAATAAACCTGCATTCTTTCTTTTGGAATAGATGCAACTTTAATTATCAATGGCATATCCATATCATTAATAATTAAATTCATACCTGATAATCGGATTACTTCGTGCAGTTGATGTCTACGCTCATTAATTACCCCAAAACGAGGCATAAAAATACGAGTTTGAACTCCTTTTGAATGTGCATATTTAGCAACATTGAATGCAGTAGATGATAACTCTGTTTCTGGTAAATATGGGATTACTTCCGAAGAAACATATAATATTCTCTTATCCTTCATTAAATCTGACTCTTTATAAAGGCGCAAAACTACGAAATTTTATGCTAAAATCGTGTTAAATTGCTAATTTTGCAAAGATTCTAATTAATGTCCAATGAAAATATTCAAATCAAAAACAGATTTAAAAAAATACTTAGTAGCACAAAAAAAGAATAAAAAGTCTGTTGGATTTGTGCCTACCATGGGAGCTTTGCATAGAGGACATTTGTCTTTAATAAAAAAGGCTTTAGATAAGAATGATATTACGGTTGTGAGCATTTTTGTAAATCCAACCCAGTTCGATAATAAGGAAGATTTAGATAAATACCCACAAACTTTAGAGCAAGATATAAAATTGCTCGAAAGTGTTGCATGTAATGTGTTATTTGTACCTTCTGTAAAAGAAATTTATAATGCAAATGTAGTTGCGGAAAAATTCTATTTTGATGGTTTAGAGCATCAAATGGAAGGAAAATTTCGTGATGGCCATTTTGATGGTGTAGGAACTATTGTTAAAAATCTGTTCGAAATTGTGACTCCAGATGTGGCTTATTTTGGAAAGAAAGACTTTCAACAACTACAGATTATTAAAAAAATGGTAGAAAAATTAGAGCTTCCAATAAAAATTAAAGGAATGCCTATTTTTAGGGAAAAGGATGGGTTAGCAATGAGCTCTAGAAATGCACGTCTTTTACCAAAATATAGAAAAGCAGCACCTTTTATTCATAAAACATTAAAGAAAGCAAGAAACAAAACAGCAACAAACAATGTAAATGAGATTATAGATTGGGTAAAAACTAAGTTTGAAAAACACCCACTTTTAGAATTGGAATATTTTATAATTGCTGAAGAAACAAGTTTAGAATCGGTAACTAGTTTTGAACCAAAAAAGAAATACAGAGCTTTTATTGCGGTATTTGCAGGTGATATTCGTTTGATAGATAATATTAGGTTTAAAAACAATTAAGATTAATAAAAGATAAATTCTTTAAAAACAGTATTTTTGCCATATGTTAGTACAAGTTGTAAAATCTAAAATCCACCGTGTAAAAGTTACAGGTGCCGATTTAAATTATATAGGAAGCATTACCATTGATGAAGATTTAATGGATGCCGCAGGGATTATTGAAGGAGAACGTGTTCAAATAGTGAATAATAATAATGGAGAAAGATTAGAGACGTATGCAATTCCTGGTCCTAGAAAAAGTGGAGAAATAACATTAAATGGAGCTGCTGCTCGTAGAGTTCAAAAAGGAGATGTTCTAATTTTAATTGTCTACGGGTTTTTAGAATTAGAGGAAGCTAAAAAGTTTAAACCACAGTTAGTATTTCCTAACGAAGAAACTAATTTATTAGACTAGCTTTGAGTACTTCTATAAAAAAAACTTTAAAAATAATTTTGCCTCTCGTTTTGGGAGGTTTTTTAATATGGTATTTATTTACTAAAATTTCGCCAAGCACGCTTTTAAATTATTTTAAAAAGGCAAATTATGAATGGATTGTATTAGGACTCTTCTTTGGAATTCTTAGCCATTTATCTAGAGCATATCGATGGAAATTTTTGTTAGAACCAATGGGGTATAAGCCTAAATTTGCAAATAGTACTTTAGCTGTACTTATTGGGTATTTTGTGAATTTAGCTTTACCTAGAGCAGGGGAAGTATCTAGAGCAACAGTAATGACTACATATGAAGATATTCCTTTTGAAAAAGGTTTTGGAACTATAGTTGCTGAACGAATTGCAGATTTAGTAATGATGTTTAGTATTATAGGAATTACTCTTTTAATACAGTTTGATTTTATTCTTCAACTAGTAAAAGAAAACTTTGATCCTGTTAAAATAGGAATCATTTTATTATTAGCCGTGATTGCTTTTTTATTCTTTAGACAATATGTGAAAAAGGCATCTTCAGGTTTTGGATTAAAAATTAAAAACTTTATGCAAAGTTTAGGAGAAGGTCTTACAAGTATTTTTAAAATGAAAAATAAATGGGCATTTATTTTTCATACCGTGTTTATTTGGACAATGTATGTGGCTATGTTTTGGGCTACGATACCAGCTATTGAAGGGTTAAATGTTCCTTTTGGTGCAATTTTAGTAGGTTTTATAGCAGGAGGTTTTAGTATTGCAGCAACTAATGGAGGTATAGGTTTATATCCTGTTGCAGTTGCAGGAGCATTTACATTGTTTGGTGTGCCAGAAGAACCTTCTAATGCTTTTGGAGCTATTATGTGGTCTGCACAAACAGCTATGATTATCATTTTTGGCGGATTATCATTTTTGTTGTTGCCTATTATTAATAAAAACAAATAAGATTTCTTTTCTTTGTAAGAAATCAATTTATTTCATGCCAAAAACCAAAACAACTTTTTTTTGTCAGAATTGTGGAACGCAACATGCAAAATGGGCAGGGCAATGTACTGCTTGTAAACAATGGAATACTATTGTAGAAGAAGTAATTCAGAAAGAAGAAAAAAGAACTTGGAAAACACCATCTAATACAGATAAAAAAGTTTCGAAGCCTCTAAAAATTCAAGAGATAGAATTTGATGCAGAAGAACGATTTTTAACGAGAAATAAGGAGTTAGATACTGTTTTAGGAGGTGGTTTGGTGAAAGGTTCTGTTACTTTATTAGGTGGAGAACCAGGTATTGGTAAATCTACACTTTTATTACAGGTAGCTTTACAAATTACACAGAAAGTATTGTACGTTTCTGGAGAAGAAAGTCAGTCACAAATAAAAATGCGAGCAGAACGATTAAAGAATGAAAACTCTAATTGTTTGGTGTTAACAGAAACCAATACGCAACGAATTTTTAAAAATATAGAAGAAGTACAACCAGATGTTTTAGTGATAGACTCTATTCAAACATTACATACGAACTCTATAGAAGCATCGCCAGGAAGTATTTCACAAATACGAGAAACATCGGCAGAACTTATTAAATTCGCTAAAGAAACGAATACACCTGTTTTGTTAATTGGACACATTAATAAAGAAGGACATATTGCGGGACCAAAAATTTTAGAACACATGGTAGATGTGGTTTTACAATTTGAAGGAGACCGTAATCATACTTATCGAATTTTACGATCACAAAAAAACAGGTTTGGTTCTACTGCAGAATTGGGAATTTACGAAATGTTATCTACAGGATTGCGGGAAGTAACAAACCCTTCAGAAATTTTGATTTCTAAAAAAGACACCGATTTAAGCGGAACAGCAATAGCTTCAACTTTAGAAGGAGTTCGTCCGTTAATGATAGAAATTCAAGCTTTGGTAAGTACAGCGGTATATGGAACACCACAACGTTCTACAACTGGGTATAATTTGAAAAGACTCCATATGATTTTGGCTGTGTTAGAAAAACGAGCAGGGTTTAAATTAGGAGCTAAAGATGTATTTTTAAATATTACTGGAGGAATTCATATAGATGATCCTGCGATAGATTTAGCTGTAGTAGCAGCAATTTTATCTTCTAACCAAGACTTAGCAATAAATCCGAATGTTTGCTTTGCGGCAGAAGTTGGTTTAGCAGGAGAAATACGACCTGTTTCTAAAATTGATCAACGAATTATTGAGGCAGAAAAATTAGGGTATAAAACCTTTGTAGCTTCAAAATACAATAAAATAGCCTCTAAAAACCATAGTATTAAGCTTATTCTTGTAGGAAAAATAGAAGAAGCTTTTGCTACTTTGTTTGCTTAAACTTTATTGTTCAATTTTACAATTAGGTAATATTTCTTGAATTCTTTTTATTTCAGACTTCTTAAAATAATAGTTGTCTAAAGAAATGATCTCTAAATTAGAAAGATTACTTATAGAATTTGGAAGTGTCTCCAAATAGTTTCCAAATAAAGATAAATGTTTTAAAACATGTAGTTTACTAATAGAGTAGTAGGGAATGTTATTTAATTTATTGTTGTGTAAATCAAGAGTTTTTAAACTTGAAGAAAAACAAAACGACTGTTCTATGTTTTCTATCAAATTATCAGATAAGTCTAATTTTTTTAAAGAATGTATGTTTTCTAGAATATAGGGGGTTTTTATAATTTTATTGTATGCTAAGTTTAACTCTTTAAGATGCGTTAAACCAATAAAAGAGTCAGGCAAAGCAGTTATTTTATTATTAGATAAATCAATTTTTTCTAATTTGGTTAAATCGCCAATAGATGTAGGAAGTGTATTAATTTTATTTTCGCTCAATAAAAATTCATGTAAATTTTTTAGACTTCCAATAGATGTAGGAAGATGTTCTAATTGATTTCTTGTTATTTCTAAACGCCATAAATTTGTTAGTTTTCCAAAAGAATTTGGAAGGGCTGTTAATTTATTATTGTTTAAACTTAGAGAGCGTATTTTGTTTAAATTACCAATATTATTAGGTAGTTTTTCCAATTTATTGTGCCATAATTCTAAATTTTCTAATTTTTTGAGATTACTAATAGATTCTGGTAGTTTGCGTAATAAATTTCCATAGAGACTTAGTTTTTTTAATTTAGAAAGTGAGCCTATAGCATCACTTATATAGTCTATTTTATTAAACGATGCTTTTAATTCTTTCAAATTTTTTAGTTTACCAATATCTTTTGAAATCCATAAAATTTTATTGTTGCTAATGTTTAATTTCTCTAGCTTTCGAAGCTCAAAAATAACGGAGGGAATAGATAAAAAGTGGTTTCTGTTTAAATGTAGTTCTACTAAATTTTTAAAAAGAGAAAAATCTTTTGGTAGTTCTGTGAGCCCTTGATTTACAAGAGTTAGTTTTTTTACATGTTTCGGATTTTTATAAGCTTCTTTTAGTGAAAAATAATCATTTTTTATCGTTGTACTTTTACAACCACCTATTGTTAAGAATATAAAAACTAACAAAAATAAATACTGTTTAAACATTTGTATGTTCTATGTGAAAAGAATTAATATTGAAATTTAGTAATTCTAATTCACGATGAAAAAGAAAGATGTTTTTTCGATCTATTTTATCATTTATTCGTTATAATTAGAAGAAAAAAAGGAAATTTTCATTTTTTTGAAACCCTTTTTATTTTTCTTCGTTTCTATAGATAAATCAGCAAACTAAATTGTCAAAAGAAATCAATTTATTAATTAAGCAATGCAAAAAAGGCAATAGAAAAGCCCAAATGCATATATACGATGAGTATTGTGAAGCTATGTTTACAATTGCTTGCAGGTATTTGCCAAAGGAAGAAGCTAAAGAAGCTATGCAGGAAGGTTTTTTAAAAGCATTTTTACACATTAAAAACTTTGAAAACACAAGAACGTTTGGAGCATGGTTAAAAAGGATTGTAATTAATCAATGTATAGATGTATTAAAAAAGAAAAAATTAGAAACTGTTTCTATAGAAAATCATTCTTTAGAAATTGTAGAGGAAGAAGATTGGTTATTTGATATAGAAATTACAAAAGAACAAATTAGCAAAGCGATAGATCAATTATCAAATAAATATCAATTTGTTCTAAAATTATATCTAATGGAAGGATATGATCATGCCGAAATTTCAGAAATTTTAGGCATTGCGATAAAAACATCGAGAACACAATTACGACGTGGTAAATTACAGTTAAGAGAATTGTTAAAAAAGCAGTTAAATGAAGCAAGATATTAGAGATTTATTCAAGGAAAATGTAACTATTAATGAATTGCCCAATAATCATAGAGAAGATTTTCTAGAGAAACTAGATAAGCAGTCTGTTAAGAAAAAATATAAAAAGACTATAGGTTTGGTAGCCTCTTTCCTTCTGTTATTTTCTCTTAGTTTTTATTTTTTCAAAAATGAGAATGGATCTAAAATAGAGAAACCTTCTTTATTGATGCAAGTACAAGAAATTGAAAAAAAATATTTAAAAGATATTGATAAGGAATGGAATCAATTTTTGGAATTAACAGATGATAAAAAATTGATTTCTGTATATGAAGATAAGTTGAAAAGACTATCAAATAATTACAAAAACCTTACGGTAAGGTTTACTAAAAACCCCAATAATATGAATGTTTTAGAAGGATTAATAGCAAACTTGAAAGAACGACTAGGAACATTAAAAGATATTCAAAATCATATTAAAAGCTTAAATCAAAAAAATATAACCTATGAAACAATTATTCTGTAGTATAAATTTACTTTTAGTAACCATTTGCGCTTTTTCGCAAACAAAAACTCTTTTTGAAAAGAGTATTAATGTCGAAAATATTTCAAAATTAGAACTTAAAACGAATAATGTATCTATTAATTTACTTGAATCATTAGACAACAATATTTATATAACTTTCACTGTAGAATATAGGAATTTTCCAGAAAGCCTTATAAATGAGAGGGTGAAAAGTCTTAAAGTTAAAGATGAAATAAAACAAGAAAAGGTTGTCATAGATATTGAAAGTGATTATTATTTTTCTGATTTCCAAGTAGAATCTAATTCGGAAGGAAATACAACTGAGTTTGTAGATAAAATGATGTCATTTTTTTCAGAGAAAAAAAAATCTAATAAAGTCCTTGAAATAGAGGATGTGTTAAGTAGGTTTAAAAGTGTAAAAATCATAAAAACCAATTTTGAAATTAAAATACCAAACTATTTACAATGTGTAATTACTAGTGTTGCAAGTAATATTAAATCTAATTTAAGTTATGAAAAATTAAATTTAATTTTAAAAGAAGGTGAGTTTTCAGGAAAAGAAATCGATAATAGTGATATAAGTATTACAGAAGGAGCTAAAATAACATTTGAAAAAGTTAGTAAAAGTAAGATTATATCTAAAAACGTAAGTACATTTAAAATAAAAGATATAGATAATTCGACTTTAGATACAGAAACTTCTACAATTGAAATAGAAAAGATTGGTAAAAACGTTACAATCGATGATTTTAATAGTGAGTTTTCACTTTTTAGTTTTTCTAAGGACTTTAAAACATTTGATTTTAAAGGAGAGTATTCAACTATCAATTTTTATGAGCCTAAAAATGGTTTTATATTACAAGCTTATGGTCATTCAACAGTTTTTAAACATGGAGATTTTGAACAAAAAAGTGAAGGAAAAAATAAAAATAAACGAATGTTTATAATGAAAGGAAATCTTACTAAAGGTTTTACAGGGAATATTAATTTGAACTTAGTAAATTCAAAGTTTAATTATAAAAGGGAGAGTTTTATTGAAAAGGAATAAAGAGCTGTCTGAATAAGGCAGCTTTTTTATAATATACCTTATTTATACATTTTTAGTGTTAAAGTACGAACAAAGAGTTTAAATTTCTTGGTTTTATTTGAGACTCTAAATGAATGAGTAAATAACTATTCTCTAAAAAAGAAAACTGTCTGAAAAATAATTTTCAGACAGTTTTTTTATTTTTCTACTAAAAAAATGTTATGCTTCTTCAGTTGTTTCTTCCTCTGTGTTTTTAGTAGCATTACGAGACATACGAACTTGAGCAACTACTGCATTTTTAGGGTGTAAAAATGTGTATTTTTCATTCTCTAATTCTGTAATGTATAATTTATTACCAATTTGTAATTCAGTAATATCAGCTTCAATAAAATCAGGTAAGTTTGCTGGTAAAGCTTTTACTTTTACTTTACGCATGTTATGACGTAAAGCACCACCAATAAGAACTCCTTTAGAACTTCCTACTAATTTCACAGGAATTTCCATAGTTACTGGCTTATCTTCAAATATTTGATAAAAATCTACATGTAAGATTTTATCTGTTACAGGATGAAATTGAATATCTTGTAAAACAGCTGAATGTGCTGTACCGTCAAGTTCAATCGATGCAGTATATACATTTGGAGTGTATACTAAACTCTTGAACGCTTTTTCTTCTGCTGAAAAATGAACAGGTTTATCTCCTCCGTATAAAACGCAAGGTACCTTTCCAGCATTACGTAAGGCTTTAGTCGAAACTTTACCTACGCTTTCTCTTTGAGATCCGTTGATCGTAATTGATTGCATTACTTATATATTTAAATTAAATTATTTCAACTTCCATTTTGGTAGTTGAGTGTAGTTTAAACTACATTAAAAATTGATCGCTAATAGATGTATTAGATTGTACCTTATGCATCACATCAGCAAATAAAGGAGCGCAAGATACAGCTTTTATTTTAGATGTCTGCTTTTTTAAAGGAATTGTGTCTGAAACAATTAACTCTGTTAATTTAGAATTTTCTATTCTTTCATATGCTTCTCCAGAAAGTATTGGGTGTGTACATATTGCACGTACAGATTTAGCTCCCCTTTCCATCATTAAATCTGCGGCTTTTGCTAATGTTCCTCCGGTGTCAATCATATCATCTACCAAAATTACATTTTTTCCTTTTACTTCTCCAATAAGTTCCATGTGAGAAATTACATTTGCCTTTTTTCGTTGCTTGTAACAAATAACAACGTCACTTTCTAAATATTTAGAGTATGCATAAGCTCTTTTTGATCCTCCCATATCTGGAGAGGCAACAGTGATATTTTCTAATTTTAAACTTTCTATGTAAGACATAAAAATAGTAGAAGCAAAAAGGTGATCTACTGGTTTTTCAAAGAAACCTTGAATTTGATCTGCATGTAAATCCATTGTCATTATTCTAGTTGCTCCAGCAGCCTCCAATAATTTTGCTACTAATTTTGCTCCTATAGCAACTCTTGGCTTATCTTTTCTATCCTGTCTTGCCCATCCAAAATAAGGCATTACAGCAGTAATATGACGAGCAGATGCACGTTTAGCAGCATCTAACATTAATAACATTTCCATTAAGTTATCTGCATTAGGAAATGTAGATCCTATGATAAAAACGCGTCTACCACGAACAGATTCTTCAAAAGCAGGTTGAAATTCACCATCGCTAAATGGCGTTATTTTTACATTACCTAACTTTTCACCATATGCTTTTGCTATTTTTTCTGCAAGCTCCATACTTTGTCTGCAAGCAAACAATTTAGGAGTAAGTTGATTATAAGACATTTATTTGTTGTGTTTATGTTTTGTTGTTGTGGCAAAAGTAAAATTATTTTAAGTAGTATTAAAATGATTTTATTTTAAATATAAAAATAAATTAATTAGATTTGCAAACTCTAAAAAATGCTCGAGTGGCGGAATTGGTAGACGCGCTGGATTCAAAATCCAGTTCTTTCGGGAGTATGGGTTCGATTCCCATCTCGAGTACTCTAAAAACCTTATACAAATTTTTGTATGGGGTTTTTTTATAAGCTAATTAGTAATATTGAAATACTTTATTCTTGTTAGTCATAATAATAAGGTTAAACTTTTAAAGTATAAATTTCCTCTTTACTAGTTCTTTCAGTAAAAATTATAGATTATCTATCTACAAATATTTCTTTTTAATAAATTTGATGTAATTATTGCTTTTATAAAAATGTAAATTAATCATACATATATGTTATCCACTATGAAAAATATTTTTTTTCTTTTCGTATTAATCTTAACAATTGGATGTAAAAACAAAAAAAAAGATAACTCTATAAAAAATAATTCATTCAAATCGGTTGAAATAAACCAACAGGCTCAAGAAATAAAATATGTTACAGCTAAATCTGGTTTAGTTTACAGAAATAAACCTAAAGGAGAAAAACTTGGTAAATTTGAATTTAATGAGAAAATTATCATTGACAAACACACTAATATTTTTCAGGAAATAAAAGATGAAAATAAAATTATAAAAGGTAAATGGGTTAGTGTGAAATTAGAAAATAGTATTGTATACGTATTCGATGGTTTTCTTTCAGATACAAAACTCAGATTACTATAGAAGATATAAAACTATTTATGGGTAATGTTATTTGGATATCAGAAGAATTTAAAAACATTTTAGAAGAAACAAAAATACTTTCTAAAGCATACGATTGTGAGTTTTACTCTGATATAGCGTATGATGATGAAATTACAAATGAACCAACATTATATGGTGATAAAAACTTTATGGAACCTTACCCTTTTAAAATAGATAATAATTTATATAGCACTGACTTTTATGATGGAAAACAGTTAAAAATTATACACATAAATAACAAAGTTCTAATTATAGAAAAAGACAATAAAAAATACAAATTCACTAAAAGTAATATCAAGAAAAACTCATCGTATGTAGTTGGGGGTATTGACACAGCTTCTTTTCATTTTTTTGTTAATTGGTTTGAAGAAAGTGATTTTATTTTTACAAACGAAAATGGAACAAAAAATTACAATTCCAAAAATGTAAACTATTGGTTAAATGGTAATATTATCGAAATAGAAAAAACTACATATAATATTGATAATGTTGAAAATGACACTTATTTTTTATCTGAAGTAAATGTCGTTTGGGAAGATGAAATAGATTTTTCAACTTCTAAAACTGGAAAAAAAGCTACCCTCATAAAAATTAAACAAACAACAGGTAACATAGGTAATAATTAATACGTTTTTTAGTATTTAATCCAAAGTTTAGTGTATTTTTATGAAGTTCGACAAATCTTTTGATTTGGCTAAGTGCTTAATAGGAAATTAATCGCTTATTTATTTCCTCACGAATCATAGCCGAAGCCTTTAGCAACACATTACGAAATAGCAACAATCGTATTGAATATTTATTAGGATAAAGTGATTTTTACAATATGGAAAACACATATCATTACGACATTATTGCAAGAGCAATTTCTTTTATTAAAAAATATCATAAAGAACAACCTTCACTAGATGAGATTGCAAATCAAGTCAATTTAAGTAAGTATCATTTTCAACGTGTGTTTAAAAAATGGGTTGGAATTAGCCCTAAAGATTATTTACAATTCTTAACATTAGAAAATGCTAAAGCATCTCTAAGAAAAGGAAAATCTACACTTGAAACATCCTATAATGTAGGTTTGTCAGGAAATAGTAGATTACACGATTTATTTATAAAAATAGAGGCTTGTACACCAGGAGAATTTCAAAAAAGAGGACAAAATTTAAAATTTTACAGAAGTGAAATTGAAACACCCTTTGGAAAAGCAACAATTCTGGAGACACAAAAAGGAATTTCTTCATTATCTTTTGATTCATCAGATTTTAAAAGAATTAAAGCTGAATATCATCAAGCAGTATTTGCTAATGAACTAGCTGAAAATGGAAAAATAGTTCAAGATTACTTTAAAAACTGGGAAATTCCTTCAACACCTATTAGTTTAGATTTAACAGGAACTTCATTCCAAATTCAAGTATGGAAAGCCTTATTGCAAATACCTTCATCGAATTTATTAGCATATCAAGATATAGCAAAAATAATAGATAACTCTAAAGCAGTAAGAGCTGTTGGTACAGCTATTAGCAAAAACCCAATAGCATACTTGATTCCTTGTCACAGAGTTATTAAAAGTGATGGAAATATGGGAAACTATAGATGGAATACTGAAAGGAAAATTGCTATCAATAGCTATGAATCTATAAAACTATAAATACCGCAAGAATCAGATTGCTATTATTTCTATTGTTTAGAATATTTGCATAAAAAAACAATATGTGGGTACCTGAAAAATATAAAATAGAAGAGGATAAAACAATACGAGAATTTATTATCAAAACAGGATTAGCAACATTGATTACAATGAATAACAACTATCCAATTGCAACTCATACTCCTATTGAATTAGAATATGACAAAAATGGGAATAAAATGTTAAGAGGACATATTGCTAAGGCAAATCCACAAAGTGAAATTTTAAAAACAGAACCTAAAGCTCTAGTAATTTTTCAATCCCCCATTCAGCATTATATTTCATCTTCTTGGTATGAAAAACCAAATGCACCTACTTGGAATTATATGTCTGTTCATTTGTACGGTAAAATTTCAATTATAAAAGGTAAAGAACTTTGGGAATCTGTAAATAGGTTGACCAAACGACACGAAAAAATAAGTAAGTGTCCTGTTTCATTAGAAACATTACCAAATAATGTCCAAGATATGTTAAAAGGCGTTACTGGTTTTGAAATTCTTATCGAAAAAATAGAGGCTTCTTTTAAATTAAGTCAAAACAGAAATGAAAAGGACATTAAAAGCATTATTACAGAATTGTTGGAACTAGACACACCAATATCAACACTAATGTCTCAAACTATACATAAAACTAAAACACAATAAATAATTATGAAAACAAATTTCAAAATTTCTGCAATAGAAAATCAATTTAATCATTTATTCAACTTAAATGAAGAAGAGTTGACCTCAAAAAAAATGATTAAAATGATTGTAGATGAAAAACCTGGTTATCCTTGTAGAGCTAGTCTTGAAGATGCTGAAATTGGTGAAGAAGTTATTTTATTACCATTTGAACATCATAAAACCACGTCACCATATCATTCAAGTGGCCCTATTTTTATTAGAAAAAATGCAAAAACACGAGATTTAAGTATTAATGAAGTGCCAAAAATGTTACTACATAGACTTTTATCATTAAGAATGTATAATAAAAATGGAATGATGTTAGATGCAAAAACTATTGAAGGAGAAAGACTTAAAAATGAAATAAACGAAATTTTCAAGAATAACTCAGTCAGTTACATACAAATCCATAATTCAAGTCCTGGTTGTTATAATTGTCAAGTTAATAGAGTTAAATAAAAATGTGGCATAACAAAAGTGTAAGTAATAGTAGTTTAAGTGTAAAAAAAATCACTATTTCATTTTATTAAGTGTATTATAATTCAAAAAGATTGTAATTTAAATTCGCCACTACCTATAAACCATACCGATAACAAGAGTGTAATGATTAAAAACCATTTTTGTTTTAACCTTAAAAGTTAAAAACTAGCAATTAAACTAAGAGAAAAATTTCTTCCGGGAGCAGATATTCCTGAGGCAAATTCTCGGTAGTGTTTGTCAAAAATATTATCTAATCTTCCTTGTAGTGTTACATTTTTATTAAGATTATATCTCGAGAAAAGATCTAATCTTGCCCAACTAGGTGAGTCATAATATTTATTTATATCTTCTGTAGCATTTATATTTACTATTGGAGTTTGTTCATGATTATCTATACCTTCATTGATATTAAAATCTTCAATATTTTTTTTCGCGTTAAAACGGAAATTAATACCTGCTTCTAATTTATTAAGGGTGTAATTAACATCGATATTTCCAAAAAGAGGAGGTATAGAAGACATAGGTTCTTTCGTATCAAAAGTCTTTCCTTTAGTATAAGTTAAAGAGCCAGAGGTTGTCCAATTCTTATGTAATTTTCCTTGGTAATTAAATGTAAAACCTGTAATGTAAGCTGTTCCTCTATTAATATTAGCTAAAACAACATTGTTAGCGCTATCAAAAGTTTCTCCATCATAATTAAGTACAAGCCCACCTTGTTCCATAAATACATCTCTATAAATATAATTATTTAGTAATGTATAATAGATGTTTGCTCCAATCTTAAATCTTTTTTTGTTCAAATATTTTTGCACTCCTATTTCAGCACTGTAAGCATGCTCGGGTTTTAAATCTATATTCGGAATTGTTAGTCTACCATTTTTTTCTCTAATTTTTCCTACATCATCTATATTAGGAGCACGAAAACCAGAAGATAAAACGGCATTTAGTTGTAATCCTTTAACAGGTTTATACACATATCCTATGGTTGCAGTTAAAGCAGTATTGTTTAAACTAATATCTGAGTCTGGTAACGTAATAAATGTTTGATCTATCCATTTTGCTGTTAAATATGTATTTGTTAAACGAATACCTGTGTTTAGTGTTGATCTCTTAGAAATATCCTGCCTATAATCGACATATAAAGCAGAACTTAAATAACTACTACCACCATCTGGATAACGAGATTGCACAGCAAAATCATTAGAGAAACCATTAATTTTATCATTTACAATGTTTAACTCTTTTCCAAAAGAATTGGAAGCAACATCATTATAAGCTACCTCAAACCCATACCCTAAATTTCTATTTTTAGCTAACGGAATAGAAAAATCTCCATTTACACTAAATATATCTACTTCTTCTTCTCTATAAGAACGTTCTAAGCTGCCAAATCTTCGTTGTATTCTACTTTCTTGAATGTTTTGGTATGCGAATGTAATAACACCTTTCTCTAACCATTTTTTCTTTGGTTGTATTGCTAATTGAGAAGAAACTAATAGCCTATTTTGTGGACCATAGTACCATTCTGCGAATTTAAGAGAAGAAGCATCATCTTCTTCTTTAAGTTCAGAAAGTCTGTCAAATCTAGGAATATCTGATGACGTAGAGTATTGAATATTAAATTTTAAATCTGTGTTTTTAGAAAGAGGTACATAAAATTTTTGTAAAACATCTGTTTGGTTATAGCCTGTATTTCTTTGTATATCTGTATCGGGATTTAAGGTAGGAGTTGCTCTATAATTTCCATTTAAATTTTCTGAAAAATAGAAACCTTTTCCCCAATCTTTAAAACCATGAGAACGATTTTCTCCCATTTTTAAATCTCCAAAATTACTATGAGAAATACTGGTAAAACTAGCCCATTTAGGAAAGCGTAATTCAATAGATGCTTGGTTTGTTATTTCGCTATTTACTGTTGCAAATCGTGAAAATAAATTTGCTTTTACTTCTTTTTTATCTGAAAGTCTAGGTGTTTTTGTATAATAATGTATTACTCCACCTAAAGCATCAGAACCATAAGTAACAGAAGTGGGGCCAAATACAACTTCCGTTTTATCTAACATATTTGGCGCTATAGTGATAGAGTTTTGTAAGTGTCCTTTTCGATAAATTGCATTATTCATTCGTACTCCATCTACCACTAATAAAACTCGATTACTTTCCATTCCTCTTAAAACAGGACTACCTCCTCCGAATTGAGATTTTTGAACTTTAATACCTGGAATTGCAGCTAAAATATCTGCAGAGGTTTGCGCTGCAATTTTTTGTATTCCTTTTGTTTTAATAACTTCAATTTGTTCTGCTATTCGATTTGTTTTGGCTTCATTTCTAAAAACAGAAACAATTACTTCGTCTAATTGTTCTGATTCTTTTGAAAGGTATACAATGTTTTTATTTAATATTATTGTTGCTTTTTTTGAAGATAATTCTGCATAAGAAACGTGTGAAAAATAAATAACTTCATTAGAAAATGCAGAAATATCTACGACTCCATTTGCATCTGTAACAGCTGAATGCGTTTTGTTTTTATTGTACAAAGCAACAGCTTCAATTACCTTTCCTGTTGTTGCATCAAAAACGGTAATTTTTTGAGAAAAAAGAGTGGAAGAAATGAATAAAAAAAATAAAATTATATACCTCATAATCTAACTAAACACTGTTTCTAAAACATCCAAAGATTTTGGTTTTCTAAAACCTTCCAAATGTAATTCAAAATATCGAATTATAGTTCTAAGTATCACTTGTCTTTCTTTACTTTGAAAAGAAACTGTATGTATTGCATCAAAATGTATGCCTAATAGCTTTTTAAACAGCTTTAGTTTTTCTCCTGTTATTACTAATTTATCATGAATAGAAAATGTAAAACTTCCTTCTACTAAATTAAACCCAGGTTTTTCTTGTTCAGAAACATCAGGGTAAAACCCTAAATAGCGTGTTAAATTCAGTAAAAAAAGTAAATGGAAATTAGCAATAGAATGATGTGTGTCTAGCCAGATAAATGCTGTTTCTAAATAATGAAACAACCTATCATTTTGTTCTTCTTCTTGTATAATACTATTTAAAATTTCTGATAAAAATAGTACAATACTTTGTTTTACAATAGAGTTATGAATTGTAGTATAGGGGTAACTTACTCTTGCTTCTCGTATGCTATTTAAAGTATCTCTATTGGTATGATTTGCTGTGAGTTCTAATTGTGTAAGTGGTTGAAAATAAGCCGATTTTAGTTTTCCTTTTTTAGCTTTTAAAATTCCTCTTAATAAGTATGATTTTACACCTTCTTCTTTTGTAAAGCATTTTACAATTAAACTGGTATCGCTATATTTTATAGCACTAAAAACAATTGCTTTTGTTGTTACTATTGCCATTTAGTTTACAATAGCAATTTTTGTGGTTGCGGTTTCGCTTCCATCATCGTTAGATAATAAAACAATATAAATACCAGAAGCAACTTTTTGCCCAGCTAAATTTCTTTTATTCCATACTGCTTTTCCTCCTTCTAATTGTTCTCCTTCTATTACATTAGTTTCATATACTAAGTTACCTGCTGTGTCTAAAATTTTAATATTGGTTCCTTTTGGTAAACTTGTGCCATTTCTTCCGTCTATGGTTACTCTGTCATGATTATTTAAGACAGGATTGGGATATGCATACACTTCCCCAAGTTCCTCTCCAAAAGACGAAACGTTACTGTTATAGGCAACAATTCCTTTATCTGTGGCAAAAAAAACTTTTCCAGATGATTCATTAACCGCGATTTTTAAAATTTTATTAGATGGTAATGGTGAATTGTCTTTATTAAAATTTGCTATTGTATTTTGTCCGTTTGGATTCGTATACAAAACTCCTCCATTATCGGTACCAAACCATTTATTATTTGCTCCATCCACTTCAATGGCATTAATGGTTTGATCTCCTAATAATTTTTTAGGAATTCCTTCATCAATTATAATAACAGGATTTGTGTCATATACTGTTTCGTCAAAAATATTTGCAGGATTGTTATACACCACTAAACCAGATAATGTTCCAATCCAAATTCGATTATTTTTATCTATAGCAATGGTTCTTGTATTTGCATTTGGTAAACTTCCTTTGGTGGCTTCTGTGGTTAAAGCTCTTTTTCTGTCTCCATTTTCATTATAAATAAACACGCCGTTTCTTCTGGTAGTAATCCAAACAGAATTTGTATTATCAACTACAATCTCACCCATTCCTGGTTTATCTGTAACATATAATTCATTAATATTGAAACTAGACCATTGACCATCTGTACTCAGTTTTTTCAATCTTGAGTTCGAAATTAAATTTGTTACCCATAAGTTACCCTCTCTATCAAATGCTGTTCCAGAAATACGAACAGTAACTCTGTTAGGATCTGTTGGAACGATATCTTCTAAAGGACTATTTAAATGATTATAAAAAGTGGAAATAGTATTGTCTATAATTTCAAATAAACCACCCGTTAACGGCGTTGTTATTTGCCCTGTATCTCCAAAAGAACTAATAAAAACTCTATTCTCACTATTTTTGTCTATGGTTATATTTACTAAATCTCCGAAAGGATTTGTTGTGGTAAATGGTGTATTTATCCATTTTTCTCCATTATAATGAGAAAACCCTTGTCTAATTTGAGAGGGTGTAAATGTAACATCATAACCACCATATACCACCCATAAATCGTTATTATGTGCTTCTATAGAAAATATGGAGTTAGATAAAGGTCCTTCTGGATGAATTTCTGTATAAGATGTTGTTTCAATAGGAGCAGATAACACTCCAAATTCCTTCGTTCCTAAAAACACATTTCCGTTAATAAAAGAAGCGGAGTTTAATGAAAAATTAAAACTATTAGTTGTGGTATTATTCCCAATTACATTTAATGTTTCATTATAAATAATAGCACTGTTAGATAATGTTACAATCAAATTATTTTCTGAAGATGAAATGTCTACGATATTTTCTGCATAAGAAAGCACATTCTGTTGCGTAGTTCCATTAATTCTAAAAATACTATTGGTAGTAACGGCGTACACATTTCCTGAAAATGTTATGATTTTCTGATAATCTCCTGTAAAACGTAAATCCCAATTAGTAGCATCTATTAAATTCGGGTTATTACTATTTGCAACATAAATTCCATTAGTTGTAGCTGCAAAAATTTCATTATTAGCAACAGTAATTTGATGTATGTTTACACTAGAAGAACCAGATCCTATAAAATAAGTATCTCCAAATTCTAGTTTTTCAATATCATATACTATAACTGCAAAGGAAGTTGCTAGATATAGTTTCTTTTCATGTTCGTAAATATGATTAATTCTTTTAAGTCCAGATTGATTAAAATTGACAATATCTGGAGAAACTGTTACTGTTCCATCTTCGCTAACCACTTCTATTAATCCATTATCATACCCAATAATTAAACGTTGAAATTCTTCATTAAAATGAATTGCAGAGGTAGTTTCACCAGATAATCCGTTTACTGAAGATAATTTTTCTATTTCTTCAGATTGTAAATTATAGGTAAATACTGCATTATCGGCCAATGCATACAATACATTATTAGTAACTGTAAAACTTTTTACATTATTATAGGAAAAAAAATCTTCCCATCGATTACTAAAATCAGCTTGAGAATAAGAAAGTAGTGAAAAAAATAAAATGAAAAAGAGTGTGTATTTCTTCATATTAAACTCAAAGATATTTAATAATAACGACAAAAACGATACATTCGTACAAAATTGAAATACCCTATTATGAGTTTAGAGATAGAACGTAAATTTTTATTAAAAAACACTGATTTTAAAAAAGAAGCACATAAAAAAGAATACATAAAACAAGGTTTTTTGAATTCTGATAAAGAGCGTACTGTTAGAGTACGTATAAAAGATACTAGTGGTTTTTTAACGGTTAAAGGAAAATCAAATAGTTCTGGTACTACTCGGTTTGAATGGGAAAAAAAGATTCCTAAAAAAGAAGCAGAAGATTTATTTAATTTATGCGAAAGAGGAATTATTGAAAAGTATCGATATTTAGTAAAAATAGATTCTCATACATATGAGGTAGACGAGTTTTTAGGGGAAAATGCTGGTTTACTAGTAGCAGAAATAGAACTTTCTTCTGAAAATGAATTTTTTAAAAAACCTGAGTGGATAGGTGAAGAGGTTACGGGTGATATAAAATATTACAATTCTAATTTAAGTAAGTTTCCTTTTAAGAAATGGTAGTGTTTTTTTAGGTGTGTGTTATTTAGGAGTTAAGAATTTTAGAATTGGAAGAATTGAAGAATTAGAATATTAGTTTTTTAAATTATATCTATTTTTAGTTATAACGTTTTATAAATATGTTAAAAAAGATATAAGCACAACATTCCTTAACTCCTTAACTTCTGCACTCCTTAACTTCTATACTCCTTAACACCTAAAAAAGAAAACTTACAAATTATAAATTGCCCAAAAATGGCAAAAACTTCCTAGAAGTACGAAAACATGAAAAATAGCATGGTTATATTTTATCTTTTCTATGGAATAAAACACTGCTCCAACTGTGTAAAAAACACCTCCGCTTATTAAATAAAATATTCCTTCTTCGGATAAATTACTCATTAAAGGTTTAATAAAGAAGACAACCAACCATCCCATAAATACATACATTACGGTTGATACATGATTGAATTTTCCTGTAAAAAATAATTTAAAGATTATTCCAACTAAAGCAAAACTCCACACTGTAATAAACATATACCATCCTAAGTTAGACTGTAATGCAACTAAACAAAAAGGAGTATAACTACCCGCTATTAAAACATAAATAGCAGCATGGTCGAAAACTTTTAACTTTGCTCTTTTTTCTAAGTTTATAGCTTTATGGTAGAATGTAGAAGCCGCATATAAAATAATTAAACTAAGGCCAAATACAACAAAACTTATTTGTTCCCAGAATGAAATATAACAAAAAGACTTTGTTACTAAAAAAGGAAAAACAATTACACTTAACAGCAAACCAAAACCATGTGTTAAGATATTTAATTCTTCTTCTTTTTTACTGTATGGGTTTTTCAATTCTTTTTTGCTCATTTTTAGCTCTATTAGTATCTTCCATGTACAACTTATCATTACTTAAATGAGTGTGTATTAAGTCGAATGTTCTCTTATTTAACATTCGCCTATCTTTTAACTCTAAATCATCAGTTGTAATAAATGAAAGCTGTTTAGCTCTTAAAAGACCAGGCCCTCCTTTAAAAACATTCCAAGAAAAAAGTCGTTTACAATCAAAATAAACTTGAGGAACTATAGGTATTTGATGTTGTATGGCCAAACTAAATGCACCGTTTTTAAAAGGAGCTAATATTACTTCTTCTTCAGGAACTAACCCCTCAGGATAAATAGCAACACTTGTACCATTTGTTAGTCTTTTTTTTGCCATTGTATACACCTTTCGTCTACTTTCTGCATCACCTCTATCTACCATTATTACAGCTCTTTTATAAAAAAAGCCAAAAACAGGTATTTTAACCAACTCTTTTTTTCCTACAAAAACAATTGGATTTTTACTTAAAATACACATTAACCAAATGTCGAAGAAAGAAGTATGATTTGCACAAAAGACATAGCTTTTATCTCTTTCAATTTCTTCTTCCCTTTCAATTTTTAGTCGAAACCCCATGGCATATACAAGCATGTACGAAAATCCTCGTACAACTTTCCAAAAATGGGGGTACCATTTTTCAGAAGAAGTAAGTACTATTAATAAAGGAGAAAGAACAATAATTGTTACCAATACCAATACATAAAACCATATTCGCCATAATAAAAGAAAAGGCATTTTAAGATACTTCATTGTTGCTAAAATAGTAATTTCTTTTGTTTGATAAATTTTAATCCTACTTTTGTCTGCATATTATAGGATTATTTAATTAATTAAAAATTAATATGAAAAGTATAAAAATTATTCTTTTTTCTATCTCTTTATTAACTCTAACAAGTTGTGAAATTAATCAGGAAACAAAATTTGAACCTAATGGAAGTGGTACATACAGTTTAGGTTTTGATTTATCTGAAATGATGAAAATGGGAAAAAACAAGAAAAATCCCAATAACAAACAGCTAGACACTTTAATCGTTTTTTCTGATTTTTTAGAAGCAAAAAAGGATAGTATTTCAAAATTAAGTAAAGAAAAACAGGAAAAAATTAAAGAATTAAAAGACTTTAGTATAGCTATAAAAGCAGATTCTGTATCTAAAAAATTTAATATGAAAATCAATTATAATTTTAAGGATGTTTCAGAATTAAAATTATTTGGAGAAAAATTAAAAGGTCAAAATATTAAAGAATTAAACTTATTAACAAATAAATCAAAGGGGTTTAGTTCTAATGATGATGGTTTTCCTGACTTTAATAAATCTTTTAATACTGTTTTTAATAGAAATTACTTTTCGGTAAAAATAACTCCTGAAGCAATTGCTGAAGCAGAAAAAAAGAAAGATACAACTATGACCAAGGATAATCCTATGGCTAATATGATTAGATTCAAGTCAAGATATTCTTTTCCTTATAGAATTAAAAAAGTATCTAATAAAAATGCTAGAATTTTATCTGATTTTAAAGGGATAGAAATAACGGCAAACATGTTTGAGATAAACAACAACCCGAAGTATTTTGATGTAGAGATTGAATTTGAGAAAGATTAAAAATGCTTACTTTTCTGATTAAATATTAAAATAAGAGCAAATGAAATTTAAGAGTATAGTAGTATTAATAGTACTTTTTTCTATCGATTCTTTTGCTTGTATGGCAACTACTCAATTTAAAATGTTTCCTATTGGTATAGGAAACGGAGAAATAATAACCGCAGATACTTTTATCTATAGAAGTAGTTACAGAGGAGAGAAAAAAGAAAAAGGCATTAGAAATAATAAAACAATGTGGAATATTGAATTATCTATTGCCATTTATGATCTAAAAGGTAATATTGTTTCAATGGAGGTCATCGAAAAACTAACTGTAAAAGAAGAAAAGTATGACGCTCATTTAAAAACGGCATATAAAAAATTACTTCATACAAGTAAATTAAAATACCCAAATTTAAATTTCTTTACCCCTAAATATATTTCGTTTTGTGATTTTCAGAAAAAATGTGAAATTTTAAAAGTTAAAAACGATACTGTTAATAAAAAAGATTACTTAATTTATAGAAACAAAAAACACCCTATAAGTCTTGCTAAGTATGAGAAATATAAACAAAGTGCTTTGTTTACAGGAAACTTAAGCTCTTATTATGTCAGCTCTACAAGAGTTTATAACACTAAAAACACAGAACTAGTTATTGCACATCTTCAAACAGGACATGAGGTTTCAATGGGTTGGATTAATGATGATCCTATTAGCACCCCTAAAGAAGAAGATGTATATAATCCTAATATAATACCTAAAGAACATAAACCCGAAATACAATTTAACAAATTAAGTGAAGCCATATACCAAGAACCATTATTACATCATGCATATGGATTTGATTTTTTTGTTATAAATACTATAAAATAAACCAATAAAATGTCAAGAATTTTAACTGGCGTACAAAGCACAGGAACTCCTCATTTAGGAAATTTATTAGGAG
Organism: uncultured Tenacibaculum sp.; assembly: GCA_947498055.1. GTDB lineage: Bacteria > Bacteroidota > Bacteroidia > Flavobacteriales > Flavobacteriaceae > Polaribacter. Next base: position 137,441 of record CANMJA010000002.1, read on the forward strand.
CTATTTTACCAGCAATAGAAATGGCAAATCAGCCAGAAAATGAATCGTTTTTATTTATTGCAGACATGCATTCTTTAACACAAATAAAAGACGGAAAACAATTAAGAGAAAACACATATAGTACTGCCGCAACATGGTTAGCCTGCGGAATAGATATTAATAAAACTGTGTTTTACCGTCAAAGTGATATTCCAGAAGTAACCGAGTTAACTTGGTATTTAACTTGTTTTTTCCCATACCAACGTTTAACATTAGCACATAGTTTTAAAGACAAAGCAGATCGTTTGCAAGATGTGAATGCAGGATTATTTACGTACCCAATGTTAATGGCTGCAGATATTTTATTATATGATGCTGAAATTGTTCCTGTTGGAAAAGATCAATTGCAACATTTAGAAATGTCTCGTGATGTTGCTAACAGATTTAATAATGTTGTAGGAGATACATTGATTGCACCAGAAGCTAAAATTCAAGAACACACAAAATTAGTACCTGGTATTGATGGTGAAAAAATGAGCAAATCTCGAGATAATGTCATCAATATTTTTTTACCAGACAAAAAATTACGCAAACAAATTATGGGAATAAAAACGGATAGCACTCCGTTAGAAGAACCTAAGAATCCTGATACAGATAATGTATTCGCTTTGTATAAACTATTAGCATCTGAAGAGCAAATTGCTGAGATGCGTGCAAATTATGAAGGTGGAAATTATGGCTATGGACATGCAAAACAGGCTCTTTATGAATTAATTATTGAAGAGTTTGTAGATATCAGAACTAAATACAATCATTACATGGAAAATCGTCATGAAATTGATGCAGCTTTAGCTATTGGTGCTGAAAAGGCACGTTTAGTAGCTCAAGATGTTTTAAAACGTGTACGTGATAAAGTTGGATATTAAAACAAATTTTAGAATAAAAAAGCTCCGAAATAAATTTACTTCGGAGCTTTTTTGTTTTCTATGATTTAGAAATAGTTTTATTTTAATCTTCCAGAAAGTACTATTCAATAATACCTAATCGTTTTGCTCTTTCTTCCCAGCTTTTTCTGGCTAAATTTTGTAAATCGGCTACATTATCACTTTCATCCATAATTTCTAACCCTAATAATGTTTCAATTACATCTTCTTGAGTTACTAAGCCACTTACCGAACCATACTCATCTACCACTAACGCTACATGCTCTCTTTTTTCGATTAATTGATCAAATAATTCAGGGATAGGTAAATCTCTTTTAGTTACTATAATTTCTCTCTTAATAGTTTCTAATTTTTCTTCTCCTTTGCCTTTTATTATAGCTTCTAATAATTGATCTTTTAAAAAATAGCCAAGAATATTATCCGGATTGCCTTCTGCATATATCGGAATTCTTGAAAAGCGTAATTTTGAATTTTCATCAAAAAAAGCTTGAATAGTTTGCGAAGCATTTGCAGCTTTTAAAACGGTTCTTGGTGTCATAATATGCTTTACCGACACTTCTTTAAAGCTAAGCATGTTCTTTATTACTTTACTTTCATTTTCTTGAAAAACACCTTCTTTTTCAGCAATTTCTGTCATTGCAGAAAAATCTTCTCTACTTAAAACGCTTTCACCATGCCCTCCTTTTCCAAATAATTTAGTAAACAATTGTAGCGCCCATATAATGCCTGTGTACTTACATATAAATATTAAAATATTTAATGTTTTAGTTGTAAAACCAGCCAATGATTTCCAATAAGTGGCACCTATTGTTTTTGGTATAATTTCAGAAGCAACTAAAATTAAGAGCGTCATAATAACAGATACAATTAAAACTCCGTTTCCATCATCGTTAAATGCTTTTTTAGCTTGCGTACCAACTAATATGGCTCCTACTGTATGAGCAATAGTGTTTATAGTTAATATGGCTATTAAAGGTTTATCTACATCTTTTTTTAAAGCTTCTAACCCATTAGCATAAGCTTTTCCTTCTTTCTTTTTAACATTAATAAAAGTAGGTGTAATACTTAATAAAACAGCTTCAAGAATAGAACATAAAAAAGAAAAGAAAATAGATAAAACCGCATAAATAATAAGTAAAGTCATATGATTGATTTTTATGTAAAAATAAAAAACCTCAAGAGGAAATACTTGAGGTTTTGTGATTTATTTAAAAATTTTATTAGAAACCGTAGCTTAAACCTACTAACCAGTAAGATTGTATTATTCCTGGAGTTCTTTCTAATGAAGGATAATTAGTTAGTGCAGAATTAAATGTTTCTTGTTTATTTGCTCTTAAACCAGATTCAAGACCAACACCAATACCTTTCCATATGTTAAATCCGATAGAGTTTATCCAAGTAGCATTTGATAGATCTGAAGACTCATAACTTTGGAATGTAGATAAATTAGATCTAAATTTAAATTTCCCAACAGTTTTGTTGTATTCAGCTACAATTTTAGCACCTAAAGAAGATTGAAAATCGTTACCTGTGCTACTAAAAACTATATTATAGTTTAAAGGATGTGCAACAACAACTAATTCTGGAATAGGAGTCCAAGTTATACCAACCCCAATATCTAAATATCCAGGATCATTAAAGTTACTAATAAAAGAAGTTCTATATTCTGCTAATGTAGAGGCAGCTAAAGTTTCTGTTAATTTATAACCAAATAAAGAAGTGATTGTAAAAACATCTGTTGTTCCTCTAAAACGAGTATCATCATTAGGATCATTTTTATCATCTAATTTTACCCAACCTAAATTTAAATTTCCAGAGTTTCTCCAAAAGTATTTTTCTCTATCTAAATTTGCATACCCATTTACAGTAACACCAACATTACCTGCAGATGAATTAGGTACTGCATTTGAAAACCAATCGCTAAATCCAGAGAAATTAGCACCTATAGTACCAAATGCACCAAATTTCCACCCTGGAAACGCATCAATTTGAGATTGTAGAGCATCTACTTCGCCTTGTATCTTTGCTACTTCGGCTTCTTTCTTAGTTTTTTCAGCTTTTAACTCTTCCACTGTTTGAGCATTTAAAGACACTGCTGAATATGCTAAAGCTAATGTTAAAATTATTTTTTTCATTATATAAAATTTTTTGATTTTTGAGGGCGCAAAAATACGCCTTTACTTTGAGTTTAGACAAGAAATAATTAGAAAAGTCACTCTTTATTATGGTTTTCTTTTTTTAAATAAAGGAACTGTAGAGCAGGCTTCACCATACATGATATTTTTAACTTCTGGTTGAATCTTACTAATTAACATTGAATAAGCACTTTGAGGTATTGGTTTGTTACTACAACCTTTAATTATTACTGGTTTATTTTTAAACTCATTAATATTTAAATTTGTAATAATTTCATTAAAAATTACTGTTTCTAATAATTCTAAATCACCAATAACAACCTTTTTTGCATAATTATTAAGTTCAGTTGTTATTAATAAATAAGCCCAAGAAGGAATAATTGCATCTGAAGAACAAGTTAAGGCTACATAATTTTCTTTGTATAACGACCAATCATGATTTTTAACAGACTCTCTAAAATCTTTTTCACGAAGTATCAATTCTTCATACAACCAGTCTTTAATATCAAAAATAACTCGTTTTCCTTCAGGATAAAAATCTTCTAAATCAATAGTAATTAATTTACTATTTGCGACCCTATTTATAATTTCTTCTGCCATTTTACAACATTCCAAGTTCTAATTTAGCCTCCTCACTCATCATATCCTGTGTCCAAGTAGGATCAAAAGTAATTTCTACCTCACAATCGTTAATTTCTTTTAACGTTTTTACTTTATCTTCTACCTCTACTGGTAAGGTTTCTGCTACCGGGCAGTTTGGTGAAGTTAATGTCATTAATATTTTCGCATCATTTTCTTCCGATACAAAAACATCATAAATTAACCCTAGTTCGTAAATATCTACTGGAATTTCTGGATCGAATATCGTTTTTAAAACACGAACTATTTTATCTCCTAATTCTTCTAAGTTTTGTTCAGTCATTCTTTAAATATTTAGTTAACTAATTTTACTTTGCTGCGCAATCGCATACATTTTTATTTGTTTTACCATCGACACTAATCCATTGGCTCGTGTTGGACTCAAATGTTCTTTTAATCCTATTTCATCAATAAAATGAGTGTCGGCTTCTAAAATTGCTTTTGGTGTTTGCTCAGAATATACACGTAATAATAGTGCCACAATTCCTTTCGTTAAAATAGCATCACTATCTGCTGTAAAAACAATTTTATCCTTTTCAACTTCAGAATACAACCATACTTTAGACTGGCATCCTTTTATTAAATTCTCTTCTAATTTATATTGTTCTGAAATTAAAGGAAGTGATTTTCCTAGGTCAATTATATATTCATAACGCTCCATCCAGTCTTCAAACATTGAAAACTCGTCAATAATTTCTTCTTGTATTTCTTTGATAGTCATTTTTTAGAACTATTTTTGCACTTTATAATTTATTTGTGCATTTCTAAGATGCAAAAATACTGATAAAAATTAAGATAAACGTCATTACGAATAGGGTGAAATAATCCGTTTTTTGAACATTATGAACTTGTTTTTCGTAATAACAAAACAAAATGAATAAATGAGTAAACTATTAGCAGTAGGAACAGTTGCTTATGATGCAATTGAAACTCCGTTTGGAAAAACAGATAAAATTTTAGGTGGATCTGGAACTTATGTAGGTTTAGCCGCATCTCAATTCGGAGTAAAAACAGGAGTAGTTTCTGTAGTAGGAGGCGATTTTTCACCATCATATTTAGATATGATGGAAAGTAAAGGAATTGATACTTCTGGAATAGAAATAGTAAAAGACGGAAAAACATTTTTCTGGAGTGGTAAATATCATAATGATATGAACTCTAGAGATACTTTAATTACTGAATTAAATGTTTTAGAAACTTTTACACCAGTAGTGCCAGATACTTTTAAAGACGCTGAAATAGTAATGTTAGGTAATTTACACCCATTAACGCAAGCTTCCGTTTTAGATCAAATGAACGAACGTCCTAAACTAGTAGTTTTAGATACGATGAACTTTTGGATGGATATTGCTTTAGATGATTTGCATCAAGTTTTAAAAAGAATCGATGTTATTACAATTAATGACGAAGAAGCTCGCCAGTTGAGTGGAGAATATTCTTTAGTAAACGCGGCAAAGAAAATTCATGAAATGGGACCAAAATATGTGGTGATAAAAAAAGGAGAACATGGAGCTTTATTATTTAATGAAGGAAACATGTTTTTTGCACCCGCACTTCCTTTAGCAGAAGTTTTTGATCCAACAGGGGCAGGAGATACTTTTGCAGGTGGTTTTTGTGGTTACTTAGCAAAAACAGAAAATTATTCCTTTGAGAACATGAAAAATGCTATTATTTATGGTTCCAATTTGGCATCTTTTTGTGTTGAAAAATTTGGAACAACACGAATGGAAGATTTAACAAAAGACGAAGTACAAGCACGTTTACAACTGTTTAAGCAATTAACACAGTTCGATATTGAATTAACATAAACACCATCCGCGCTTTTTTGCGCGGATTTTTTTTTACATAAACAACACACAACACAACAAGGAATACGTAATGAGTGACGAGTTAAAACATGAATGTGGAATAGCACTAGTTAGATTATTAAAGCCTCTAGATTATTATAAAAAGAAATACGGAACTGCTTTTTATGGTTTAAACAAATTGTACTTGCTTATGGAAAAGCAACACAACAGAGGGCAAGATGGCGCAGGTTTGGCTAGTATTAAATTTAATGTAGAAGCAGGAACTAGATACATTAGTAGAATACGTTCTAATAAAACACAACCCATTCAAGATATCTTTGGTCAAATTAACAATAGAATCAACGATATTTTTGAAAAGAATGAAGATAAAGTGGAGGATGTAACTTGGCAAGAAGAAAATATGCCATACATAGGAAACTTGCTTTTAGGACATGTTCGTTACGGTACTTTTGGAGGTAATAGTATTGAAAATGTACATCCTTTTTTACGTCAAAGTAACTGGAAACATAAAAATTTAATTGTTGCGGGTAATTTTAATATGACCAATTCAGGGGAATTAATGAAAGAATTAGTTACTCTTGGACAGCATCCAAAAGAAGCTACAGATACGGTTACTGTAATGGAAAAAATAGGTCATTTTTTAGAAGATGAAGTTTCAGAAACCTATAAAAAAGCAAAAGCTGCTGGTTATAATAAAAAACAAGCTTCTCCTTTTATTGAAGAACATTTAGATATTCAACGTATTTTAAAACGTTCTTCAAGAAATTGGGATGGTGGATACGCTATGGCTGGTTTACTTGGGCATGGAGATGCTTTTGTGCTTAGAGATCCGTCAGGAATTCGTCCTGCATTTTGGTATCAAGATGATGAAGTGGTAGTGGTTGCTTCAGAAAGACCCGTTATTCAAACTACTTTTAACGTTCCTATTAACGAAATTAAAGAAGTACCTAGAGGAAAAGCATTAATTATTAAAAAAAATGGAACTACCTCTGTTGAAAGAGTACTTAAAAAACGAGAGAAATCATCTTGTTCTTTTGAAAGAATTTATTTTTCGAGAGGAAGTGATGCAGATATTTATCAAGAAAGAAAAAACTTAGGGAAATATGTGTTTCCTGAGGTTTTAAAATCTATTAATGAAGATATTTCGAATACGGTTTTTACTTATATCCCTAACACAGCTGAGACTTCTTATTACGGAATGATGGAAGCTGCTGAAGATGTTTTGAATCAGCAAAAAACAGCAAATATCTTAGCAGGAGGCGGAAAATTGTCTGCTGAAAAAGTGACCGAAATTTTATCGGAACGCCCTCGTTTTGAAAAAATAGCTATTAAAGATGCTAAATTAAGAACTTTTATTACAGATGATAGCAGTCGTGATGATTTAGTAGCGCATGTATACGATGTTACTTATGGTGTAGTAAAACCTACCGATAACTTAGTGATTATTGATGATAGCATTGTACGTGGTACTACATTAAAGAAAAGTATTATTAAAATATTAGATCGATTATCTCCTAAAAAGATAGTGGTTGTTTCTTCTGCACCTCAAATTCGTTATCCAGATTGCTATGGTATTGATATGGCAAGAATTGGCGACTTTATTGCTTTTAAAGCGGCTTTAGAGTTATTGAAAGAAACGAATCAATACCATGTTGTTGATGATGTTTATAAAAAATGTAAAGAACAACAATTAATTGAGAATAATAAAAACATTATCAATTTTGTAAAAGAAATTTATGCGCCATTTACCAACGAACAAGTTTCTGAAAAAATTGGAGAAATGTTAAAAACAGAAGAAGTAAATGCGGAGGTGGAAATTATTTACCAAACGGTAGAAGGTTTGCATAATTCTTGTCCGAAACACACAGGTGACTGGTATTTTACGGGTGATTATCCAACCAATGGTGGTCATAGAGTCGTAAATCAAGCGTTTATTAATTTTTACGAAGGAAATAATAAGAGGGCTTATTAGTAGATAGATATTAGTATTGAGTATTGAGTATTGAGTATTGAGTATTGAGTACGGAGTATTAAGTTTTTTCTTTATTTTAAAATTTAGTTCGTACCTGTAATACATTAATAAGTCATTCTTTTACAATTCTATATATTAAAAAGGAACAAAAAATAATTATTTTTTGTTCCTTTTTGCTTTCTAAAAAAATTGAAACAATTATAAACTTAAATTATTATGAAATTAAAAATTAAAATTGCTGCAGTTGCTGTGATGGGAATTAACTTTGGAATGGAAGCCCAAAACAAAATTGAATCTTCTGGTAACGTAGGTATTGGAACAACAAACCCTAGTGAAAAGTTAGAAGTTTTCAATTCGATTACCACACCAGGAATTATTTCATTAAAAAGCATAAGGAATGACGCTCAATGGGTTGATGTAGGTAGATTGATAGCTAAACAAGCGGATACTGAAGTTGCAAGAATAGCAATGCCAAGAGCTGGTGGTAGTAGAACTGGATTTTTAACTTTTTGGACGAAAGAAACCAATGATTCCCCCCTTAAAGAAAGCATGAGAATAGATTACAAAGGTAATGTAGGTATTGGAACAACAAGCCCAAGCTCTATGTTAACTGTGATTGGCAATTCTGGTATAGAATTAAAAAACAAAACTACTAATGAAAACTCTATGGTTATAAAGCCTTTCTTAAATGTAACAAATTTAAATCCAGGAACGTCTTCATATGCTGCTCAAATTACCAATCAAAGTCTACAACATTTAGTTTTGGATATAAAAGCAAATGACAATCAAGATTCTTTTGCTGTTAGAACTGACACCAATTTTGATGGTAATGTTGATAAAATAGCAATGGTTATAAAACCATCAGGAAACATGGGTATTGGTACTACAGATCCAAATTCAATATTAACTATAGTTGGCGATTCTGGTATAGAATTAAAAAACAAAACTACTAATGAAAACTCTATGGTTATAAAGCCTTTCTTAAATGTAACAAATTTAAATCCAGGAACATCTTCATATGCTGCTCAGATTACCAATCAAAGTTTACAACATTTAGTTTTAGATATAAAAGCAAATGACAATCAAGATTCTTTTGCTGTTAGAACTGATACTAATTTTGATGGTAATGTTGATAAAATAGCAATGGTTATAAAACCATCAGGAAATGTTGGTATAGGAACTACAAAACCTGATTCCCAATTATCTGTAAATGGAAAAATACACACAAAAGAGGTAAAAGTAGATTTAGTTGGCTGGTCAGATTTCGTTTTTTACGAAGATTACAAATTACCAACATTAAGAGAGGTAGAAACACACATTAAAGAAAACGGACATTTAAAAGATATACCAAGTGCTAAAGAAGTAGCTAAAAATGGAATTTTCTTAGGTGAAATGGATTCTAAATTATTGCAAAAAATAGAGGAATTAACATTGTATACCATTCAGCAAGAAAAAAGTTTGCAATCTCAAAAAGAAGATATTGAAAAACTAAAGAAAGAAAACAATGCTTTAAAATCTTTAAATGCGAAGTTGTTAGAAATTCAAAAGAGATTGGATACATTGGAAAGCAAAAAATAAACTATACCATAAAAAATTAAAGCTGTCTGAAAAGTACTATTTCAGACAGCTTTTTTATTACAGTAATTTCAAAATTTTTGTTAAACTGAGGGTTTAAACTATTTTTATTAACACTCCTGTATTTTTTTTATTCCTTTCATAAAATCAGATGAAAGTTCGGCTAATGTTTTACTAGCGTCTAATTTGTTTATCGATAATTTTTCTAAATCGTCGAGTTTTAAACCTTTCTTTTGAGTTACTTTGTTTATAATGCTTTGCATCATTCTTAACTGAATATCATTTACTTTAACACTTGATTTTAAATCTGAAGAAGTAATACCTGCACTGTTAACTTCGATCTTTGGAATATCAGTTCTAGCACTGTTTCCTTCAAACACATTTTCAAAAGTTGGCGCATTGGCAGTTCTACTTCCCAATCCCCATTTTTCTTTAGGTATTTCCATTATATTAAGAATGGTAGCAATTACAGACGTATGATCATATGGTACATCTCCTTCAGCTCTAAAAACAGTAGATTCTTCAACGAATGGAGAGACTAATAGTAAAGGTACTCGAACACCAAAACGATCGAATTTAAACCCTTTTTCATATTGTTGAGGCACTGGAGTTCCATCTGATGAATTTTCCCAAGGTGCTTTTGATCCCCAAGGCATTGCTGTATGATCGTATGTTCCGCCATGCTCATCAAAATTTATGATAAAAAGAGTTTCTTTCCAAGTTTCTTCGTTAGAAGTTAATGCATCATAAATACTTTTTACAAATATTTCACCTGGCGCCAAATTTGTTGGTGGATGATAATCATTTCCATTAATACCATAATCTTTACCCGCAATAGGAATTTCTAGCCCCCACTCTGGCTCTAAAAAACTAAACTTAGGTAATGTACCGGCTTCTGCATTTTTCAGAAAAACATCCATATTATCAAAATGAGGATCAAAAGAAGTATCTTGAATTGCTTGCATTAAATCTCTTGTGTACGAATATCCTTCTAAACCAACTAAATCTTCTAACCAAGTACCGTTGCTAAAATAAATCATCCAATCAGACGGATTATTAAATCCATTGTCAGATAATACATTCCATATTGTTTTTTGACTGAATTGTCTTCCTTTAGGTTGACTTAAATTGGGAGGTATAAAATCTGTTCCTCGATTATTTACCCACGCTTCTAGTTCATTATCATCATTTACACCTATCGAATTCCCAGATGCTGCAAAAGATCTATTACAATCTGTTTGCGTTGGTACAGAACAAAAATAACGATCGGATACTGCAAAGTTTTTTGCTAATCCATTTAATACTGGTAATTCTTCTGGCGTATACGATTCCATTATTTGTTGCGGTTCATAATTATACGTTGCAAAATCTTTATAAAAACCTCCCATATTTGGCGGAGTTAAAGGTTTAGGATTGCTTTCTTCTCCAAACAATTGCACATTTACATGGTTATATTCTTCATGTGGATCGTGTATTGGTACATTCATATTGTTATCGGTTCCTTTAACTATAAAATGTTTGTTCCCGTTTTCATCTACATTAAAATAGCTCGTTTTTAAGCCATCATACGAAGGTGTATCTTGAGTTGGTATATTTACTTTTGGTGGGTTTTTATCGTCGTATAACCATCCCAAAACCTGATCTAAAGATCTGTTCTCAAGCATAAGGTAGACTATGTGTTTAATTTTTTTCATTTGTTTGTTTTTACAAGAGTTGATTTTAAATTTAATAAAACTTAAAATCAACTCTTGTAAAAACACCTTAAGCGATTACTTTTTAAACTTAAAGTCTTGTTTTTTTAATATAAGAGGATAATATTTTTAAAACGAATTATTTAAATTTCTTAACAATCTTGTAATAGCAATTATTTACGATACTTATAAAATTATCATTATTTTTAAAAATTAATTAATCATAAAGATTATTAAATCAATGAAAAACTTACTTGTGGTTTTAATCTTAGTACTTGTTAACTGCAAAAACAACGACAATGTAAAGCAAGATCTTATGCAACAAACTAAAAAAGTAGTGGTTGCGCATCGAGGCGCTTCTGGCTATTTACCAGAACATACTATGGAAGCCAAAGCAATGGCTTATGCTATGAAACCTAATTATATAGAACAAGATTTGGTGTTAAGTAAAGACGATGTACCTATGGTAGTTCACGATATTTATTTAGATGATGTAACAGATGTTTCTTCTAAATTTTCTGATAGAAAACGAGAAGATGGACGTTATTATGTAATCGATTTTACGTTTGAAGAGCTTCAACAATTACAGGTTACTGAACGATTCAACACAAAAAATGGAGAACAATATTATCCTAACCGTTTTCCGAAAGGAAAAGGAAGTTTTAGACTTCATTCTTTACAACAAGAAATAGAATTAATTCAAGGGTTAAATAAAAGTACGGGTAATACTATTGGTATTTATCCTGAAATTAAAAATCCGTCATTTCATCATAAAAACGGAAAAGATATTGCCAAAATTACTTTGGATATCTTAAGCGAATACGGATATAAAACAAAAAGTGATAATTGTATTTTTCAATGTTTTGATGCTAAAGAATTAGAAAGAGTTCGAAAAGAATTACAGTCAGAATTATTTTTAGTTCAACTTATGGAGTTTCCTGAAGAAACAAAGCAGTTAACACATTTCGCTACTTATGCTGATGGAATAGGTCCTTGGTATAAGCAAATAATGGATAAAAAAATAGACGGTACATGGAAATTTACATCGTTAGTTAAAGATGCTCATGAATTAGGGTTAAAAGTACATACTTATACTTTAAGAGCTGATCAATTAGGTGATTTTTCTTCTTTTGAAGAAAATGTGAATACATTGTTATTAGATGCAAATGTTGATGGTTGTTTTACTGATTTTCCAGATAAAGTATTAGCAATATTGAAATAACATAAAGGTAGAAAGGAAAAGAAGCGAATCTTATTTTAACACAAAAACAAGTGTGAAATAAATTTATTTTTATAATTAATTTTATAAATCAAAATTAAATTCTATATTTGCATCCGCAAAAAAGGCCTCGTAGCATAACTGAATAGTGCACTTGATTACGGCTCAAGAGGTTGCAGGTTTGAATCCTGCCGAGGTCACTAAAGCGGATTTTTTATCAAAATTGATAAAATTTCCGCTTTTTTTATTTCCTATATTACCCGTCATTTCTGGGATTAGCGAGAAAAACGAATTTACTCTAGTGGTTCGAACTTGGTCTAATTCGTGATTATAGAAGATTCCGTCTGGAAATAGCATTTGTTGAAAAACCTTTTTATTCTCTAAAGTTGAAGATTCCCATAATGGCAGTACATTGGTGGATGTTTTAGCAACAAAATTGATTACTTTTTTGAGGTTCGAACTGTATCCACTTGTTTTTTCAACTTCTTGCTCAATTTCGAAATATTCATTTTTGTATTTAGAGCTGTATTTATCGTAAAGCGATCTATCTATTTCACCAACAACGAATCGCTCTTCTATATTTTCTAATTTCTTCTTTAAAGTTTTTAGATTTGACTTTAAAATCTTTTCATTCTCTGTTTTCGATTTAAAGAATACCCCCATTTGTTCTTCTAGTTGCACTTTAATAATTTCCATTTCTTCTTTTTCAATTTTAAAAGAAGCCAATGCTTTATTAAACAATTGGTGCATTGCTTTGGCACTACGATTTACTTTGCATCCTTTTGTACGGCATTTGTAGTAATAGAGATTCTTCTTTTTTACTAAGTAGCCTGTCATTCCTTTTTCACATTTTTCACACTTTGTAAAAATTTTTAAAGGTAGATTATCATTGTCTTTATTATGAACAAATCCATGTATGCGTTTTTCTTTTCTAATATTATGTACTTGTAAAAAAAGTTCTTTAGAAATCATAGCTTCATGATTTCCTTCAATTACTTGGTCTGGAATCATCTTACTTGTGATTAACCCACAATAAAAAGGATTTGAAAATAAATCGTGTAAACGTTTTTCAGATAGGTTAATCCCCATCTTTTTTAAACGCCTTACAATTTCTACGTTTGGTAATTGATTATACGCTTTCCATTCAAAAGCCTTTTTTAACAGTTTCCCTTCTTCATTAACTACTAACTTACGCTGAGTAGCTTTTCCTTTATTTAAGTCCTCATACCCTCTAGGAACAGCCCAAACCCAATATCCTTTTAAGAGTAACTCTTTCATTCCCGTAACGGTCTTATCCCTTCTTAGTTCATTATCCATTTGTCCGAAAAGAAAAAATATTTTTTGCTGAAAAGAACCTGAAGGTGTAGTTGGGTCAAGTTCTTGTGTGATGGCTAATGTAATAACACCGTATTTTTTAAGTAGTTCTTCTGCGATGGATGCTCCATTAATCCCCGAACGAGAAAAACGTTCATAAGAATAGACAATAATGTAACTTATATTTTTAGAACGTTTTACAAATGTGAGCATTCTATTAAACTCTTTTCGGTCATCTGTTTTTGCAGATTCATATGTACCTCCGAAATAATCAACAACATTTAAGTTTCGTCTTTGTGCGTATAAATCACAATGTTTTTTTTGAGAAGCTAAACTGGTATTATCTTCTTGGTCACTAGAGGAAACCCGAGTATAAATAACAGCATTATTACCTTCTTGAATTTTTTTGGGAGCTTTTGGAGCGAATTGTTTGAAAAGAGCTAAGTTATTCATGGTTTTAAGTGTTGAATATCAATAACAAAGATATAGGTATCAGTAAGTTTTGTGTAAAAATCAATGTTAAATAATATTTTGATCTTGTACATTAATGGCTTCTAATATGAGTAAAGAAAAGGTTTCAGCGTTTTTAATAAGCTGATTATATGCTTTGGGAGATATGTTTTTATACTTAGGAATTTGACGTATTTTTTCTATAGGTAATCGTTTCTTGACCCTCTCTGTAGCTTGTTCTATATCTTCCTTATTAATGTGTTGCATAGGTTCATAAATAGAAGCACGTTTTTTACTTCTTTTTATAAACTTATAGCCTTTGACACTATGTAATTTATGGAGGTTTTAATTCGTCTTTATTTGTCGTTACTTGTCTGATTTTATTATCATTATTTAAAATAGAACTCGATTTTTACAACTAGATTTTTAAATTTTAAGGGATTTGTAATAAATGAAGCTTTTATCATTTTTCGGGACAACGAAAAACTAGCAGGATATAAGTAGTTCTAATTTGAAAGTTGTTGCTTTTTTCACTTAACTATCGGTACGCTCAAACACAAAAACTTTCAAAAGAACTGCTACATATCCTTATGTAACTTGTAAAGACTATACAAGTTTTAGAGAATAATAAGGTATCTACTTCCTTGAAAATACGAGTATTTTGCTACGTTGCAAACACACCTAATTATTCCCTAAAAGTCTTGACAAATTCCACTTCATTTATTTTGCTATGAATGGAAAATCAAACCAATACCCCTTAAAATTATTTAAAAATAGATGACTTCTTTTTTACTTATGAATGCTATTATTTTTGATCAATTGGCTAGTTGTATTATTGTATGGCTAGCCGTAATTATTTCTGCTTTTACGATTGACTAGCTGAACAATTAGCTAGTAGTATAATCAGCTATAGGTATATCTGTCTAGCCAGTCATACAGATGTTTGGATGGATGACTAGCTAGATGTACAATTGTAAAGCTAGCTGACTAAAAAGCTAAACGTATCGCTGTATAGCTGGCTATACGGCTATACAGCGATACGGTGTTACACTAAGAAAAACAACACTTTTACCCCATTTCGCTTAACGGTTTTCTTTTACAGTATCTCACGGCTTTGAGTGTCTTGTTTTGTCTAAGACTATTATAGTGTTATAATCATGTATACATTTTTAATTTGTAATAATCAGTTCTAGGAGTAGTGATATTACATCACTACATTAAAATCCACCTAAAAACTGTTCAGCGGAACAGAGCAAGTTGTGTAATGAGTGCCTCAAAATAGCTTTTGTACCTCTCATTACAAACTTGTCCTACGGAGTTTAAAATCCCTCCGAAGGCGAGGATTTTTTAAAAAAGACGAATTGGAAGTTGTATTACTAACGAATTAAAATGATGAAAAAGCATTCATTTAATTCAAAAAAAAGAGAATAATGATAGCAAAAATAGGGAGAGGAAGTCACTTAAAAGGAGTGTTATAATACAATTATGAGAAGGTTGAAAAAGACCAAGGAAATATTATTCATTGTCATAGAATGATACATTCTTTAACAGGAGAATTTACCATTCCGTTACTAGAGCGTTCTTTTGAACCTTATTTGATTGCTAATAATCGTACCGAAAAACCGATACTCCATATTTCATTAAACCCGAATCCGAAAGATGCAGTTTCAGATGAAACTTTTAATGCATTGGCTGAAAATTATATGCAAGAAATGGGATATGGCGATCAGCCTTATGTGGTGTTTAAACATACTGATAATGAACGTACTCATATTCATATTGTTTCGGTTTGTGTAGATGAATATGGCAAACGTATTTCTGATAGTTTTGAAAAAGTACGCTCTATGAAGGTTTGCCGAAAATTGGAAAAACAATTTAAACTTACCTCAGCAATTGTTAAGACGGAAAAGAAAGACATTCCAATACAAAAAGTAGATGTAAAGCAAACTAATTTAAAACAACAAATAATCTCAGCACTTTCATTTGTTAATGAAAATTATCACTATCAGACACTTGGTGAATACAACGCGTTATTGTCTTTTTTTAATATAACCGCACAAGAAGTTAGAGGAATTATTCATGGAAAAGAAAAACGAGGGTTAGTTTATTTTGCTACGGATAGCTTGGGTAAAAAAGTAAGTAATCCTTTTAAATCTTCTTGTTTTTCACAGCCTATTGGTTTAACAGATTTACATCGAAAGTTTAAAAAATCAAAAGATTTTATTAATACTTATAAACCTCAAAAAAGAGTACGAGAATTGGTACGTGATGCAATACAAAAATATCCAAATCAAGATCATTTTAAAAAGTATTTACAGGATAATAAAATATCCACATTTGTGCGAGAAAATGAACAAGGTAGAATTTATGGAATCAGTTTTATAGACCACTCTTCTAAAACGGTATTGAATGGTTCTCGTTTAGGCAAAGATTTGTCTGCAAATGTATTTAATCATTTGTGGAACGAAGCAGAACCATCAATCTCAACTTCTGTTAAACAAAACTACGCGGAACATTTTACAGAATATATAGAAAACGAATTAAAAATAAAAGAGCAAAGCTTTTCTAATGGAAATATTATGGAGACATTTGGAAACTTGTTACCGATAGATATTCCTGAAGAAATGGATAATGATATAGTAAAGAAAAAGCGTGAAAAGAAAAGAGGTGTAAAGCGGAGGTGATATTAGATATTCTATTTGAAAATAGTATTCTGTTAGAAATGAAACTAATATTAGTTTACAAAAAATAACCCTTTAGTTCATTAGACAAAGATTAGAATATCTTATTTTTGTTTTTATGGATATTGAATTAACTCAAGAAGAGAGAATAAAAATCTTAAACTCAGACGATATTTACGGAATCATGCAAAAGATTTTACTTCGTGAAAGTAAAATTGATCAAAACCGTGAACACTTTTGGGTGATTGGTTTAGAAAATAATAATCGTATTCTTTTTATTGAATTAATAAGCCTAGGTACGGTAAATAAAACTCTTGCTGAACCTATGGAAGTATATAGTTTAGCGTTACAAAAGCGAGCGGTTAAAATTATACTATGCCATAATCATCCTAGTGGGGAACTTACCCCTTCTAATGCAGACAAAGATATAACGGACAAGTTAATACAAGTTGGACTTATTGTAAATACTCCTGTAACCGACCACTTAATCATTACCCTAAATAGCTACCTTAGTTTTAAAAATATTGGTTTACTAGAAGAACTGGAGCAAAGCACTAAATACGTGCCTAAATACGAGTTAGAAAGACGTATTAAAAAAGAAGCTTCTGAAATTGCTAAACGTAAAGAAAAAATAGAAATAGCTAAACAACTTAAAAGAAAAGGTATTGATAATGAAACCATTGCTTTTTCTACTGGTTTAACTGTTGGGGAAGTAGAGAAATTGAAGGTTAAAAAATTATGATACTTTAAAATACGCTCGTTTATCTTATGTTTTCTTTAGAAGAAGTAATCTAAAAAAGTAAAATGATCTACATATTACAGCCCTTTCCATTATAATACAAACTAGCTAAAATTTCCTAATTTGCAAAAAATTGTCCCAAATATAATCCATTTTCGGGACAAGATATGTTCAAAAAACAACATTATGTCCCATTTATTTACTATTTTTGGGACAATGCTAGACTTATCAATCATAGAAAAAGAGATGAATAAAGGAGAAATCTTCTTTATTTCTGACTTTACAGAATTAGGAAATTATGAAGCTGTACGTAAATCTTTGCAACGACTAACAAAAGAGGACAGTATAAAACGCATTGCAAAAGGGATTTATTTTTTACCTAAAAAGCATGAACGACTAGGTGTCATCTACCCTCATGCTGAACAAATTGCAAAAGCTATTGCAAAACGAGATAAAGCAAGAATAATAGCAACTGGGTCAACAGCTTTGAATCTATTGGGTTTATCAACACAGATTCCTTTAAAGGTGGTATTCTTAACTGATGGATCAACAAGGGAAATAAAAGTTGGAAATCAAACCATACAGTTTAAAAAGACAAATCCAAAAAATCTAAGTATTGAACATCGATTAACAAACCTTATAATTCAGGCATTAAAAGCAATTGGAGAAAAAAATGTAACACCAAAGCAAATTGATAAAATACAAACGATAATTGATGAAAGTAATGAAAGGGAACTCATCTATCAAAATTTGAAAAATGCACCTGTTTGGATACAAAAAATAATATTGAGTAAATGAACAACTGGTTAACATTAGCAAAAGAAGAACAGATTGAGTTATTTACTCAAATTGGAGTGCAAACAAACTTACCGCCACAAGCTATTGAAAAAGACGCTTGGGTTACACTAATCTTACGAATGATATTCACTTCCGATTTAGCAAATCATTTAATATTTAAAGGAGGAACTTCATTAAGCAAAGCGTTTGATTTGATTCAACGATTTTCGGAAGATATTGATTTAGGTATTGACCGAAAGCATTTAAATTTTGAAGGTGATTTGTCAAAAGGACAAATCAGAAAATTAAGAAGAGCCTGCCATACGTTTGTTTCTACAGATTTATATGAATTACTTGAAAAACAGCTTACAGCATACGGTATTGACACTAATTTATATGAAATGGTTGTTGAAAATACACAAGTATCTGATCAAGACCCAGAGACCATAAAAGTCAATTATCAATCGTTATTTGAAAACTTATCCTATTTGCCTAAAAGAGTATTAATAGAAGTTAGTGCAAGATCATTAATAGAACCAAATCAAAAAGTTGCTATAAAATCAATGATTGACGAACATTATCCTGAAACGGATTTTGCAGAACAAAGATTTATAGTAAACGCAACTAATCCTCAAAAAACATTTTTAGAGAAACTGATTTTACTCCATGAAGAATTTCAAAAACCTATAGAAAAAATTAGACATCTACGTATGTCAAGACATTTTTATGATATAGGACAAATATTATATTCTGAATACGGACAAACTGCTTTAAAAAACGAAGAATTATTTAAAAGCATAATTGCTCATAGAAGCATATTAACACCAATGAAAACAACGGATTATAAAACCTTGAATTTAAAAATTCTAAATATCATTCCACCAGATAAAATGCTCGAAAATTATAGAGCTGATTATAAAGAAATGCAGAATAGTATGATACACGGCGCATCACTTGATTTTGATGTGCTATTAAAAAATATAATAAACGAATTGAAATAAATGTCAGACGACCAAAAACGAATATTAGAAAGTAGCCTTTGGGCAATTGCCAACTTGCTAAGAGGTAAAATGAATCCTGATGATTACAGAGATTATATTTTGGGCTTTATCTTCTTTAAATATCTTTCTGAAAAGCAAAATATCTACGTTACCGAATTACTACAAGGCGAAGATGAAACAGACTTTACTAAAGTAACTGACAATGAAACTTTAGAAGCGTTACGTGAAGAATGTTTAATAAAATTAGGTTATTATCTAGAACCCAAAGAATTGTTTTCTGCTATTGCAGAAAAAGGAAACAATAACATTGAAGGAGAAAGTAATTTTATACTAGACGAACTACAAGCTGTATTAAACCATATTGAGCAAAGCACAATGGGTAACGATTCAGAAGAAGACTTTGCAGCCTTGTTTGAAGATTTAGATTTGACATCTACAAAACTTGGGAGAACAGTAAATGCAAGAAATGAAGTAATTGTAAAAATTATAAATGAACTGCATAAAATTGATTTTAAATTGGAAGATTTAGATTCAGACGTTTTAGGTGATGCTTATGAATATTTAATTGGAAAATTCGCTGCTCTTGCTGGAAAATCTAAAGGTGAATTTTACACACCAAAACAAGTTTCTAAAATACTTGCCAAAATAGTAACACACGGAAAAACAAAACTGAAATCGGTTTACGACCCTACTTGTGGTTCGGGTTCTCTTTTGCTACGTATAAAAAAAGAAGCAGAGGTAAGTGAATATTATGGTCAAGAACTCAACCGTACTACTTACAACTTAGCTCGTATGAATATGATATTGCACGATATTCATTACCGAAAGTTTGATATTAAAAATGAAGACACCTTAGAAAACCCTCAACATTTAGACAAGCGTTTTGAAGCTGTGGTAGCAAACCCACCATTTTCTGCTCATTGGAAAGGAAATAAAAATCCATTGAACAGTACAGACGAGCGTTTTGCTCAATATGGAAAACTTGCCCCAAACACAAAAGCGGATTATGCCTTTGTACAACATATGTACTACCAATTAGCAGATAACGGAACAATGGCTGTTGTTTTACCACACGGAGTTTTGTACAGAGGTGCAGCCGAAAATCTAATTCGTAAATATTTAATTGAAGAAAAAAATGCTTTAGATGCAGTTGTAGGTTTACCTGCCAATATTTTTTATGGAACTGGAATACCAACTTGTATTTTGGTGCTTAAAAAATGTAGAAAAGTAGATGACAATATTGTAATGATAGATGCCAGTGGTGACAAGCACTTTGTTAAAAATGGGAATAAAAACGAACTCAGAGACCCAAAGGACGAGAATCAAATTAATGACATAAATAATATTGTAAATGCTTATATAAATAGAGAACCCATTGAAAAATACTGCTCTATTGTTACGCTTAACGAAATCAAAGAAAATGAGTACAACCTTAATATGCCAAGGTATGTAGATACATTTGAAGATGAAGTAGAAATAGATTTACAAAAAGTTAGCGAAAAACTAATTGCAATAGATAAAAAATTAGAATTGGCGGATACTTCAATTGCTCAGTTTTGTGAAGAATTAAACATCCCAAAACCTTTTTAAATGGAAAACACGAATTTAAAACCTGTTATTCGTTTTCCTGAATTTACAGAGAATTGGAAAGAAACAAAATTTAAAAATCACTTTGAATTTAAAAACACAAATTCACTTTCAAGAGACAAATTGAATTATGAATCAGGTTGTGTAAAAAATATTCACTACGGAGACATTCACACAAAATTCAACACTCATTTTGATATTAAAAAGGAAGAATTACCTTTTATTAATGAAGATTTAGACATTAGTAGAATTGATAAAGAAAATTATGTTTTAGAAGGTGATTTAGTGATGGCTGATGCTTCCGAAGATTATGCAGATATTGGAAAAACGATTGAAATTACAAACACTAACAACGAAAAAATTCTAGCAGGACTGCATACATTCTTAGCTCGTAAAACTGATAAAACTTTGGTTAGTGGTTTTTTCGGACATTTATTAACTAACTATAACGTTCGATTAGAATTAATGCGTATTGCTCAAGGAACAAAAGTTTTAGGTTTATCTAAAGGAAGAGTAGAAAAAATAACTCTGGCAATACCAGAACCAACTGAACAAAAAAAAATAGCAGATTTCTTAACTTCAATTGAAACAAGAATTTCTTCATTAAAAGAAAAAAAAGACACCCTATTAGATTTCAAAAAAGGTGTAATGCAAAAAATTTTTAATCAAGAAATTCGCTTTAAAGATGATAATGGAAATGATTTCCCTGATTGGGAAGAGAAGAAATTGGGAGAAGTTTTAGATTACGAACAACCAACAAAGTACATTGTAGAATCGATAGAATATGACAATTCATTTGAAACACCTGTATTAACCGCAGGGAAGAGTTTTTTATTAGGGTATACTGATGAAACAGAAAATATATTCACAGATGTTCCAGTAATAATCTTTGATGATTTTACAATGGCAAATCAATTTGTAACCTTTCCATTTAAAGTTAAATCTTCAGCAATGAAGATATTGAAAAATGATGTTAAAAAGGCAAGTATTGTATTTGTATATGCTGCAATGGAGATGATTTACTACCCAAAAGGAGATGAACATAAAAGGTTTTGGATTTCAGAGTATTCAAAAATTAAAATACCTTTTCCTTCCTTATCTGAACAAACCAAAATCGCTAATTATTTAAATGCTTTAGATACTAAAATTGAGGGCGTACAACAAAAAATTGAAGCTAGTATAGATTTCAAAAAAGGATTACTTCAAAAAATGTTTGTGTAATATGGAAAGAGTAAAGTTACTATTACATCAGCATAAGCACACATATTCTGACTTTGAATATTATCATTTACATATTGAAAAAATTGAAAATAATAAGTCTAAAAACCCTGACATTGCTATAGAATCTTGCAAGTCATTAATTGAAGGTGTCTCAAAATCTGTACTAAACAGACTTGATATCACATTTGATGAAAAAAAGGAAAGCTCTGGAAAAAATCCAAGGTCTGTACAATGGTTTTTCAAAAAATCATTAGAGAAAATTGCCGAGAAATCTGAAGAGTTTGAAGCAAGTTTTGTTGCTTCTTCAGGTCAAATAATTAATATTATTTCTGAAATAAGAACCAAAAGAGGTGATATTTCTCACGGAAAATCAGTTCCTAAATTAGTGGAGAGTTCACCAGAGTTTGCAGAAATGGTAACTAATATGACTGATTTAATCGTTTCTTATACACTAAAGCATTTTTTTCAGATAGATACAACTGATAAAGATAAACTAGATTATTTTCCCAAAGATGAAGAGAATCCAAATGAAGATGAAGAAACTATAATCAAGTACAATACTTATTTAGATGAATCTCAACCTGATTTTCCAATTTCAACAACAAGTTATAGTCAGTTACTTTATGAAAATGACTATGACGAATATGAGACAAGATTTTATGATGAGTTTCTAAAAACATTACAACCTGATGAAGATAGTGATGAAACGGAAAAAGAAGAACCTAAAGTAATTGTAGAAGTTAGCAATCCAACAATTGAAAATTTAGTAAAAGAGTTTTTTGCCGATGTTTTCTGGACAGATGAAAGAAATGCAGAATTAACAGTATTTTCAGAAAAAGAAAATTTAAAAGAAGCTGAATTAAAGCAAGTAATAAACTTTTATTTAGACGAAGAAAAAGAACCTTTCCCAGATAGCGTAAAAGAAACAATGATTGACAGACCAAGTCTTTTAGAATTTAGGAAAATCAAAAAAGAACTGACTCAAAAAATAATTGAATTTGCAAAATATTTAAATAACGAAACTAAATAATGACCTCACAACCAGAACAATTATTAGAAAACAATTTGGTGAGCCAGTTAGTAAAATTGGGTTATGAAAAAGTGGTTATAAAAGATGAAGCAGATTTATTAATCAATCTAAAATCACAGTTAGAAAAACACAATAAAATTACGCTATCTGATAATGATTTTAAGCAAGTTTTAAATTACATAAATAAAGGTTCCATATTTCAAAGAGCCAAAATACTACGTGATAGAGTTTCGTTTACCAACGATAAAGGAGAGAACAAAACCATAGAACTCATCAACCAAGTACATTGGTGTAAAAATGAGTTTCAAGTTACGCAACAAGTAACTATGGAAGGCAAATACAAAAACCGTTATGATGTTACCATTCTAATAAACGGTTTGCCTTTAGTACAAATAGAATTAAAACGCAGAGGGCTAGAACTTAAAGAAGCTTTTAATCAAATAAACCGATATGAGCGTCATAGTTTTGGAGCAGGAGCTGGTTTGTTTCAATTTGTACAAATATTTGTAATTAGCAATGGTGTAAACACAAAATATTATGCTAACAGCCCAATAAAAGCACGTAGTTTTAAACAAACTTTTTATTGGAGCAATACGTCTAACAAACTCGTTACTCAACTTTCAAAATTCACAGACATATTTTTAGAGCCTTGTCATATCTCTAAAATGATTACTAGATATGTGGTACTAAACGAATCCGCGAAAATCTTAATGGTACTTCGTCCTTATCAATATTTTGCAGTAGAAGCAATAATTGACAGAGTAAAAGAAACTAGAAAAAACGGATTTATTTGGCACACTACAGGTTCAGGTAAAACCTTAACCAGTTTTAAAGCAAGTCAAATTTTGACACATATGCCTAAAGTGCATAAGGTAATTTTTGTAGTAGATAGAAAAGATTTGGATTATCAGACTACCAAAGAGTTTAATAGTTTTAGTAAAGGTAGTATTGATGGCACAAATAACACCAAAGCCTTGGTGCAACAATTGGCTGGAGATCATAAATTAATTGTAACCACCATTCAAAAACTAAATACTGCAATAAGTAAAGCAAAGTATTTAAACCAAATGTCGGTTTTAAAAGACAAACGAGTAGTTTTTATATTTGACGAATGCCACAGAAGTCAATTTGGAAAAACTCACGAAGACATTAAAAGCTTTTTTGAAAAAAGCCAAATGTTTGGTTTTACAGGAACACCAATTTTTGAAGATAATGCAGGAACAAACGAATTTGGTAAACGAACAACTGCAATGTTGTTTGGTGGTGAAAAAGCGTTACACAAGTATGTAATTACAGATGCTATACGAGATGAAAATGTTCTAAAATTCTCTATTGAATACATTAATACGTTCAAGAAAAAAGAGCACATTTTAGATATTGATGTTGAAGCCATAGACGAAAAGGAAGTAATGGAAGCACCAGAGCGTTTAGATGCTATTACTGAATATATAATCGCCAACCATAACAGGAAAACACACAGTAAAGAGTTTACTGCAATTATGTGTGTAAGCAATGTGGAAACACTTATTAAATATTACCAGTTATTCAAGTCGAAAGAACATAATTTAAAAGTAGCTACTATCTTTTCTTATCAAGCAAATGAAGAAGATAAAGATGCTTTAGGTTTCACAACTTCTGAATTTGATGAAGTAGATTTAAACGTAGTTGCAGAACCAAAGCCAAAGTATAATTCTAAGCATACAAGAGAACATTTGGATAGTTTTATTGCCGATTACAACAAAACATTTGGTACAAACTATTCTACTAAAGACACTCAAAGTTATTATAATTATTACAACGATATTGCCAAAAGAGTAAAGCATAAACAAGTTGATATTTTATTGGTTGTAAATATGTTTTTGACAGGTTTTGACAGTAAAACATTAAACACCATTTATGTAGATAAAAACTTAAAATATCACGGTTTAATTCAAGCCTATTCAAGAACCAATAGAATTTTAAATGAAGTAAAATCGCAAGGAAATGTGGTTTGTTTTAGAAATTTAAAACAACATACAGATGATGCCATTACTTTGTTCTCAAACATTGAATCTAAAGATGAAATAATAATCAAGCCTTATGAAGATTACGTAAAAAAGATGAATGATGCTTTTATACAATTACTTCAAATTACACCAACTGTAGATAGCGTACACGAATTAAAGGACGAAGAAGATGAACTAGCCTTTGCTAAAGCATTTAGAGAGTTAATGCGAACGTTAAATGTTTTAAAGACTTTTACCGAATTTACTTTTGATGATATAAGTATAAACGAACAAACTTTTGAAGATTACAAAACCCAATATTTAGATTTAAGAGATAAGGTAAAAAGAGAAAATGCAAAAGAAAAAGTTTCCATTCTAAACGATATTGATTTTGAATTAGAGTTAATTCATAGAGACGAAATAAATGTCACCTATATTTTAAAATTACTAGCAAATCTTAAAAATTCTGTATCTGTAGACGAGAAAGAAAAACAGCTAAAAAACATTATGGATATTGTAGCTGGAGACACACAATTAAGAAGTAAACGTGAGTTAATAGAAAAGTTTATTAATGAGCATTTACCAATAATTGAAGATTCAGAAGATATTCCAGACGAGTTTGTTCAGTTTATGACAGCTGAAAAATTACAAGCTATAAAGTCATTAAGCAAAGAAGAAGGGTTAGACTCTGATAAACTGGAAAAAGTGATTGGTGATTATATGTTTACGGAGAAAATTCCTTTACGTGATGATATTATTGGAACAATGAATACTCGTCCAAGTCTGAAAGAAAGAAAAACCAAAGCGGAACGAATTACGAATAAAATATTGGAATTTGTGGAAATATTTATTAGCGGAATTATGACGGATTAGCCAAGGCAAGCTCAAATACATTTAAGTTTTGTTTGTACTTCATATTAATTTAAAAGTATGTAATTACTGGTTTGGTTTTTATTACTTGATTTCACTACTCATAAAATTCAATATAATATCAAAATCTTCAAGAAGAAAGTTCGATACTTCTTCCGTTGGGCTCACAAAAAACCCTTTAAATCACTGATTTTTAGGGGTTTTTATTTTTTAGGAGTGAAAAGGGTAAAAAATTTCAAGTATAAACGGTCGATTATAAAAAATAATTTTATTTCCAAAGAAAGGAAAATCTAACAAAAAATTAAACTGTTCTTTCTTTTCATTTAAGAGCATTAATTAATGATTAATTTTCTAAATGAATTTGCTTGAAATAAAAATGTTTTGATGTTTATCCTAAATAATGGTATTTCTGTTTCAGAAAAAATATCTTTTTTTATAGGTTGTTAGAAGTGGTAAAATTGTTTTTTTACTGAAACTACAGAAAACAACTTTAATTACACATCTTTTAAAACAGCTTTTTTCTTAATATTAGAAAAAATAAAATTAAAGATGAAGCAAAATAAACAAAAACTAAAGACTTATTTTGAAACAGGAGATAAACCAACAGAAAAACAATATGGAGATTTAATTGATAGTTATGTGGATAGCAAACAACCAAAAGGCGATCCTAATAGAAGGTTTGTTATCGATGCCAATGGTGAAGTAATAGTAACTTCTGAACGAAGAATACCAGAATACACTTTTTCTGAAATTA
This sequence comes from uncultured Tenacibaculum sp., assembly GCA_947498055.1. GTDB lineage: Bacteria > Bacteroidota > Bacteroidia > Flavobacteriales > Flavobacteriaceae > Polaribacter. The sequence goes on from CANMJA010000002.1 coordinate 163,812, forward strand.
CAAATAATACGTTTTCTTTATTAAAAGATGGAGTAGCAATTAAAGAAATAGATTTAACAAATTATATAGATGACACTAATTTGTCTCGATTAATTTCTGGTAGTGTTGGTGCTAATGGAATGGCTACTTTTACTAGAGATGATGATTCAACTTTTGAAGTAGATTTTAATAATTTCCTTGATACTATTGAAGGTAAAATTCCTGAATATACATTTTCAGAAATTACAGGAAATAAGCTAGCATTATTAAAAGATGGGGTAGTAGTTAAAGAAATAGATTTGTCAATTTATTTGGATGACACTAATTTAGCTAGATTAGTTTCAGGTAGTGTTGATGCCAATGGAATAGCCACTTTTACAAGAGATGATGATACAACATTTACAATTAATTTTAGCGATTTAATTAGCCCTCAAGTTCAAGCAGATTGGAGTGAAACAGATAATAGTAAACTAAGCTATATTGAAAATAAACCTACCAATTTATCTGATTTTAGTAATGACACAAATTTTATTACCCAAAATAACGTGCCATCTATACTATCTAATAGTAACACTATAACAATAGGTCAGAATATAGATAATGATTATATATTAACAGATGGTAATAATTTACAAACTGTAGCAGATAGAGGAAGTGTTATATTAGATAGAAATATTTTTCTAAATGTCTCTGATACTAATGGAATAGATGCTAGATATACTAATGTAGGTTTCTTTTGGTCTGGCAAAGGCACTTCTAATAATTTTAATGGTATGATTGGAGCTACTGGTTTTAATCTTAATGGGAAACTATTAACAAAAAAAGATGAAAACTCTATTACTATTTATTTTCCTGAAAATGATTATGGAACTGATTTCACAAAAAATGAAATAGCTTTAAAAGGGGATATACCAAAGATACAAGCGGGTACTAATATAACTATTGATAATACAAACCCTAGAGAACCTATAATTAATTCATTAGGCGGTGGAAGTAACCCTACAGATTTGTCATACAAACTAGATACAGATAAAGGTACTATAGTTTCTAGCAATGGTACAGATGTAATTATACCAGTAGCTGATAAAACAAATGCTGGTTTAATGAAAGCAGATTTTTATGAGGAAGGAAATTTCACACCTGTTTTGGCATCTAACGGAGATGCTTCTTGTTATACTTCCAATAGTGTTTTTGGTCAATACACTAGATTAGGTAATAAAGTAACAGTACATATACTAATTTCAAATAATTCGACAAAAAAAAGCCCTAACGGAGATTTAGAAATATTAAATATGCCTTTTGATAGTGTGTTTGGAGTCTCATTTAATTTAGGGCAATTTACAGGAACATCAATAGCCAAGAACGACATACCTTTCATAAGACCAACAATAGTAATAAATAAGATAGTGTTTAAAAAGATAGATGATTCGGTAAATTTGAATAGCGTTAATATTAATGGTATTAAATCTACAATATTGATAACAGGAACATACAAAACCAATATTCATACACCATAATTATAAAAAAATATTTACTTAAAACATGAATTTTTATTGAATTGATTTTTTCAGTTTCGTAAAATACTCATTAGCAGCCTTTTTTACTTTAGGTGCTAAAATTAAAGTTGAAATTACAGTGGGTATTGCCATTAATGCGTACCCACTATCTATTAAATTAATAACAAATTCTAATTTTATAACTGAGGCTATTACTATCGTTGTAATATAAATGTAGTTGTAATTTTTCCCAATTTTATTATTGGTTAAAAAACTTAAACAAGAGTATCCATAAAATGAATAGGTGAATAACGTAGAAAAAGCAAAAATTAAAACACAGATGGTTAAAACAATTTTCCCTAAACCATAAGGTAAAACAGAATCAAAAGCAGTTAAGGTTAATGAAATTCCATTACCATCAAAGTTTTTCCAAATACCTGAAGCTAAAATAGCTAAAGCAGTTAATGTGCATACTAATAGTGTGTCAATAGCTGGTCCTAGCATTGCTACTAAACCTTCTCTAATAGGTTCTTTTGTTTTTGCAGCTCCGTGCATTATAGGAGCAGTACCAATACCTGCTTCGTTAGAAAAGGCAGCTCTTTTAACACCTATAATAATTAAACTTCCTAAAGCACCTCCTAAAACAGACTTGCCTGAAAATGCATCTGTAAAAATTAATGAAAAGATAGAAGGAATATTTTCAATTTTTAAAATTAAAATAGCTAATACAGTTACTAAATAGATAACTACCATTACAGGTACCAATTTACCTGCTACTTTTCCAATACGTTTAATACCTCCAAAAATCACTAAAGAAGTAATAATTGCTATCGTAATTCCTAATAATAATTTAGCTACAAAAAGATTACTTTCTTTTACTTGAAAAACATCTACTAAAGTCTGTGTAAGTTGATTTGCTTGAAATGCAGGTAATGTACCTATTAAACCCGCAATTGAAAAAAATATGGCTAGAGGTTTCCATTTTTTGCCTAAGCCTTCTGTTATAACATACATGGGGCCTCCTTTTGTATTTCCTTCTTCATCCTTGCCTCTGTACATAACCGATAAAGTACAAGTGAAAAATTTGGTAGCCATACCTACAAAAGCACTAATCCACATCCAAAAAATAGCTCCTGGTCCACCAGTTGCAATAGCAATGGCAACACCACTGATGTTTCCCATACCTACAGTTGCTGCAATAGCAGAAGAAAGCGCTTCGTAATGTGATAAATCTCCAGGAGAATTGTGTTTGTCGTATTTTCCTCTAAGAATAGCAATACCATGTCCTAAGTAACGAAAAGGAACTAATCCAGAATATATAAAAAGGAATAACCCCCCTCCAATAAGAAGTATTAGTAAAGGAATTCCCCATACCCAAGAAGAAAACTCAGAAACTAAACTTTGAAGACTTAAAAACATGTTTTTTTTAATGGTAAAGTTATCACAAATTATGTTGTTGACTTATAATACATGAGTAAAAAAAATTAATTTGCACAATATTGTAAGTTTATACTAAAAATTAGACATACTTAAAATCCAAAATAGAGATATAATGAAGCTAATCTTAAAATGTGTTTTTTCTGTACTTTCATTAACAATGATTTCTTGTAATACCAAAGAAATTAAAAAAGAAACTGTAGTAGTAGAAAAGAAAGAAGAGAAGTTAACGAAATCGGATTCAATAATAAACGGAGCAATCAAAGCACATGGAGGAGATTTGTACGACAAAGCGTCGTATAAATTTATTTTTAGAAAAAGACAATACTCATTTACTAATAATGGGGCATCTTATAAATATTCTATAGAAAGAACTGAAAAAGATAAACAAATAGTTGATATTCTTGAAAATGGAACTATAACTAGAACGATAGATGGAGTAAAAACAGAATTAAATGATAGAGACAAAGCAAGATATTCAGAATCTTTAAATTCAGTCATCTATTTTGCTACATTACCATATAAGTTAAACGATAAGGCAGTAAATAAAAAGTATAAAGGAGAAATTGAAATAAAAAACCAGAATTATTATGTAGTTGAAATCACTTTTAAGAAAGAAGGAGGAGGAAAAGATTTTGATGATGAATTTCACTATTGGGTAAATACAAACACAAACACAATAGATTATTTAGCATATAACTATAGAGTAAATAAAGGTGGAGTAAGATTTAGAAGCGCTTACAATAGAAGAAATGTAGAAGGAGTGATTTTTCAAGATTATATAAATTTTAAAGCAGAAGTAGGTACTCCTTTAGCCAAGTTACCCGAATTATATGAAAAAGGAGAGTTGAAAGAACTTTCAAGAATTGAAACAGAAAATGTTGTAAGTTTATCTAAATAAAAAGTAACAATGGCGGTAATTAATATTCAAGAAAAGTTAAATTTATTTTCAGATCATTGGTCTCCTAAAAAAATAGGAGAACTAAATGGTCAACAAATTTTATTAGCTAAAATAAAAGGCGAATTTGTATTTCATAAACATGATAATGAAGATGAATTGTTTATGGTGATAAAAGGACAATTAGAAATAGCTTTGGAAAAGGATACTTCAGTAATTATTAATGAAGGAGAATTTTATGTAGTTCCTAAAGGAGTATTGCATAAGCCAATAGCAAAAGAAGAAGTACATATTTTACTGTTTGAACCATTAACCACAAAGCACACAGGTGATGTAATTGCCGATATTACAGTTGAAACCTATCAGGCTATTTAGTGGTTTTTTGATTTTTAAATCAAAAAAATAGTTAATCTAATATTTAATACCATTAATCTATAGAAAAGGAAGATCAAACGAAAACCTGTTTTTTAAAATGTAAAACAGTATTACTTTTGAAGTGTAGTTAAGATTTTAAAATAAGTAGTAATTATTATAATCCCCTTTTAGTTTTTATTTTTTTAATCCCTAAAAAAATGAATATTAAGCAATAAAAAAGCCTTTTACAATCCCTAATTGTTAAGGTTTTTTTATTGTGTTTTTATTTAATAAGAATCCCTTTTTTATTTAAAAGCTCAATCATTTTTGAAGTTTCTTCTTTAATAGTGTTCGCTTTAAAAGTGAAGGTTTTTTCCATAATTTTATTTTCTTCAAAAAAGGAAACCTGAAATCTGTTATCTAAAACAAAAACATCAGAATGGATTAATTCTATTTTTGCAAAAGAATGAGTAGGTATTTTTTCTATTTTTTTTCGAAACACAGTCGTCGTCTTTGTTTCAGAAAAACCTTGAGAAACAACCATTACCATTTCTATAGCAACCTCTTTTCTGTTAATTAAATACACATGCCAATCTTTTTCGTTATTTTCATTTTGTTCAAAAACAATAGCCATTTCTATACCTGTTACTTCTGGTATTACGATATCTTTTTTCATAAAAATAATTTCTATAAATTAAAAAAAGTTGTAAAATCAATAAATTGAAATTTCACAACTTTAATTTTCAATGTTTTATTTAAATAACAGATTTAAATTGTTCTAAAAAACGAGCATCGTTTTCATAAAACATTCTAATATCTGGTATTTGATATAATAGCATGGCAATACGCTCAATACCCATACCAAAAGCATAACCAGAGTATTTTGTTGGGTCTATATTACAGTTCTTTAAAACATTAGGATCTACCATTCCACATCCCATAATTTCTAGCCAACCTGTCCCTTTGGTAATTCTGTAATCCGTTTCGGTTTCTAGTCCCCAATAGATATCTACTTCAGCACTTGGTTCTGTAAAAGGGAAATAAGAAGGGCGCAAACGAATTTTTGACTTTCCAAACATTTCTTTTGTAAAGTATAATAAAGTTTGTTTTAAATCTGCAAAAGAAACATCTGTATCAATGTACAAACCTTCTACTTGATGAAAAATACAATGAGCACGAGCAGAAATATCTTCATTTCGAAAAACTCTACCAGGAGAAATAGTTCGAATTGGAGGTTCATTTTGTTCCATGTATCTAACTTGTACAGAAGAAGTGTGTGTTCTAAGTAGGGTATCAGGATTCTTATCTATAAAAAAAGTGTCTTGCATATCACGTGCAGGGTGATATTCTGGTAAATTTAAAGCAGTAAAATTATGCCAATCATCTTCTATTTCTGGTCCTTCTGAAACAGTAAACCCAATACGATTAAAAACTTCAATAATTTGGTTTTTAACAATAGAAATAGGATGACGAGATCCTAGTTTTATAGGTTCAGAAGGTCTTGTTAAATCGCCATAAACACCTTTTTCCTCTACTGCATTTTCAATAGCTTCTTTAAGCATACTTACTTTTTCTTCAGCAGATTTTTTAAGTAAATTGATGGCTTGTCCAAATTCCTTCTTTTGTTCATTAGGAACATTCTTAAATTCAGAAAATAAATCTTTTAAAATTCCTTTACTTCCTAAGTATTTAATCCTAAAAGTTTCAATATCGCTGGCAGAGGTTGTATTAAATGTTGTTACCTCTGAAATTAATTCCTTTACTTTATCTAACATAATCCATCAAAAATATAAGTTGCAAATTTACATTTTTTTTATGGTTTTTCGAGTTAAACTCTATGTTTAACGAAATCGTTTGCGTTTCTTTTTTTGCGAAAAACAAAAAAAAGGAATTTTAAATTTATGAAATCATAAATTAGTTATATTTGTAGTAATAAAATTTTGAAAGAATCATAAAAATGGCAGAAAATTTAAGTGCTAAAATAGAGGGCTTTATGGATCTTGTGAAGAAGCGCAATGGTCATGAGCCAGAATTTTTACAAGCTGTGCAAGAGGTAGCAGAAACTGTAATACCTTATATTGCAAGTAAAGAGATATACAATGGTAAAAACATTTTACTAAGAATGGTAGAACCTGAACGTTTAATTTCGTTTAGAGTTTCTTGGGTAGATGATAAAGGAGAAATCCAGGTAAATAGAGGTTATAGAGTTCAAATGAACTCTGCTATTGGACCTTATAAAGGTGGGTTACGTTTTCATCCAACAGTAAACGCAAGTATTTTAAAGTTTTTGGCTTTTGAACAGGTGTTTAAAAACTCGTTAACTACTTTGCCTATGGGTGGAGGAAAAGGAGGTTCTGATTTTGACCCTAAAGGAAAGTCTGATAATGAAATTATGCGTTTTTGTCATGCATTCATGAGTGAACTTTTCCGACATATTGGATCAAATACGGATGTCCCTGCTGGAGATATTGGAGTAGGTGGTCGTGAAATCGGATTTATGTTTGGTATGTATAGAAAACTTAGAAATGAGTTTACAGGTGTATTAACAGGAAAAGGAGCTACTTGGGGAGGATCTTTAATTAGACCTGAAGCAACAGGTTACGGAGCGGTGTATTTTGCTCAGAACATGTTGGAAACCAAAGGGGATTCTTTTAAAGGAAAAACAGTTGCAATTTCTGGTTCGGGTAATGTAGCGCAATATGCTAGTGAAAAAGCTACGGAATTAGGAGCTAAGGTAGTTACGCTTTCAGATTCTTCAGGGTATATTTATGACGAAGATGGAATTGATGCTGAAAAATTAGCTTTTATAATGGAGCTTAAAAATGTAAAAAGAGCTCGTATTCATGAGTATGTTGCAAAGTACCCTTCAGCAAAGTTTTTTAAAGGAGAAAGACCTTGGGGAGTAAAATGTGATATTGCTTTACCATGTGCTACTCAGAATGAGTTAAACGGAGAAGAAGCAAATACTTTAATTAATAATGGATGTGTTTGTGTGAGTGAAGGAGCAAATATGCCATCTACACCTGAAGCTATTGCTGCTTTTCACAAAAGTAAAATATTATTTGCGCCAGGTAAGGCTTCAAATGCTGGTGGAGTAGCTACTTCTGGTTTAGAAATGAGTCAAAATTCATTGCGTTTAAGTTGGACTCGTGAAGAAGTAGATGAAAAATTAAAAGGAATAATGAATGAAATTCATGCTTCATGTGTTAGATACGGAACCAATAAAGATGGTTATGTAGATTATGTAAAAGGAGCAAATATTGCTGGTTTTGTAAAAGTAGCAGATGCAATGTTAGCACAAGGAGTTGTATAAAAGCAATTTTTTTAAACATATTTAAAAGCTCATCAATTTTGATGAGCTTTTTTGTTTTAATAGATAGAATCAATATATATCCAAGGGTATTTATTGAGCACTTCTTTTCTTATCTTTATTAGAGTTTCGTCTTTCCAACCACTCATTCTAAGTTCCTTTTTTATTTCTTTGTAACTTTTGCCATATGTTTTTTTAGTATAAGTGTTTCTAATCTCATTAATAGCTAATTTTGATGTTAAAAGAACTTTAAAATATTCTTCAAAAGAAGTTTTTTGACTGTAAATTAAATTTAAAGGACAAATACCTTTATTGTTGTATAAAAAGGTTAATTGATCTTTCAGTTTTGTAATTGGAAGCACTTTGTTATTTACTAAAAAAGAGTGATTATCTAAAAATTTAATTGGAACTCTTTTTTCAAGCGGAATTTTTTGATTCTGAAAATTTGAAAAAAGATTGAAACCAAAAGCATATTTAGATTTATAATAAAAAGGTAGTTTGTTATTAGTGCTTTTTTTTACAGAATAGAGAAGATTCTTTACATCTAATTTATAGAGTTTATTTTTTAAATCATGAATATATTTAACAGGGATATTTTTGTCTATAAAAAGAACATATTTCATATAAGGTAATTCAGAATCAGATATATATTTAAAATCAAAATGATTAATTAATGCTTGGTTTATTTTTGAATCAGTTATATTTATTTCTTCATTTTTTAAAATCACTTTTGGAATAGAGTCTCCTGCTGAAATAAAGATTTCAGATATTAAAGAAAGGTGTTCTAGTTTTTTGTAATCCTCAGAATAAACAACATGAATATTGTTTTTGCTTAAAACGTTTTTTTGAAGAATTGCAGTGTCGACCCTATTAATATTTGAGAAATTTATTTTAGACACACAAAAAGACAGAAATAAGAAAGAAATTAAGGTAACAGAAAACCATTTAAATCTGTTTTTAGAAAAAAAGAATCTTAAAGACATCCATATTTGCCCAAGAAGAACAATTAGTATTAAAATAATAATGAAGTTGTGAGTTGGGTAAAAACTAAATTCTTTAAAATCCATAGTTACAATTCCTATAAAAGTTCCCATGCGAACTAACCAACTCATAAAAAACCAATTAGTAATACGTTGTTGATTTTCAATTTGCTTTCTTTTATAATTGTGCCGAGTAAAAATTTTGTTAGGCTTGTTTAGCCAATAGTTAATAACAATAGAGTAAGAGAAAAAGACAGAAATAAATGCGTAGAAAAAGTTGTAAAAAGTATTTTCTTTTTCTGATAAATGAAATAATTCATAGTTTTTTAATAGAGCATCAAAAACAATAACACTCTTTTTAAAAAGAAGTAAAAAGTGATAAAAAATAATGGAATATGCAATGCCTAAAAACAGCCCAATAATTAATTGAATTTTAGGAATTTTAAATAATAGTTTAGTCGTTTTCATAGCAAAATTTTAATAGAGATGTAATTGATTTCAGTTCTTTTTTAAAAGAAAATAGTGATGAAATTTAAGTTTTCATCACTTTTCCTTTTTCCCTTTTTCTATAGCAACTTCCCACCGAAGTTTTGTTTCGTTTTTACTTTCGTATAATTTTTTTCATAATTAAGTTTGGTGTTTATTATTAATAAAAAATAGATCTAGCAAAAATCTATTACGAATCTTGTTTCTTTTTCTATAGCAGCTTCCCACTGAAGTTTTGTTTCGTTTTTACTTTCGTATAATTTTTTTTCATAATTAAGTTTGGTATTTATTATTAATAAAAAATAGATCTAGCAAAAATCTATTACGAATCTTGTTTCTTTTTCTATAGCAACTTCCCACTGAAGTTTTGTTTCGTTTTGCTTGTGTGTAATTTTTTCATAATTAAGTTCGGTTTTTACTATTAGAAAAAAATAGATGCAATAAGAATCCATAATTTTTCTAAAAGAGTAATAGTTAGTTTAATTAGTATTAATATCATAATTAAGTTTGGTTTAGTGTTAATAATTAGTTCAATATCTTGATTGTTTTTTCAATATATGACGAAAGAAATCGTGTTTCCAAATTTTTGAAACAGATTTTATATGTTTGAATTTATATATGAATGTAAAAAACAATATTTAGTTTTAATATATAACCTAATTAACTATATTTATGTTTTTTATTATAATCAAAAGTTGTTTATTACAATATAATTGTAATAAAGTAAAGGAGGTTTTTACAGCTTTTTTTAAAAGTAAAATAGAAATGCTGTTTTTTTATGTTGTTTTTTTCAATTCCATCTTTTTTAGAGCTATTAGTGATAAGATTTGTAATAAAAAAAAGAGTTCTAATGATGCTGTTTTTTTGGAATAAAAACTTGAAAATTAGTTGCCATTTTAAATTCCTATATTCGCAATTCGTTAAAAAAAGATATCTAGTATGAATACAGCTTATGTTATAATAGGTTTGTTATTGTTGGTTTTAGGAGGTGAGTTTTTGGTTAGATCATCCGTTGGGTTATCATTTAAGTTAAATATTTCTAAAATGGTAATAGGTATTACAGTAGTTTCTTTTGCTACTTCTGCTCCAGAGTTATTAGTTAGTTTGCAGGCAGCATTAGATGGTTCACCAGCTATAGCAATAAATAACGTTATAGGATCTAATATTGCTAATATTGGTTTAGTGTTAGGAATAACAGCTATAATTGGTCCAATATCGGTCAGTAAAGATTTTTATAAATTAAACTGGCCTGTGATGATGCTGTTTTCTTTGGTCCTATATTATTTTTTGAAAAATGATAATCTATTAAGTCGAAATGAAGGACTCATTTTATTCTTTAGTCTAATAATCTTTTTAATAGTTTTAATTAAATCAACCAAAGAAAATAAAGATGAAAAAGAAGAGGATACTGAAGTTGATTATAAATTGGCAATGGTTGGTTATGGGAAAATTTTTATTTGGCTATTAATCGGAGGGGCTTCTCTTTATTTTGGTTCAGAATTATTAGTAAAGGGTGCAAAATCGTTAGCAGAAAACTTTGGAGTAAGTGAAGGGGTGATTTCTATTACAATGATTGCTATAGGTACAAGTGTTCCTGAGTTAGCAGCTTCTGTAATTGCCGCAGTTAAAGGAGAAAAAGCAATTTCTTTAGGAAATTTAATAGGATCTAATATTTTCAATATAGCTTCCGTATTAGGTTTAACTTCTCTTATTAAAGAAATTCCAGTAACAGAACCTCAAATGTTAAGTAGAGATATTTTATGGATGTTAGGTTTTGCTTTTGTAATACTTCCTATGGTGTTTATGTTAAAGAAAATGGTTTTAAGTAGAATAGAAGGGGTTTTATTATTTTTAGGATACGGTACTTTTATATATTTAGTGGCATTCGTATAAATAAAAAAGGCTAGTTTATTTAAAAACCAGCCTTCTTTTATATTGAATAAATTTTAAACTTAAATTTTAGCGCTTTTCACAGTTTGAATAATTCTTCCTGCAACTTTATAAGGATCTGCATTAGAAGCTGGTCTTCTATCTTCTAACCAACCTTTCCATCCTTGTTCTACAGTAATAATAGGAATACGAATAGAAGCACCACGATCGGAAACACCAAAACTAAAATCATTAATAGAAGCAGTTTCGTGTAAACCTGTTAAACGTTGATCATTAAATTGTCCATATACGGCAATGTGTTCTTTGGTAACTGGTCTAAAAGCTTCACAAACTTTCTCGTAAGTTTCTTTACTACCACATGTTCTTAACAATGAGTTTGAAAAGTTAGCATGCATACCAGAACCATTCCAATCTCCTTTTATAGGTTTTGGATGATACTCTATGTAATAACCAAATTTTTCAGTTAAACGATCTAATAAGTAACGAGCAATCCAAATCTCATCACCTGCTTTTTTAGCTCCTTTTGCAAATAATTGAAATTCCCACTGTCCTGAAGCTACTTCTTGGTTTATTCCTTCAAAATTTAAACCAGCAGAAATACATAAATCTGCATGCTCTTCCACGAAATCTCTTCCATGTGTATTTTTTCCTCCAACAGAACAATAGTACATTCCTTGAGGTCCAGGATATCCACCAATAGGGAAGCCTAAAGGTAATTGTGTATGCGTATCCATAATGAAATACTCTTGTTCAAAACCAAACCAGAAATCATTATCATCATCATCAATTCCAGCTCTACCATTTGTTGGGTGAGGGGTACCATCAGCGTTTAAAACTTCGGTCATTACTAAATAACCATTATCACGAGCAGGATCTGGGTATATAGCAACAGGTTTTAATAAGCAATCAGAATCTCCTCCTTCTGCCTGACGAGTTGATGAACCGTCAAAAGACCAAATAGGACAATCTTCTAATTTCCCACTAAAATCTTCTACAACTTTAGTTTTACTACGCATGTTTTGGGTTGGATAATATCCATCTAACCAAATGTATTCTAATTTAAATCTAGCCATGATATTTATTTAAAATGCTGTTTTTTAAGTATTATGATACAAAAATGATTATTTTTTTAATTACCCCCAAATTTTAAGGGGTATATTTTGAATATTTGAAGATAATTTAATTTAAGCCCTGTTTTTTTAAGGGTTAAAATATTTTAATTAGTATTTTTGAAAATTAAACCAAAAAAAGGTATTTATGTCTGCTATTCGGTTCAGTGCATTACAAGAAACATTAAATAGAGTTCCGTTGTCTATAAAAGATACCGGAAGACGTTCAGAGTTGTTTGCTCAAAATGTTTTTAATAAACATGCAATGCTTCAACATATGACAAAAGAAGCATATACCAGTGTAACAAATGCTATTAATTACGGGTCGAAAATTGATAGGAAAATAGCAGATCAAATAGCAGTGAGTATGAAAGAGTGGGCGCTATCTAAAGGAGCTACCCATTATACGCATTGGTTTCAACCTTTAACAGGTGCCACTGCGGAAAAACATGACGCTTTTTTTGAAATTACGAAAGATGGAAACGCTTTTGAGCATTTTGATGGCGGACAATTAGTACAGCAAGAACCAGATGCTTCTTCTTTTCCTAATGGTGGAATTAGAAATACATTTGAAGCAAGAGGTTATACAGCTTGGGATCCTACTTCGCCCGCGTTTATTTACGGAACAACATTATGTATACCTACTGTTTTTGTAGCTTATACAGGAGAAGCTTTAGATAATAAAACGCCTTTACTAAGAGCATTACAAGCAATGGATGATGCGGCAACAGATGTTTGTAAGTATTTTGATAAAAATGTTAATAAGGTGAATGCTACTTTAGGTTGGGAGCAAGAGTATTTTTTAATAGATAAAGCATTGGCGGCATCTCGACCAGATATAATGATGACTGGTAGAACCTTGTTAGGACATTCTTCAGCCAAAGGACAGCAATTAGAGGATCATTATTTTGGTTCTATTCCTACTCGAATTATGAATTTTATGCGCGATTTAGAGAGAGAGTCCATACTATTAGGTATACCAGTAAAAACCAGACATAACGAAGTAGCACCTAATCAGTTTGAGTTAGCTCCTATTTTTGAAGAAGCAAATTTATCTGTAGATCATAATTCTTTATTAATGGATGTGATGGAAAAAGTAGCACAAAGACATCATTTTAAAGTGTTATTTCATGAAAAACCATTTGCAGGTATTAATGGTTCTGGCAAGCATAATAATTGGAGCTTGTCTACCAATACTGGAGTTAACTTATTAAGCCCAGGAAAAACTCCAATGAAAAACCTTCAATTTTTAACTTTTTTTGTGAATACAATTAAAGCAGTACACGATTATGAAGAGTTAATAAGAGCTTCTATTGCTAGCGCAAGTAACGATCATCGATTGGGAGCAAATGAAGCGCCCCCTGCAATTATTTCAGTTTTTATAGGTTCTCAATTATCCCAAGTTTTAGATGAGCTAGAAAATGTAACAAAAGGAAAACTATCTCCGAAAGAAAAAACGGACTTAAAGTTAAATATTGTTGGTAAAATTCCAGAAATATTATTAGATAATACAGACAGAAATAGAACTTCTCCCTTTGCTTTTACAGGAAATAAATTTGAATTAAGAGCTGTTGGTTCTTGGTCTAATTGTGCTGGACCAATGACTATTTTAAATACGATTATAGCAAAGCAATTAAAAGATTTTAAAAAAGAAGTAGATGTTTTAATTGAAACAAAAAGTTTAAAAAAAGACGAAGCTGTTTTTAATGTTTTAAGAGAATACATAAAAGCATCTAAAAAAATAAGATTTGAAGGAGATGGTTATGGAGATGCTTGGGAAAAAGAAGCGCATAAGAGAGGTTTAAGTAACAATAAAACAACACCAGAAGCTTTAAAAGCAAAAATATCGAAAAAAACAATCGCTCTTTTTGAGGAAATGAGAGTGATGAATAAAGTAGAGGTGGAAGCTAGGCATGAAATAGAGTTAGAAGAATATTCTAAGAGAATTCAAATAGAAAGTAGGGTATTAGGAGATATTTCTAGAAATCATGTCATACCAACAGCTATTCAATATCAAAACACATTAATAGAGAATGTAAAAGGGTTAAAAGAAATTTTCACCAAAGACTTTGAGAAATTTGCGAAAGAGCAAATAGATTTAATCAAAAGAATTTCAAGTCATATTTCAGAGATTAATTCTAAAATTGAAAAAATGACAAACGAAAGAAAAAGTGCTAATAAATTGAAAGGGCAAAAAAATTCTGAAGCATATTGTAATAAGGTTAAGCCTTATTTTAAAGACATACGTTATCATGTCGATAAATTAGAGTTGTTAGTAGATGATAATTTATGGCCTTTAACAAAATATAGAGAGTTGTTATTTACAAGATAAGCTAATTTATGAGAATAGTTGAGTTAACAGAAAATCATTGGTTAGAAGTAGCTGCTATTTATAAAGAGGGAATTGAAACTAAAAATGCAACGTTTAGAACAGAAGTACCAGATTGGAATGGCTGGAATTTCTTGCATCATAAGCATTCACGATTTATAGCTATCAACGATTTTGAAGAAATAGTTGGTTGGTCTGCTCTAGCTCCAATATCTAATAGATTCGAATATAGAGGGGTTGCAGAAGTAAGTGTTTACGTTCGCTTATCTGCCACAGGAAAAAAGATAGGAAGCCTTTTAATGAAACAACTGATAAGGTCTTCAGAAGAGAATGCTATTTGGTCTTTATACTCAAGTATGTTTCCAGAAAATATAGCTAGTATTAAATTACATGAAAAGAATGACTTTAGACGTATTGGATATCGCGAAAAAATAGCACAGCAAAATGGAGTTTGGCGAGATACTGTTTTATATGAAAGAAGGAGTAAAAAAAACTAATTGCTTTGATTATCTAGTGTTTTAAAGTAATTTTGCACGCAACAACAACACAATAAAATGAGTCAAGAAGTTTCAAAACGCTATGCACAAAGAGGTGTATCGGCATCTAAAGAAGATGTGCATAATGCTATAAAAAATATAGATAAAGGATTGTTTACTAAAGCCTTTTGTAAAATTGTTCCCGATTATTTAACAAATGATGAAGAGTATTGTTTAATAATGCATGCAGATGGAGCTGGAACAAAGTCTTCGTTAGCTTATATGTATTGGAAAGAAACAGGAGATGTTTCTGTTTGGAAAGGGATTGCACAAGACGCATTAATTATGAATATTGATGATTTATTATGTGTTGGTGCTACAGATAATATTATGTTATCTTCTACTATTGGAAGAAATAAAAATTTAATTTCAGGTGAAGTTTTATCTGCCATTATTAATGGAACAGAAGAATTATTAGAAGATTTAAAGAAATTCGGAGTAACTATTCATTCCACAGGAGGAGAAACAGCAGATGTTGGAGATTTAGTTCGTACCATTATTGTAGATTCTACTGTTACTGCTCGTATGAAACGTTCAGATGTTATAGATAATGCGAATATTAAAGAAGGAGATGTAATTGTTGGTTTAGAGTCTTTCGGTCAAGCCTCTTATGAAACAGCGTATAATGGAGGAATGGGGAGCAACGGTTTAACTTCTGCTCGTCACGATGTGTTTCATAATTATTTGGCTAAAAAATACCCTGAAAGTTTTGACGCTTCTGTGCCTTCAAATTTGGTGTACTCTGGTAATGTAAAATTAACAGATGAGGTAGAAAACTCACCTATTGATGCAGGTAAATTAGTGTTATCTCCAACAAGAACTTATGCACCTATTATTAAAGAAGTTTTATCAAAATATAGTTCAGACACCGTTCATGGAATGATTCATTGTTCTGGAGGTGCACAAACAAAAATTTTACATTTTGTAGATAATTTACATATTGTAAAGGATGATATGTTTCCAATTCCACCATTATTTAAATTAATACAAGAACAATCAAAAACAGATTGGAAAGAAATGTATCAGGTATTTAATTGTGGACATAGAATGGAGTTATATGTTTCTCCTGAAATAGCAGAAGATATTATAGCTATTTCAAAGTCGTTTAAAGTAGATGCAAAAATAATTGGTAAAGTAGAAGGTTTTAATTCTGATGAAAATAAGAACCAAACTAAAAAACTTACTATTAAAAGTGAATATGGTGTTTTTGAATATTAATGAATAGCATCTAGAAAAATAACAACCTCAGGTTTTACTTGAGGTTGTTTTTGTTTTACTACTTTATTTCTGATAAAATAAGATGTGTTGTCGTATCTCCATAGACTATAAGTTGATCTATAAATTGTTGTAAATGTAATTGATCTTTAAGTATTACTTTCATGTGAATATTCTGAGATCCAGTTATTCTGTATGCTTCTTTAACTTCTTTAAATTCACTTACTTTAGAAATAAAGATTTTTAGTTTACCACTAAAAAGTTTTAAAATTATAAATACTTCTAAGCCATAGCCTAACTTCGAATGGTTTAATTGTAATGAGTATTTTGTAATAATTTCATTGTCTTCTAATTTTTGTACTCTTTCTCTTACAGATGAAGGAGATAAATTAATTTTTCTTCCTAAATCAGCAAATGAAGTTCTTGAGTTTTTGTTTAATTCTTCTATTATTTGACGATCGATTGCATCTATCATTGATTCGTTTGTTGTTTTGTTTAAAAAAGCTTGATTGTGTAAAAAATAAAAGTATTTATAATTGAATCAATTTCCTACTAAAACAATAGGTTTTTAATTTTGATTTGAAATTTCAATGTTAATTTTAATGGATATGGAGTTTTTTTTAATTTTAGGATTAGGTATCTTTTTAGGCTTTTTTATTCAAACAGTAATAGGTTTTGCAGGAGCGTTAATAGCATTACCAATATTATTAATAACAATGAGTTTACAAGATGCCATAGCATATTTAGCGTTGTTTTATTTGTATTCTAGTATTATATTAATATCTAAAGAATGGAAAAATATAGATAAACCTGTAATCTTAAAATTGATAATAGCCACAATATTTGGGGTTAGTTTAGGTATTTGGGTGCTTCAGTATGGGAAGCCAATTGTGCTTAAAAAAATGTTAGGAGCATTTATTTTATTATATGTAATCTATTCTATTTATATAAAAAACAAAACGATTAAGAACACCAAGTTAGAATTTGTTTTTGGTTTTGCAGGAGGTTTTTTTTCAGGACTGTTTTCTACAGGAGGTCCTTTGTATGTTATAGTTGTAAAGAATTCCGTTCAAGATATGAACGTTTTTAGAGCTACTATGTTTGGTGTTTTAGGTTTAATAACATTTACCAGAATACCAATACTTTATATACAAGGGATGTTAAATTTTCAACATCTTTATTACTCACTATTACTGTTGCCTTTGTTTTTGTTAGCTTTATTTTTAGGAAAAAAAATGTACTTGAAATTAAATGAAACACTTTTAAAAAAAATAGTTTTAGTAGTGCTTTTTTTATCAGGTTCTATGTTATTATTTAAAAACTAATTTTTTAAATTTTATTCCATTCTTTTAAATACAAAATCTATAGCAAAATCGTTATTGGCTACTTTTGCATTTAATCTGTTGTTTTTAAACCAATAAGATATTCTCTTAGGAAATTCATTTTGCGAATTTTCACAAATAAAAGAGTTTTCTGTCATTTTAACTATCTTAAAAAAAGTAGGTTGTTGATGTACTCCCGTAACTTTTAAGTATTGACTGTTACTTTTTGTAATTATATTTAATTTTTCTTTAAACACAGTATCCTTGTCTCGTATTGAAAAACCTAAACCAGAGAAATCTTTTTCCCATATCTCGTACGTTTTTTTATTCGATTCGTTATTTACTCTTTCCCAATTTCCGATTAAAAAGTTAGGGTTTTTAGGTTCTTGTTTACAAGAATAAAGAACACAAATAATAAAAACTAAGGTTAAAAATTTCATATAGAATAGATTTTAAGTTAATCACAGATTCTCAAATAAAACAAATTTAAAGAAAAGTTGTAAATTCGCACACCAAGAAAAGAATAATGCTAGACAAATTACAGATTGTAAAACAACGATACGATGAGGTTTCTGATTTAATCATTCAACCAGAGATTATTACAGATCAAAAACGTTACGTACAACTAAATAAAGAATATAAAGATTTAAGTAAAGTTGTTAAAAAAGCAAATGAATATGAAATGCTTTTAAACAATATAGAGGAGGCTAAAGAAATTATAGCAGATGGAAGTGATGCGGAAATGGTAGAAATGGCCAAAATGGAGATGGACGAAGCTAAAAATAGAATTCCGGAATTAGAAGATGAGATTAAATTTTTATTAATTCCTAAGGACCCTGAAGATTCTAAAAATGCTGTAGTTGAATTACGTGCTGGTACTGGAGGAGATGAAGCTAGTATATTTGCAGGAGATTTATTTAGAATGTATTCTAAGTACTGTGAAGGAAAAGGTTGGAAAGTATCTATAGTTGATTATAGCGAAGGAACCAATGGTGGTTTTAAAGAAATACAATTTGAAGTTTCTGGAGATGATGTTTATGGAACATTAAAATTTGAAGCAGGAGTACATCGTGTACAGCGTGTACCACAAACAGAAACACAAGGTAGAGTGCATACTTCTGCAGCTACTTGTATGGTGTTTCCAGAAGCAGAAGAGTTTGATGTTGAAATTAACCCAAAAGATGTTCGTATAGATTTTTTCTGTTCTTCAGGACCAGGAGGTCAATCTGTAAATACAACTTATTCAGCAGTACGTTTAACTCACATACCTACAGGTTTAGTAGCGCAATGTCAAGATCAAAAATCACAGCATAAGAATAAGGAAAAAGCCTTTAAAGTATTACGTTCTCGTTTATATGATATGGAATTGGCAAAAAAGCAAGCAGAAGATGCTCTAAAAAGAGGTTCTATGGTAACCTCAGGAGATCGTTCTGCTAAAATTAGAACCTATAATTATCCTCAAGGAAGGGTAACAGATCATAGAATAGGGTTAACATTATATGATTTGCAGAATATCGTGAATGGTGATGTTCAAAAAATTATTGATGAATTGATGCTTGCAGAAAACACTTCTAAATTGAAAGAATTAGGAGAAACAATATAATTAAAAAGGCGACCAATTGGTCGCCTTTTTAATTATATTAGCATATATCTAGAATATAAGAATGGAATTTAATACTAAAAAAACCTTTTCGGTTGGATTTTATAACGTAGAAAATTTATTTGATACAAAAGACAATCCAAAAACTAATGATGATCAATTTACTAATAATGGAAGCCGAAGATGGAGTAAGAAAAGGTATTTAAAGAAGATTAAAAAATTAAGCCATGTAATTTCTCAATTAGGAAAAGAGTCTACAAATGATGTACCCGTGTTTGTGGGCTTAGTAGAAATAGAAAATAGTAAAGTGCTTAAAGATTTAGTACATCATAAAAACCTTAAAAAATATGATTATAAATTTGCTCATTACGATTCTAAAGATGAAAGGGGAATTGATGTTGCATTAATTTATAGAAAAGATTTTTTTGAATATATTTCTTCTAAAACGTATACTCCTAGTTTTATAGAAGAAGACGGTTATGTAGATTATACTAGGGATATTTTAGTGGTAAAAGGTAAAATAAACAATGAAGAAATTCATGTAATTATTAATCATTGGCCATCTAGAAGTGAAGGAGAAAAAGAAACAAGACCTAAAAGAATTGAAGCAGCAAAAAAAGTACAAGAAGCAATAAAGGATATAAAAAACGATAATAAAGAGCCTAAAATTATAATTATGGGAGATTTTAATGACGATCCTATAAGTGAAAGTATAAAAGAACATTTAGTTACAGAAGATTTTTATAACCCTATGGAATCTTTATTTTCAAAAGGCTTAGGTTCTTTAACGTATAAAGGAAAATGGAATTTATTTGATCAAATAATTATATCTAAGAACTTTTTTAACACGAATAGCCAGCATAGTTTTATAAAAGCGGCTATTTTTAATAAAAAATGGTTGCAAACATATAAAGGAAAATATAAAGGAAGTCCATATAGAACATATGTAGGGCCTTGGTATAAAGGAGGCTATTCAGATCATTTTCCTGTGTATGCCTGTTTTGAAAGAGATGAATAAAAAAAACTACAAGCAAAGTAATTTATAGAAACCCTCCCTTTTTTAGGTTTATTTTTGAAGTATGATTTTAGTTACTGGTGGAACGGGTTTAGTTGGTTCCCATTTATTATACGAACTTTCTCTTAACAATGATACTATTATTGCTATTTATAGAAGTGAAGAAAGAGTACAAAAAACAAAAAAAGTTTTTTCATACTATACAGAAAAAACGGAAGAATTATTTTCTAAAATTACCTGGATAAAAGCTGACATTACAGATATTACTTCATTAAAGGTTGTTTTTAATAATGCTATTACAAAAGTATATCATTGTGCCGCATTGGTTTCATTTGACCCTAGTGATTATTACTTAATGCGACAAACAAATATTGATGGTACGGCTAATATTATTAATTTTTCAATAATTGCGAAAGTTGAAAAACTGTGTTTTGTTAGTTCTATTGCTACTATTGGAGATGCTATTAATGGAGAGTTTATTACTGAAAAAAAAGAATGGGTTTTAGATAGAGATAAAAATTCTTATGCAATTACAAAATATGGTGCCGAAATGGAAGTATGGAGAGGAAGTCAAGAAGGATTAGATGTTGTAATAGTAAATCCTGGAGTAATTTTAGGGAGCGGTTTTTTTAACGAAGGTTCGGGTAAATTATTTTCTCAAATGCATAAAGGATTACACTTTTATACAGAAGGGATAACAGGTTTTGTAGGGGTGAAAGACGTTATAAAAACAATGATTAATTTAATGGAGTCTAAGATAAAAAATGAACGATTTATTTTAGTTTCAGAAAATCTCTCTTTTAAAACAGTATTATACACTATAGCTAATTATTTAGAAGTTAAAAAGCCTTCTATTAAAGTTGGAGAGGTTGCAACTTCTATATTTTGGCGATTAAATTGGGTTTTAAGCAAAGTAACCAGAAAGAAAGTACTTTTATCAAGAAGTTCTGCGAAGTCATCTCACAACAAAGATTTTTATAGTTCAGAGAAGATCTCAAATTTGTTAAATATAGAATTTCAAAAAATAGATTCTGTGATAAAAAACATTTGTCAAGATTTTATAAAACCATAAATTACTCTTCGTTCTCCTCTATGTCAAACTTCATTTTCTTTAAAGAGTCTATTTCTTGATAAATACTTTTTGGTTTTAATTTGCCTTTTTTAATAGAGTCTCTTTCGTTAATTTCTTTCTGTATGACTGCTCCTTGATTTTCTAATTTTTTTTTAATTTCTTTCAATAAATCATCATACATATCTATTTTAGATGTATAATAAATATTGCTACTGTGAAATCGAGTACTATCAATTTTATATTTCTGATACAAAACAAACATATAATTAACATCTTTTTGTTTGTTTTTATTTTTTATTAGTCTAGAGGTAGATGCAATGTGCATATCTGTTAATAAAGCAACCATTGTATCTCTAGGAATAAGGTCTTTTGGTTTTTTATAAATCGTATTTCCTGTACAAGAGACTAGAAAAAAGAAAATTAGTATGTGTTTTAATGTGCTCATTTATTAAAAACTAATCGCTTTCCTTTATTTACTTCATTAAAAGTGCCGTTATCATACATTAAATTTCCATTAACGAAAGTATGTGTGATTTTAGAAGAGAAGGTAGTTCCTTCAAAAGGAGACCAACCACATTTATACAATATGTTGTCTTTAGAAACTTCCCATGAAGAATTACTGTCTACTAAAACCAAATCTGCATAAAATCCTTCTTTTATAAAACCTCTTTTTTTAACTTTAAATAATTTAGCAGGGTTGTGGCACATTTTTTCTACTGCTTTTTCTACAGTTAATTTTCCTTCTTTTATTTTTTCAAAAATAGCTACAATTGCATGTTGCACTAAAGGCCCACCACTAGGTGCTTTCGTGTATACATTTGATTTTTCTTCTAACGTATGAGGCGCATGATCGGTAGCAATAACATCTATCCTATCATCTAATAAAGCTTTCCATAAGCCTTCTCTGTCTTCTAATGTTTTTACTGCCGGATTCCACTTTATATGTGTCCCTTTTTCGGCGTAATCTTTATCTGTAAACCATAAATGATGTATACAAACTTCTGCAGTAATTTGTTTTTCTTCTAAAGGAATATCATTTCTAAACAAATGAGTCTCTTTAGCAGTAGATAAATGAAATACATGTAATCTTGCTCCAGTTTCTTTTGCTAAAGCAATTGCTTTAGAAGAAGATAAATAACAAGCTTCTTCACTTCTAATTGTTGGGTGGTATTTTAACGGAATATCCTCTCCATATTCTGCTTTAAATTTAGCGGTGTTATTTCGAATGGTTTCTTCATCTTCACAATGCACAGAAATTAGCATTTTTGTAGATGAAAAAATCTTTTTTAATACTTCTTCATTATCTACTAACATATTTCCTGTAGAAGAACCTAAAAAAAGTTTAATTCCAGCAACATTTTCAGGATCCGTTTTTAATAACTCTTCTAAATTATCATTAGTACCCCCAAACATAAAAGAATAGTTCGCATAAGATGTTTTACTTGCTATTGTAAACTTTTCTTCTAATAGCTCTTGTGTAGTTGCTTGTGGTACTGTATTTGGCATTTCTATAAAAGAAGTAATACCACCTGCAACAGCAGCTTTACTTTCTGTACCTATATTTGCTTTGTGTGTTAATCCTGGTTCACGAAAATGAACTTGATCGTCTATCATACCAGGAATTAAATATTTTCCTTTTGCATCTATAACAACATCTTTTTCTGAAGGTTCAATTGTTGTTGCTATTTTAGATATAAACTCGTCCTTTATTAAAATATCTCCTGAGAAAATAGTGTTCTCATTTACAATTTTAGCGTTTTTTATTAGAAAAGATGTTGTCATAATTTATTTAGGTAATCCTTTTAATCTCATTTTTATAACTCCAAATAAAGCTTCCGAAACAATTCCTCCACTCATTTTAGATTCTCCTAATGTTCTATCAGTGAAAATTACAGAGACTTCTTTAATTTTAAATTGATGCTTCCAAGCTTTGTATTTCATTTCAATTTGAAAAGCATAGCCAACAAATCGAATTTTATCTAGCTGAATAGTTTCCAGAACCTTTCTCGTCCAACAGACAAATCCAGCAGTAGTATCATGCACAGGAATCCCTGTTATAAAGCGAACATATTTAGAAGCGAAATAAGAAAGCAAAACACGATGCATTGGCCAATTTACGACATTAACTCCTACAGAATATCTAGAACCTACAGAAACATCGGCACCATTTTTAGCACAAGCATTATAAAGTTTTATTAAGTCGTTAGGATTGTGAGAAAAATCTGCATCCATTTCAATAATATATTCATAATTTCTGTTAAGAGCCCACTTAAATCCATGAATATAGGCGGTTCCTAATCCGTTTTTTCCTTTTCTTTTCTCTAAGAATAATTGATTAGGGAAATCATTTTGTAAACTTTCCACAATAGCAGCTGTACCATCAGGAGAATTATCATCAACAATTAAAACGTCAAATAATTTCTCTTGACTAAAAGTAGCTCTTACAATAGCTTCAATATTTTCTTTTTCATTGTAAGTTGGGATAATAACTAGTGTATTGGACATTAATCCTTTTTTAAGCTTTTAAAAAAATTACGGCAAAGATACATTAAATTATTGCTAATTTCGCTTTTGTAAATTTCTCATATAACAATGGAAGTTATTAATCGTAATTTTATTTCTAATGATTGGATTACCGCTATTTTTATGGCTGGTTTTATTCTTATTGCTTTAATGAAATTGTACAAACCTCAATTGTTATTGGGCTATACTTTAGCTTTTTTTTCTCAAGGATTTATTGAAGGTAGAACCAAAAAAAAACCTTCTGTTTTTTCTCCTTTTCATGTCTTAGTATTTCTTTTTAGCATTATTATTTTTTCATTGCTACTTGTTTTGTTAATAACTAACGATAATATCTCAAAAATTCATCTCTTTTTAATAATAAGTCCATCCTTACTTGTTTTTATTCTAATAAAATATCTTATTACTAAATTTATTAGTAAACTATTTTTAATAGAAGAAGAATCTAAATATTTTCTTTTTTCAAAAACAGGATATTTATATACTACGAGTTTGTGGTTATTTCCTGTTCTAATAATCAGTCAATATTGGTTTTACAGTCGTTTGCTGTTACTTGTGTTTTGTTCTTTTTTACTCTTTTTTAGAGCTTTTTTAATTTTAAGAAATAACAAAAAGCTGATTTTTAACAACTTCTTCTATTTTATTTTGTACTTTTGCACCCTCGAATTAGCTCCTTTGCTAATCATTTATAAAACAACAACGACTTAAAGAGAAAGTTTTATGAAAGTGAAAACCATTTTAGTGTCACAACCAGCGCCGAAAACAGAAACTTCACCTTATTTTGATCTAGCTGAAAAGCAGAAAGTAAAAGTTGATTTTAGGTCTTTTATACATGTGGAAGGTATCCCTGCAAAAGAGGTACGTACACAAAAGATAGATCTAAGCAATTTTTCGGCGATCATTTTAACAAGTAGAAATGCGGTAGATCATTTTTTCAGAATAGCAGAAGAAATGCGTTTTACGGTTCCAGATGACATGAAGTATTTCTGTCAATCAGAAGCAGTAGCATATTATCTTCAAAAGTATGTAGTATATCGTAAACGTAAGATTTACGTAGGTACACGAACTTTTCCTGAATTAACAAAATTAATTAAGAAGCATAAAGATGAAAAATTCTTATTGCCTTGTTCAGACAAATTGAAATCGTTAATTCCTGATGAGTTAGATAAGCTAGGTGTAAACTGGACAAGAGCAGAATTATACAGAACTGTAGTTAGTGATTTATCTGACTTAGAAGATGTATTTTATGATGTTTTAGTATTTTTTAGCCCTTCTGGTATTGATAGTTTATTTAAAAACTTTCCAGAGTTTAAACAAAATAATACTCGTATAGCTGTATTTGGAAATTCAACGATTAAAGCAGTTGAATCTAGAGGATTAAGAGTTGATATTTCTGCTCCAACTCCTGAAACACCATCTATGACTATGGCTTTAGAAAAATATATTAAAGAAGCGAATACTAAGAAATAAGTATATTTCTTTTTAGGAAAACAAAAAAACCACGTTAATGCGTGGTTTTTTTGTTTTTTAAGAATAGGTGAAAACTTTATTGTGTTTTCATTTTAAACGCCCAATCTTGTTTCAATATTACATTTGATGAAAAAGGGCTTGTTATTTTTCTATCCCTATATATAATTAAAATTTCATCAAGCTGTTAAAAACAAAAAAGAGACTGTCTTTTCGGACAGTCTCTCTTTAATTTTTCTTCTTATGTCAAGAAAATTATTGCTTTAAAGGAATTGCATTTACCTGAACTTTTACATCAAATGTAATTTTACCTGTAAATCCAGTTTCAAGAGCTGTAACCTTTATTAAACCTTTGTTTCCATATTGGTCTACAAACTCTACAACACTGTTAAGACCTAGTCTTTGAATACGTTCGCTGCTTGATTGTTGTATGAAATCTAAATCTGCTCCAGAAGCAACAGCATCAAAATCTGCCGTTGATTCACTAAAATAAAAACGATTTAATTCTGCTAAATCAGTACCAACAAAGTCAGAAACATGTAATTGGGTTTGTCCATTTTTTTCAAAAACTTTAGGGAAGTCATATACAGAGTAAAAAGAAGCACCAGTATTTTGACCATAAAAATATCCAAAATCCCATAAAGCTAAAGTTTCTGTTCCATCATTAATTCTATATGTTTCGTTATTATAAACAGAAACAAATGTTTTAGAAGTACCATCTTTTAAAGGAGCTGCTAAAATAGTTTGTGTAAAACTTCTAAAATCAGTAGAAGATCCTGAAGCATTAGCACCTGCCTTAATTGTTATTTTACCAAAAGCGTTAGCATCAATAGAGTTGCTATCTGAAATATCTCTAAAATCACCTTTGTTATTAGTTGTCCAAATAATGTATTCAACAACGTCTCCTAACTTTGAAGGAGTATCAAAAGCTAAATCAAATGAAAAATCATCTTTATCATCTCCATCTATATCAATAGAACCATCAGCTTTTTGCACAGCAGTTGAGTATTTATAAGGTTGAGGTCCTAGGTCGTTACTAAAATCATTTCTAGTAATATAAGCTCTACGCATTTTTTTATCTCCTGTGTAATTAACTCTTACTTCTACTAAAGTATTAGCATTCGCAACAATTTCAACACTTCTATCTGGTGAACCAGCATTCGTTGGATTTACAATAATTTCATAATCAAGCACAGTACCAGGATCACCTGTTAGTCCTTCGTTTTCGTTGTTAGCACAGCTTGTGAAAATTAATGAGGTTGCCATAAAAGCAACAATAAATGAGGATTTCAATAATTTTTTCATCTTTAAATTTTATTAATAAGTTTATGTATTTAGACCTTTAAAACATATAAAAGTCACTTTAAAGGTAACTATTAATTATAAAAACAATTGTCTTGTATCGTTATTTTATTATTAAATATGCTGATATATAATTATTTGTGCTTTTTATAATTGAAGTATTTAGGATACTATTAAACATAATACGTAGTAATTCGATTTTGTTATTTAAAGAAAGGGTATCATTAATTGGTAATTTTCATAGCTTAGAAAGTTATGTAAAATAGTATATTTGTCAATCTAAATGCTTAATAAAATGACTAAAAATTTAGTAGAAGAATTACAATGGCGTGGAATGATTCACGATATTATGCCAGGAACTGAAGATCAATTATTAAAAGAAATGACTAGTGCTTACATTGGTTTTGATCCTACATCAGATTCATTGCATATTGGTAGTTTAGTTCCGATAATTTTATTAGTTCATTTAGAAAAAGCAGGACACAAACCTTATGCATTGGTGGGTGGAGCTACTGGTATGATAGGAGATCCTTCAGGAAAATCTGACGAAAGAAATTTACTGAATGAAGAAGCTTTAGCTAAAAATGTAGAAGGAATTAAAAAAACATTAGCACGTTTTTTAAATTTTGAAAGTACTAAAGAAAACGCTCCAGTATTAGTGAATAACTACGATTGGATGAAAGAATTTTCTTTTATTGAATTTGCTCGTGATGTAGGAAAAAGAATTACAGTAAATTATATGATGGCTAAAGATTCTGTTAAAAAAAGAATTTCAGGCGATTCAGGTACAGGTATGTCGTTTACAGAATTTACATATCAATTAATTCAAGGATACGATTTTTATCATTTGTATAAAAATCACGATTGTAAATTGCAAATGGGAGGTTCAGATCAGTGGGGAAATATTACTACGGGTACTGAATTAGTTCGAAGAATGACAGATGGAGAGAAAGAAAAAGCATATGCAATGACATGTCCTCTAATTACAAAGGCAGATGGCTCTAAATTTGGGAAATCTGAAGGAGGAAATGTTTGGTTAGACGCTGATAAAACTTCAGTATATAAATTTTATCAATTTTGGTTAAATACCTCTGATGAAGATGCAGAGAAGTATATTAAAATTTTTACATTCTTAGATAAAGAAACAGTTGATTCAATTATTTTAGAGCACAAAGAAGCACCACATGCTCGTGCATTACAAAAAAAGTTAGCCGAAGAAGTTACTATTTTTGTACATTCTAAAGAAGCGTTAGATAAAGCAATTGCGGCATCTAATATTTTATTTGGAAAATCTACAGCAGAGGATTTAAAAGGTTTAGACGAGCAAACATTTTTAGAGGTTTTTGATGGTGTTCCACAAGCAGTTGTTTCTAAAGAAGATTTTGCGGAAGGATTGGATATGATTGCTGCATTAGCAGCTAAAACACAATTCTTAAAGTCCAATGGAGACGCTCGTAGAGCCTTAAAAGAGAATTCTATTTCTGTAAATAAAGAGAAAGTAAAAGAAGATTATAAAATTACAAGTATAGATTTAATTGCTGAAAAATATGTATTGTTACAAAGAGGTAGAAAAAACTATTTCTTATTGAAAGTAGAATAGTTAAGAAGCTATTTTTATAGAATATGTTAAAGGGCATCGCTTACAGTTGATGCCTTTTTTTTGGTACTTATTACAACACTTATTTTTTGGTTTTATACAATTACTAGCGCATGTTTCATTACAAGCTCTTTTTTCTGTGCTGATGGTTGTAACTATTTCTTTTTTAGTGGTGTAAAAAACAATCATTTCTAAATCTTAATTCTCTGCAAATTTAATAATTTATTTAGAATAAATAAAAATAAAACAAAAAATGTAACGGAAATAAATTGTTTAACTTCTGATATGTGGCTTTTTAAGAGCAGATATGATTAAAAAAGGACTAAAAACAGAGGATTACATTACCTTAATTCTATTTTATAGTCAGGTTTCATGCTTTATTATTTACATACACAAGCAATTAAATAAATTAGTAGAAGGAACGACGATTACCTGAGGTACGGAGAAATTAATTTTAAAGTTTTGTGATTCTATTCAAAATTAGGAGTTTGAAATGAAATTTAAAAAAGAAGAAGACAAACTTAGATTAAGAATGTAACCAATAACTCTTCTGTATTTAAAGCAAATATTTCTATAAATGTAGAAAAAATTTCTATTGATGGAAAAACTATGAATTCTGAAAATCAATATTTTGAATACAAAAAGATAAAAAGCAAGGTAAATGTGTTAAAAATCAAAGTAAAAAACAACAACTATGTTAAATAAATAAAGATAAAGAGGTGAGGTGTTTTTAAGTGAAAAGAAGCATTTTTTATTGATTAAAAACAAGAACTAATTTACCTTTGTAATAGTTAAAAAATATTAGTTTTTGAAACTTAAAATAAGTACATATTTTTTTGTTTTTTTATATTTAATTGCAATGCTACGCCCAATTACTCCTTTTGTAGAATATGCTGTTAATTATGATTTTATATCTAAGATTTTATGTATTAATAAAGACAAACCCAAATTAAGTTGTAATGGGAAATGTCAATTAATGAAAAAACTAAAAGAGCAACAACAAGAAGAAAATAGTTCGCTTAGAATTTCTTTAGAAGAATATCCTATAGGTTTTGTAAACCTTTTAAAGGTAAATAAAACTAACTACATTTTTAAAAAAGAAAATACACTTTTCTTGTACAAACAAAATTATCACTACTTGTACAATAAAGAAGTCTTTCATCCGCCCGCAGTTTAATTTTTTACCTATAATTTATGATTATCTATTTGGTGTAATACAAGTTAATAAATAAAATTTTAATTCGAAAACTGTATAACTCCGAACATGTGCCAATGTTTAAATAATATCTTACCAATTATCTATTTCAGATGTTATTAAATCATTAGTGCTGTGATATATCCTATAGAAAAGAAGTTGAAAAACCTCTTAAAAATATACCGTAAAAAATTAAAATAAAACTTCATGAATAAGCATATAATAATGATCCTATTTTTAGGATTCATATTACCCTGTCATAAAATAATGGCACAAACCTTATATAAAGGAAAAGTAATTGATAAAAGCCAAAACACAATTGTTGGAGCAACAATAATGGCTTCAAAAAATAAAGGAACAGCTACCGATTTTGAAGGGAATTTTAGTATAAAACTAAAAAACCCTAAAGTAAAGATATCTGCTGTTGGTTTTAAAACCATAACTTTAAAACTTACGAATCAGTTTACTACTGTAATACTTGAAGAACAAGTAGAAAATTTAGAAGAAGTAGTTGTTTCTGCAAGTAGAGAAATGCAAAAAAGAAGAGAAGTACCAGCTTCTATAGGTGTTTTAACAGCCAATCAAATTAAAGAAACAAAAGCTTTTGGAATAGAGCAATTAGTAAATCAAGTTCCAGGAGTTTTTATGAGTTCCTCGAAAGCCTCTAGTAACGAGCAGCATTTTATGGCGGTTCGTTCTCCTATTTCAACAAAATCTCTTTTTTTATATGTAGAAGATGGTTTACCAATACGACCTGTAGCAGTTTTTAATCACAACGCATTATTAGAAATGAACAATACTACTTTTAAAAAAGTAGAGGTTTTAAAAGGACCAGCTTCTAGTATTTACGGAAGTGAAGCTATAGGTGGAAGTTTTAACTTTATAACCAAAGACCCAAAGGAAGCATTTGGCGGTTCGTTAGGTTTTCAAATAAATGATTTAGGAATCACTCGTATAGAAGCCGAAGCATCTACTACTGCTAACAATAAATATGGTTTTTATGTAGGCGGACATTATATTCAGAGAAATAATGGTCCTGTTGGACACTCTAATTATGAAAAATTTGCAATAACATTTAAAAATGTAAATGATTTTTCTGAAACTTTAAAATGGACAAACAGTGTTAGCTTTATTGATTATAGATCTGATATGACAGGTTCTATTTCAGAGAAAAATTTTTTAGAAGGAAATTATGTAAGCGATCAAACTTTTACAGAAAGAGAAGCAAAAGCAATACGTTTTAGATCTACATTAGACAAACAATGGAATGCTACCAATAAAACATCTTTCAATTTTATATACAGAAATAATGTAATGAACCAAACACCTTCTTATAGAGTTCGTCAAAACAGAAATATGGGAGCTTTAACAGGTACTGGTACAGGAGAAATTAATTCTAATAAATTTAGAAGTTATGTAGGTTTAGTACAACATAAATTAAGTTTTGATAAAGGATCATTAATAGTAGGTGCAACCGCAGATTATTCACCACAAGATTATGTTGCAGAAACAATAGATGTTGTAGTAGATATTCCTACCAGAAAAAATATTGCATTCACAAAAAATGAAGGAGATTTTATATTAAATTATGAAGCAGATATATTTAATTATGCAGCATATACGCAATTCGAAATTTCACCAATTAAAAATTTGAGATTAACCGCAGCATTGCGTTTCGATCAATTTAACTACGATTATAATAATTTAATCGAAACAATCTCTGGAGTACAAGATACAGAGGTTAATTACGACAGTTTTGCACCAAAATTTGGGGTAAATTACAATGTAAATAAGAACATAGGTTTTTATGGAAGTTATTCAAAAGGATTTACACCACCGCAAACATCTACTTTGTTTAGAAACAGTAGAAATAAAAATACAGGAGCAACAGTATTTAGTTTAGAACCAGCAAAATTTGATAATTACGAAGTAGGAACTTACTTGAAGATAGGAAATAACTTCAAAGCAGATGTAGCTTTGTATCAATTAGATGGAAAAAATCGTTTAATTTCTATTAGAGATGATTCTGGTAATTTTCAGCAATTAAATGCAGGAAAAACAAGATCACAAGGAGTTGAGTTGGGTGTAAAATACCGTTTATTAGATAATTTATCGATTTCTTATAGCGGAAGTTATGCAACTCATAAATACATTTCTTTTTTTGATAATAATGTGGATTATTCTAATACAGATATGCAAACAGCTCCAAATTACTTAGCAATGGCATCTATAAACTATAAGCCGATTAAAAAACTTTCTTTAACATTAGAGCATGAGCAAGTAGGACGCTACAACACAAGTTTTGAAGGACAAGCAGTAGTTGGAACAGATAGTTCGGGAACGGATGTATTAGGAACTACGATGTATGATGGACATAGTGTTTTTAATTTTAGAGCAAATTTTGAATATCAAAACTTTGAAATTTGGGGGCAAATGCTAAATATTTTTGATGAACTGTATGCAGTAAGAGCAAGCTATAGCACTTTTAGAAAAGAAAATAGTTATTCTATAGGAAATCCAGTAGCCTTGCATTTAGGACTTAAATATAATTTTTAATTAACTAAATATATCAAGGAGCTTTCTGCTCCTTGTTTTCTTTTTATGAAAAATAGAAAATTAAATCAGTGGCTATGGAAGTGGCATTTTATAGCAGGTATTATTTCGTTACCATTTGTATTAATACTATCTATAACAGGTGCTGTTTATTTATTTAAACCGAATGTAGAGGAACAAGCTATTTCTAAAATTCAAGAAATAACGGAAATAAAAAATAGTTCAGAAAAACTAAATTATCAACAGCAATGGAATATTGCTAAAAAGAATACAAAAAAGAAGTTAAGTTCTATGATTCTTTCTGAAGGTAATAAGAGCACTGAATTTATTTCTGGGAAATTTGGAGGAAAACAATCACTCTATATTAATCCATATTCAGGAAAAGTATCTGGAACTTTTAAAGCAAAAGATACTTGGATGTATACTGTTCGTAAACTGCACGGAGAGCTATTAAGTGGTAAGGTAGGAACCAAGTTAGTAGAGCTAGTAGCTAGTTGGATGGTGGTTCTTATTTTAACAGGTTTGTATATTTGGTTTCCTTTTGTAAAAGGAATAAAAGGGGCTTTTACCATTCGGTTTAAAGAAGGAAAACGAACTTTATTTAGAGATATACATGCAGTAACGGGCTTTTGGATTTCCATTTTGTTGCTAGTTGTTTTAGCAGGAGGTTTTCCATGGACAGATGTTTTTGGAGGCAATTTTAAGTGGGTGCAAAAGGTAACAAATACAGGATATCCTAAAACATGGAGTGGTAGAGGTTTGGTTTCTAAATCTTCAGATAAAGTGTTAACTTTAGATGAGATGATTTCGATAGCAAATAAGCAAAATTTAAAAGGAATTGTAAGTATAGGTTTACCTAAATCTCCTAAAAACACCTTTTCGGTATCCAACAAAACATTTCCACTTACAGAACAAAAAATGTTGCATTTTGATCAATATTCAGGAACATTAATAAAAGCACATGATTGGAGTGATGTTGGAATTTTAATGAGAGGTAGAGCTTGGTTAATGGCGTTTCATCAAGGTCAATTTGGTGGATGGAATTGGTATTTATTATTCTTTATAGCAATAGCATTAACAATAATGAGTGTTGGAGCAATTTTGTCATACTTTTATAGAAAACAAAAAGGAACTTTGGGTGTGCCAAAATCACCAAAAAACAGGAAATTAGAAAAGGGTATAGGTATTTCTCTGTTAATATTAAGTGTTGTTTTTCCTCTCTTCGGTGTTAGTTTAATAATTATTTTAATTTATGAGTTTTTTAAGAATAGAAAAAAAATAACTGTATAATGAATTCGTTTTATTTAAATTAACATTTCTTTAAGTAAGGATGTTAACTTTTAGAGACCAAGTATTTGAATTATATAATTTAAAAAACAATCAATCATGAAAAAATCGATTTTAACAATTGTTGTATTTGCTTTTGCATTAGTATTTTCAACAGAAGCATTTGCTCAAAAATTCTCGAAATTAGATAAAAGTCCAATGGATGCTGCTGCTTATCCAGCTAGTTATAAAGTAGCCGATAAACTAGTAAAGATCGTATATAGCCGCCCGCATTTAAAAGGTAGAGCTTTATCTAAATTAGCACCTAACGGAAAAGTTTGGAGAACTGGAGCAAATGAAGCAGCAGAGATTACTTTTTACAAAGACGCTATGTTTGGAGGTAAAAATGTAAAAGCAGGAACATATACATTGTTTACAATTCCTGGAGATAATGAGTGGACGGTAATTTTAAGTACTGCTAAAAACGTATGGGGAGCTTATTTTTATAATGAAAGTGAAGATGTGGTAAGAGTGAAAGGTAAAGTAACTAAAGGAAATAAATCTGTAGAAAGTTTTTCTATAGCTTTTGATGGTAAAGATACTAATGCAACAATGTACTTAGGATGGGGAGACGTAGTAGTTTCTGTTCCAGTAAAAGGATAATTGTAGTATTTTAATTGTATGTAAATCCAGTATTTTTAATGCTGGATTTTTTTTGTGCTTTGACGAGAGTATTTTTACTGATACAACCATTTCACAGATGTCATCATTTCGAATGTTTTTTACTTCAGTACAAATAATTTCATCTCAAAAATGCATTAGAATATTCAAAAAACTTTTAATTCATTTTAAAGAATGAATAAAGTCTATGAAAAAATCATAGGCGTTTTTTATAACTTTTTCTTATTTGTGTGAAGAACAAAAGTTGCATTAAACCCAAAATGGAAATTTCCATCATGAAAATTAAAATTGTTAGTGGTTTGAGTAATAAATACATCTTTAGCAAAATTTCTAGCATTTGTCATTTGAAACTGAAGTAATAAATGACTAACCTCCCAATTTACACCAACCATAAAAGGATTGTATGTTTTTGTTGATTTTAAAGGGTTAAAAACACTATAATATTCAGATACGATAGAAACATGACCTCCTACCTTATACCTAGCTCCAAAACCCATTGCAAATTGACTTCTAGACTGATTGTTAGCAAAATCTTTGTTTCTAGTAATGAAAGTTGGACTTACTTGCATAGAAAATTTCGAATTAAATTTTCTAGCAATAAGAAGTTGACTTGTAAAACTATAAATACTATTAGAAGTAGAATTATTATTATTGTAAAAAGAATAAGTACCACTATTAGGATTGTTGTTTATGTAAGAAATTTCTTGAAAGAAAGCCATGCTAAATGGTTTTACTTTTGAGTTTTTTTTCTGCCTTAAAAACTTATATTTTACAAAACCATCTGTGATTTTATCATTAATACTATGGCCTAACCCAACGGTAAAGCTGTCTGAAAAAGCATAATCCAATCCAAATCTAATATTCACTTCATCCGCTAAAAAACTTTGTGTAGTTCCTTCTTTATGATTCCAGTACCTATTATACATTGAAATCTCTAAAGCTCCTTTTTTTCTTGTTTCAATAGAATGAGACAAACCAATTCGAGTTGTTTTAAAAGTAGCTATTTCATTTATAGATTCTTTTGGAAACTCTTTATTTAATTTATCTAAAAGATTTTGCCCATTACTATTAAAATGAATAAATAATGTGAATGCAGTTATATATACTAAATTAATTACTTTCATAACCTAAGTATTGGAATTTGAATTTTACTAAAACAACTTTTGCAATATTACTAGATAAAATGGGAGGTATCTTTATATTAAAATCTTTCACAGTAAGATTAAACTCTCCTGAAATAGCATAGCTTTCGCCTGTTTTTTTAATGGTAGTTTTAATATCAATATTTTTGGTAATTCCATGAATGGTAATTTTACCCTTCATTAAACTAGTTTGATTTAAAGAACCTTCTAAGTTATTAAAATGACCCTCAAAAGTAGCCTTAGGATATAAGTCAGATTCAATATAACTTTCGTTAAAATGTTCACGCATTAAATCTTTTTTAAATACAAAAGCACGCATTAACATACTTACGGCCATTTCCTTTTTCTCTACATCTAAAATACTAAGTACTTGGTTGTTTTTGGCTTCAATATTTTCTACAGAAGTATATGAAAAAAAGGTTACTTGGCCTTGGCGGGCTATATGTTGCTGACTCAAAAGATTTCCTGTCTTAAAAAGAGCTAAAATGAAAAAAAGAGCTAGTTTGTTCATGGTTGTTTTTTGGTGTCTATAAAACAATTTAAAAGAATAACATCTTTTAAAGATCCTTTACAAATTCCTTTTATATAAAGGGTTTGGTTTTTTTTAAATTTATTTAAGTTAGCTAATTCATGATCGTCTAAATCACATATAATACTAGTTTTAGTAGTACCATTTAAAATAATTGTTTTTCTATTATTTAAAAGAGATGTTTTTTTTACTTTACCATGTACTGTAATAATCTTATTGTTGTATTTTGAATTACTTTTTTCTTCATTATTATTAAATTGATTTGCTAAGTCTTTTGATGAAACAAAAAAAATGGCATTTGAATCTTTTACACTTTTAAAAATATAAGAATGTACACTTTTATAAATAAAATAACTCAAAACAATAAAAAAAAGGCTCTTTAATAAAAGACTATAATTTTTAATCATAGTGCCATATTTAATTTATATCAAAGTAAATCATTTATTTTAGTTTTTTTAGAATAATTTTGAGCGAAAAGGAAAAAATAGTGTTTAAAAAGGAAAAATAATAGTTGATTATTTATACATAACTAATGAGAAAAGACAAATTATATTTATTTACGGTTTTATCTATTACAATAGTTTTTTTAATTATTGCTTTGGTAGCGTCGCAATACTTTATAAAAACAAGTGTTAATCAACTAATAGAAATTCAAGTAGAATCTAGCAAACGAGAAGCTAATGAAATAACAAAAATGTTAGATTTTCAATTAGAAAATAAATTAGAAAAAGAAACAATTATTAAAAATCTTCAAAATACAATAGAAAAAACGAATTCAGATGATTGGTTTATAAGTGTATTTGATTGGTCTGGAAAGAAAGTTTGTGATCCAGATATTACAAAAGTTGGGCAAAATATAAACTCAAATCCAGATTTATTATCCTCTTTAAAAGAAAAAAATAGCTCCAATAATTTATATGAATTATTAATAAAAAACACTTCAAATTCTAAAGAATTTATTTCTGAAGTTATCCATATTTCTCCTACAAAAAACTCTGACCTTATAGTTGCAGCAAATGTAAATGTAAAAGGAGTGAATAAACAAATGAAACAATTAAGATATAATTTTTATATGATATTCTTAATTATGGGAATTTTGATTATTGTATTATCTTCATTAGCTGTAAGAATTATTGGAAGTCGTTATGAGAAACAACTAGAGTTACAAAATTCAAACCTAACCTCTGAGTTAATGAGTTTGTCAAAATTAAATACAGATTTGGTTTCTTACAAAGAAAAAATAGTAAAACTAACGGAAGAAGAGCCTAAAACGACAGAGATTTCAGAAAAAAATAAAAATAGAATTCTTACCTATATTAGAAACGAATTGGTTCCAATACAGATAAAAGATATTATATACGTTTACACAGAAAACACCATAACTTATGTAGTGTGTGAAGATGGTAAGAAATCTACCTCAAACTCCAGCTTAGATGAAATGTATGCGAATTTTGATGCTAGTTTATTTTTTAGAGCTAACAGACAATTTATTATCAGTATTTCAGCAATAGATAAAATAATTAGATACGGAAATAGTCAATTAAAAATAGTGCTAAATTCAGAAACTCCCGAAGAAATAATTATCAGTAAAAACAAAGCAGCAGAGTTTAAACAATGGTTGAATATTTAATTTTTACGGTAATTATTAGAAGGTTTTTTTTATAGTCTAAAATTTGCTTTTCACTTACAAACTAGAGTTGTAAATTTGCATCCTTTAAAACAAGAAGTTAGAGATGCAATACAATCACCAAGAAGTAGAAAAAAAGTGGCAAGAGTTTTGGGCTAAAAACCAAACTTTTAAAGCAAGTAACCATACAGATAAACCTAAATATTATGTATTGGATATGTTTCCTTATCCTTCAGGAGCAGGTTTACATGTAGGGCATCCGTTAGGATATATTGCTAGTGATATTTATGCACGTTACAAGCGCCATAAAGGATTTAATGTATTGCATCCGCAAGGATATGATTCTTTTGGTTTACCAGCCGAGCAATATGCGATTCAAACAGGTCAGCACCCTGCGCTTACTACAGAAACAAATATAAAAACGTATAGAAAACAGTTAGATAAAATCGGATTTTCATTCGATTGGTCTCGTGAAGTACGTACTTCTAATCCTGATTACTATAAGTGGACGCAGTGGATTTTTATTCAATTATTTGAATCTTATTATTGCAAAGATGCTAACAAAGCAAAAGCTATTTCAGAATTAGAAACCATTTTTGCTGCAGAAGGGAATTCAACAATAAACGCGGTTTGTGATGAAGAAGTGATTTCTTTTTCTGCGGAAGATTGGAATGCGTTTTCAGAAACAAAAAAACAAGAAATATTATTACAATATCGTTTAACATTTTTATCAGATACTGAAGTAAACTGGTGTCCTGCTTTAGGAACTGTATTAGCAAATGATGAAATTGTAAATGGTGTTTCAGAGCGCGGTGGTCACCCAGTAATTCGTAAAAAAATGACGCAATGGTCTATGCGAATTTCTGCGTATGCACAACGTTTATTAGACGGACTACATACCATAGATTGGCCACAACCTTTAAAGGATAGCCAAACAAATTGGATAGGAAGAAGTCAAGGAGCAATGGTTACTTTTAAAGTGGCTAATTTTAATGTAACAGAAGACGCATCTAAATTATCTTACAAAGAATTAGAAGCATTAAAAGAGATTCGTTTGAATCCTTCTAAAGCAGAAGAAACACTTTGGAATGAGTTAAAGAATAAAAAAGGAGCTACAAAGTTTAGAAGAAAATACAAGATTGGTACATTTTTAACCGATTATGTATGCTTGGCAAAAAATTTAATAGTAGAGCTTTCAGGAAAAGAAGATGAAGCAGAAAGAGATGCTTATTTTGCAAGTGAAGGCTTTCATGTACTTCGTTTTACCAATGAAGAGGTATTAGAAAGTGTTTCTAATGTTGTTTCTAAAATAAATAATACGATACAGTTTGCAAAACCCCTTGAAAAAGCAACAGTTAAAGTTGAGGAAAAAAAGGAAGTAATTGTCGAAGACGATTATAAAATAGAAGTGTTTACAACTAGGCCAGATACTATTTACGGAGTTAGTTTTATGACCTTAGCTCCAGAGCATGAATTGGTAGCTAAAATTACAACAGAAGAACAAAAAGAAGCTGTTGAAGCTTATGTAACGGCAACAGCTAAACGTTCAGAGCGTGAGCGTATGGCAGATGTGAAAACCATTTCAGGAGTTTTTACAGGAGCGTATGCAGTGCATCCTTTTTCAGGAAAAAAAGTTCCTATTTGGATCGGTGATTATGTATTAGCAAGTTATGGTACAGGAGCTGTTATGGCAGTGCCTTGTGGAGATCAACGTGATTATGATTTTGCAAAGAAATTCGGATTAAAAATTCCTAATATTTTTGAAGAGGTAGATATTTCTGAAGCTGCGTATGCAGATAAAGAAGGGACTAAAATTGCCAATTCAGATTTTTTAAATGGTTTATCGTACAAAAAAGCGATGAAATTGTCTATTTATGAAATGGAACAACGTGGTTTTGGGTACGGAAAAATAAACTATCGTTTACGAGATGCGGTATTTAGCCGTCAACGTTATTGGGGAGAGCCTTTTCCTGTATATTATAAAGATGGAATGCCTCAAATGATTGCTGCTAAGCATTTACCAATTGTATTGCCAGAAGTTGAAAAATATTTGCCGACGGAAGATGGTAAACCGCCATTAGGAAATGCAGACATTTGGGCATGGAATAGTGAAACCGCTGAGGTAGTTTCAAATGATTTAATTGATAACAAAACAGTCTTTCCTTTAGAGTTAAATACCATGCCAGGTTGGGCAGGAAGTTCTTGGTATTTTAACCGTTATATGGACTCTACAAACGAAGGAGAGTTTGTAAGTAAAGAAGCGGTTGATTATTGGAAAGAAGTAGATTTATATATTGGAGGTTCTGAACATGCTACAGGGCATTTACTATATGCACGTTTTTGGCAAAAATTCTTGTTCGATAAAGGATTATTACCAGTAGATGAGTTTGCAAAAAAACTGATTAACCAAGGAATGATTTTAGGAACTTCTGCTATTGTATATAGAGTTGCTATTGGTCTTTATTCAGAAGAAACAAAAATTTACGTTGGAGGAAGATCTAATTTTTTTAAGAAAAATATTTTTATTTCAAAAAGCATTGTTGATTCTATTCATTTGGATAATGAAAATATAGATAGAGATATTGTTTATAGAAAAAATAAAGGTGCGGAAAAAATATTTGATTTAATTATAGAGCAGACAAAAGAAGATGGTTTTCATAAAAATTCATTCTATGGTAATTCTGATGAATCTAATTTAGCTTTTCAAATAATGCCAATTCATTCAGATGTTTCTTTAGTTGATGCATCAGATGAATTAGATA
The DNA here is from genome assembly GCA_947498055.1 of uncultured Tenacibaculum sp. Lineage (GTDB taxonomy): Bacteria > Bacteroidota > Bacteroidia > Flavobacteriales > Flavobacteriaceae > Polaribacter. Next base: position 203,481 of record CANMJA010000002.1, read on the forward strand.
CAGAAGCTTTTAGAAACTGGAGACCAGAATTTAAAAACGCTGAATTTATTTATGAAGAAGATAAAACTTTTAAGGTTTTACGCGAGGTTGAGAAAATGTCAAAATCGAAATACAATGTTGTAAATCCAGATTTAATTTGCGAAGAATACGGAGCAGATGCATTGCGTTTATTCGAAATGTTTTTAGGCCCACTAGAACAAACAAAACCTTGGAAAACTTCTGGTATTTCTGGTGTGTATTCTTTCTTAAAGAAATTATGGAAATTATATGTTGGGGAAGAAGGAGTAATCGTTACAGACGAGGAACCAACAAAGGAAGAGTTAAAAACATTACATAAAACCATTAAAAAAGTAGAAGAAGATATCGAGAATTTCTCTTTTAATACATCTGTTTCTACTTTTATGATTGCGGCTAATGAACTAACCACTCAAAAATGTCATAAGCGAGCTATTTTAGAACCTTTATTAGCTTTAATTTCTCCGTATGCTCCGCATATTGCAGAAGAGTTGTGGAGTAAATTAGGTCATGAAACTTCTATTTCAACGGTTGAGTTTCCAAAGTTTGAAGCTTCTCATTTGGTAGAATCTGAAAAAGAATATCCGGTTTCTTTTAATGGAAAAATGCGTTTTAAGCTAAAGTTACCTTTAGATATGAGCAAAGAAGAGATTGAAAAAATAGTAATGGCGCACGAAAAAACAGTACAACAATTACAAGGGCGTGCACCTAAAAAAGTAATTATTGTACCAGGTAGAATTATTAATATTGTAGGATAAATAGTAATTAAAATAAATAAGATGAAAAAAGGAATTGTATTATTAGCAGTAATAGCGTTTTTAAGTAGTAAGTTAAGCGGACAAAGTATGGAAATACCAGAAAACGTTCAGCTTACTTCAAAAGAAGATTATAAAAAACAAGAAACATTGGTTCTTAAAGGAATTGATTGGATTCATGAAACAAGTCTTGATAAAGATAAGGAGAAGAGAAAGGAAGTGAATGCCTTTTTAATGAGATGGATGACAGGAAGTCCTTCGGTTTCTATAAAATTAGTTGGAGGGATAGTTCCAATGGAATGTGGTGAATGTTTAATGTCTTTTTTAGCAGGTTGGACTAAGTATAGTTTAGAGAATAATTATTCAAAAGATACTATAGAAAATGCATTAGCTGGAGTAAATAGATTTATAGGATTTTATGAGAAAAACAAGAATTTGCTTAAAAAAACCTCAGAAGTTAAAACGTTGTTAAAGAAAAAGAAAAAAGGAAAACTAAAAAAATATATAGCATCTAAATTTTAACAACATGAAAAACATATTTAAAGTAATATTGGTGTCGTTTTTAACAATAATGATGAGTTGTTCAGACGATGAAAATATGGGAGGAAGTGGATCTAATCAAGTTTTACAAGGAAAAGTGTTTGATGTAGATTTTACAGCACTAGGAGGAAAGGCTTTTAATTCGGGAGACAAGGTTTCTGTTAATATAACAAATATAGCTGCTAATTGTAATTCTTCTGTACTTGATTATAAACTATCTATTTCTGTAGACGTAAAACCTGAAGTGGGTGTATATGAAAACACAAATGTGGTTTTTGACAAGGAAAGTGAAGTGCCTCTTAATTTTTTAGCAGGTGTAGTAGAAGTTACTTCAGTAACAAATTCGCAAATTACTGTAAAAATTAATGCAAATTCAAGCACAGATAATAAAGTAGAAGGTCGCTTTACAGTTTCTTACTGTAAATAATAAGTGAAAATAAATGATAAAAGGTCGTTGCATTTTATTGTAACGACTTTTTTTAAATTCTAAATTAATACCATTTTTCAGATTTTGATTTCGTATTAAAATTTCATCAAAGGTTTTAAATGTAGTGGTAGTAGAAAGAAGTTAATATGTTTTTTTAAGACAATAACAAGGTTGTAAATAACATAAAAGATACACATTAATTCTAAGATAAATCTTTTGACTACCCTTAGGTTTGAATCCCTTGTTTTTTTAGAAGTTAGATGTGTGATGTGTCAATAACTAATTAAAAGTCAATAAGATAAGGTGTTTAATAAGTAGGTTTTGTTATTAAAAGTAAATAGATAAAAGAATACTATGTCAAGAAAACTGCATTTAAGAACTAGAAAAGTACATCGATACTTAGGCATGTCTATTGGAATTCAATTCTTATTTTGGACTATTGGAGGTTTGTATTTTAGTTGGAATAACATGAAAGATGTTCATGGAAAAACATTGTTAGATAAAACAGAACATACATTTGCTTTTCGTTATCATAAGCCAGTTGTAAAGTTGTTGAATGCAATTTCATCTCCAGTAAAAAAAGTAGAAGGTATTGTTGTAAATAAAGATAGTTTATTACGAATACATACTACAGAAGGAACAAAATTACTTAGGTTGAGTAAAAATGAATATAAAGTTGAAAACCAATTAACAGAAGCGAATGTTACAGCATTTGTAAAAAGCAGGCTAAAAACACCTATTGCAATTAGAAAGGTAGAATATTTAACTAAAAATAACATTTCTAAAACACATGAGTATAGAAAAAAACCATTGCCTGTATTTGCAGTTCATTTAGAGCATGAAACCAATACAAAAGTATATGTGCACCCAGAATTGGCTCAAATAACTTCTGTAAGAAATGATAATTGGAGAAGGTTTGATTTTTTATGGATGTTGCATGTAATGGATTTTGAAACTAGAGATCATATTACCAATTGGATTTTAAGAATTTTTTCTGTTTTAGGGTTGGTAACCATTCTATCTGGGTTTTATTTGTATTATTTAAGCTCTCCTACGATTAGAAAAGTAAAACAAAAAATGAAGAGAAGTTCTTAAACTTTTTAGTACTTTACCTTATAATAAAACTAATTTTTTCTTTTGAATTTTTGTAAGAAACTACATAATGCCAGCTATTATACTAGTGTTGAAGATATTCCTGAAAAAATTTGGAAGCATCTAGGCTGTACAGAAAACATCTATTTTAGTCCACAATATTTATCTGCAATAGCCAATAATCATTCAGATATAGATTTTTGGTATGTTGTTTTATTCGATGATAATCAAAATCCAATTGCCTTTTCAACCATACAAATTGTAAATTTTTATCTAGATAGTGTTCAGAATGAATTACAAGGTTTTGTAGAAAAAATAAAGAAAATAGGAAGAAGACTACACCTATTATCAGCACAGAAACCATTTAAAATTTTAACCTGCGGTAATACTTTTGTAAGTGGAGAACATGGTATTTATATAAAAGGAAATCAAGATAAACAGAAAGTAATTCAAGAACTCGCTAAATCGGTGGTTCATTTTGTAAATTCAGAAAAAAAGCTAACGTATAAAATAAGTGCTTTTATGCTAAAAGATTTTGTAAAAGAATCTCTTTTTATATCTGATGAATTGTTAGAATATAACTATCATTCCTTTAATGTAGAGCCTAATATGCTCCTAAAAATAGATGAAGATTGGGTTGATTTTAATGGTTATTTAACTGCAATGAAAACGAAATTCCGAGTAAAAGCTAAAAAAGCAATGGAATTGAGTTTCCCATTAGAAGAAATTATAATTACAGAGAAAAACATAGAGCAATATCTTCCAGAAATGGAAAGATTGTATAAAAATGTATCTTCTAAAGCAGGGTTTAATTTGGGATCTTTTAATTTATCTACTTACAAAACATTAAAAGAAAATTTAGGAACAAAGTATGTTATTAAAGGATATATTTTAAATACTAGTTTAGTAGGTTTTTTATCTGCTATTGTCCATAAAAATAACTTAGATGCACATTTTGTTGGTATAGATTATAAATACAATCGAGAATATGCTGTTTATCAACGTATGTTATACGACTATATTAAAATAGCAATGAAAGAAAAATGCACACAAATTAACTTTGGTAGAACCGCAAGTGAAATAAAAAGTTCGGTAGGAGCAGAACCTCAAGATTTAACTATTTATTTACGTCATAAAAACAGTTTGCCTAATAAAATTTTACGCTTTTTTATTACTAGAATTCAACCTACAAAGTTTCATCAAAAACACCCTTTTAAAATGAAAACGCTTGTTGCTAAAACCTAAAAAGAGTACTTTTATAACGTAAATAAAACCGTATGAAAGATACACAAGAGCTTTTAAAAATAGTAACATTAGAAGACAAAGGCGATAATAACTTTAGTGGAGTAAGTAAAGATATTGGAAGCCCCAATGTTTTTGGCGGACAAGTATTGGCACAATCTTTAAATGCAGCATATAGAACCATAAAATCAAATCGAATTTTACATTCACTACATTCTTATTTTTTAGAAGCAGGAAATTTAGAATTACCAATAAATTATCATGTAGAAGAAGCAAGAGATGGAGGTAGTTTTTCTACTAGAAGAGTAACAGCAAGTCAAGAAGGAAAAACGATTTTTATTTTAGCTTGCTCTTTTCATAAAAAAGAAGAAGGAATTGAGCATCAAATGCCTATTAAAAAGAATATAAAACAACCAGAAGAGCTATTAAGTTGGTCAGATATGCTAGACCAGTTTGGTGATTTTTTGCCAAAGAAAATGAAAGCTTTTTTAAGTATAGAGCGTCCTATTGAGTTTAAACCAGTACAGGTGCCAAATCCTTTAGAAAAGAAAGATTTACCAGCAGTAGTTGATGTGTGGTTTAAATTAAAAGGAAACTCTAAAGAATTAGATTTACCTACAAAGCAACAAATTCTTACCTATATTTCAGATTATAATATTTTAACCGCTTGTTTAAACCCGAATGCAAGTATCGCTAATTTTGGAAATACACAAATGGCGAGTTTAGATCATTCGATGTGGTTTTATCGCGATTTTGATTTTGATGATTGGTTATTGTTTTCAATAGAGAGTCCAAGCACCTCTGGAGCACGTGGTTTTGCTTGTGGTAATATATTTACTAGAGAAGGAAAATTAGTAGCATCTGTAGCCCAAGAAGGATTAATGAGATTAAAGAAAAAAATAATTAAAAAATAGTTGAATGAACCCATTTTATTACGTGTTGTCTGTAAACGGATTATTATTTGTTTTTAGTGTGATATTTTATTTTTTTCCACCTAAAAAAATAAACTCCATTTATGGCTATAGAACCAATAGAACCATGGAAAACGAAACAATTTGGCAACATGCCAATTTGTTTTTTAATAAGCAGTTCTTATTGTATGCAGGTATTTCATTGGTAGCTGCTTTGGTGTTTGCATATGTGAAACCAGATTTAAGTTGGCAACCAATGGTGTTTTTATTATTAGCTTTAGCAGTAAGTGTTATTAAAACAGAACAAGAATTAAATAAACATTTTGATAAAGAAGGAAAGAAGTTAAAATAGCAAATGGTATTTTTAAGAAGTTTAATAATAAGTGGCGCTATACATGGTATTTTGTTTTTTTTAGTGCTTGCATTCCATAAGAAATACAAAAGTGCCTCTAATTATTACATTGCTTTAGTCGTGTTGTTTTTATCACTTAATAATGTGTATTATTGGTTTATAAATGCTTACAAAGAACAGCAATCTATTATAGAAAACTTATATGTTCCTTGGGCTATGTTAGTACTTCCCTATTTTTATTTATTTGTACAATCTTTTCTACATAAAAAAGTAGAGAAAAAGTACCTTTTTATTCCTTTTTACTTTTTTCTATTAGGACATAGTATTGTTCTTTGTAATAATTTAATACTTAAAAGAATTATTTCTGAAAATAGTATCGAAATATTTTTTTCTTTAGAAGAATATGTACTCGTTTTTTTTAGTAGTTATATTTTGATAAAAATTAAAATGATTATTAAAGAATATGAGAGAAATTCTAAAGAAAAAATTAAAAAAAACATACACTGGTTGCAATGGTTATTAATCATTGGAACTTGTTTTTTTATTTTTTTGTTCTTAATTTCATTACTTACACATGTAACTAACCCTGTGTTATTAAAATTCACAAGACATGTTTTATGGATAGGATTAACATTTTTAATTTATTTAATAGCATATTTCAGTGTATACTATAACATTCTTTATAAAGAAAGAAATGTACTTCGAGCAACATTAAAAAAAGACACATTAAAAAAAGACACATCAAAAAAAGAAGAAGATTTTGTAAAAGATATAAAAAGCAGAATTATAGAGGAGAAATGGTATTTAGAAAAGGAGATAAGTTTGTCGTTATTATCTAAAAAGTTCAATTTAAGTGAAAGTTATATTTCTCATGTATTTAATCAAGAAAGCAGCTCTAATTTAATGACCTTTATTAATGAACTTAGAATAGAAGAAGCAAAAAAAATGCTATTGAACAAAGAGTTTAGTAACTATACAATAGTTGCAGTAGGATTAGAATCTGGTTTTAACTCCAAGTCTGCATTTTACAAAGCGTTTAAAAAAGAAACCAAAATGACACCATCAGAATTTAAAAAGAAAAATTTGTCCTAATTCTTTAGAATCTAAAGAAACGAGACACTGCTTTTCCTTGTTATTAGTAGTTTTGAGTATGAAAATTTAAATTTTAAAATTATGATAATAACAAGAAAAAGGTTTGCAATCCTATTAAAAATTGCATTATTTTTTTTATTTACTTTTTACAATTGTGATAGTGAAGAAAATATAATAGAAGAAGAGACAGTTGGAAGTACGTTAGAAGTTTATACTTTAAAAAAAATAAAATTTAAAGATTTAATTAAAGACGAAGCTTTTTCAAAGTCTTTTAAAGCATTAAATAATAGTTTTAATAAAAAACCGACAACCAATAAAAAAAACAAGAAAAACTTATCAATACTCACTGATGAAATAATTAAAATAAAGACTAATACAACAACTACTTGGACTTTTAAACTTGAAAATACTTTAAAAGAAACTTCAATTTTTGAAAACTTATTAGTGAAAAAGAATGATAATGAATTTAGTTATTTTTTAATTTCTTACCAAGAAAAGAATAATAAAGGAAATACAAAAAAGATTAAAGAATCATTGTTATATAGGCTTTCCAAAGAAGATTTTAATTTTAATGAGTTAAGTTTACATAGGGATACGTTTACTACCCCAGGAGATGATGGTAAAGAAAGTGATAGTTCTGGAGGCGGAACACCTTGTAGTGGTATTTGGATTCCAGAATACAATAGTTGTAATGTTGGTGGTAACCCTGATGGTCATGAACCGCAAAAACAATGGAATGATACTTATTGTTCAGGTAGTTCTTTGACGGGTTATATTATTGATTTTTCTCATTGTACAAATTATCAACCACCAGCAGGGCCAGGTAAAAATACGGATAATGGTTCATCTGGAGACAGTACTAACGGAAATTCAGGAGGTGGAGGTTCTTCAAATAATAACGATGGTAGTAATAGCGGTTCTTCAGGAGGTAGTACTTTTACTTCTCCTTTAGGTGATGGAGATGGATCTACTAAAACTGCGGCAGAAATTGCTGCAAATAATGTAAATAGTTTTTTAGGTAACATGTTGTCTTCTCAAGAATTAGATTGGTTATCTAAAGAAGAAAACTTTAATTTAAGTATTCAGTTAGAAACTTTTTTATTCAATAATAATTCAGATTCAAGTAAAGGGAAGGTAATTGAATTTATAGAGGCTCTAATGAATAGTAATTTGCCTATTGACTTTGCTCCTGAAAATCCTGTTAATGATGTAACAGATTTTTTAAAATGTTATGATATTTCAAAACCAGCTAAACTTACTGTTTATGTAACTGAACCAAAACCTGGTTCTGGTGCTACTCATAAAGGAGTTTATGTTGGTCATACTTTTGTTTCTTTAAGCCAGGGTACGAATACCAATACTTACGGTTTTTATCCTACATCTAATAATATTTATCCAATTATTAATGATTCTAGTAGTTCAGTTTTAGGTAATGATGGAGTAGGAAATGAACCTTTTACTGCTAGTATTTCTACAACTGTTTCAGGAAGTCAATTAGAAAAGATTATACATACATCCATAAATCATAATTCTACATATGATTTAAATAATTATAATTGTACCGATTTTGCAATTGAATTAGGTAATTTAGGAGGTCTTAATTTGCCAGAGTCAAATGGAAATTGGCCAGGTGGCGGTGGAAGTAATCCAGGAACTTTGGGGTTATATATAAGAAGCCTTCTTCCATCACAAAATGGAATAACGACAGAAACAAAAAAAGGATCAGCTCCTAAAACAAAAAAGGGATGTTAACTTTAAAACAAATGATATGAAATTTATTTATTACTACCTAATTAGTTTGTTTTTTTTTATTGGATGTGGAGATTATCGAAACAAAAACAAACAAATGATTGGTTCATTTATAAAAGAAATTATTTTAAATCAAAGATATACTAATAATGATTTAAAGAAATTTGTAGATTTAGATGAAACTAATAATAATTTTAAAAATAAAATTATTAGAATGAATACTAAATTCTTAAAAGAATCTATAGAAAAGAATAATATGGAATACAAACTGTTTTCTGATAAGGAGATAAGAAAACAAAAAATTAAATCAAATTTTGAATTTAACGATTATGATAAAGTTTATCATTTGGTAATTAAAAGTAAGGTTATTACTTCTTTTATTATAGAAAAAGATAAAATTATTTCTTTTTCATATAATATTATAAAGAACAAAAGAATACCAAGAACTCCATTATTATTAAAATAAAATATTTAAAAAACAAAAAACTCTACAGGATTTTATAAACCTTGTGGAGTTTTTAAAAATATATACAATGAGAAAACATCTTCTTTTAATTGCTGTTTTTATAACTTTATTCTGTAAAGCTGAACAAAATATAAAAATATATTATGAGAAAAATGATAATGGGTATAATATCTATGTTGATAATAATGAATTTTGTCCTATGAGTATAAAAATTAAATTTTCTGTTGAAAATTTGAAAATAGAAGGAGGGAATAATAAAATTCATATAGTTAAACCCCGTAGTAAAAAACAATTACTCACCGTTCTGAAAGTTTTAAATAAAAATAAAAGTTACAAATTTTCATACAATACAATCTCGAATTATGGGAATCATAACAGTAATAAATATGACAAAAATTATAAATATTTCTTGCCTTTTAAACAATTCAACAAATTTGAAATTCATCAAGGTTATAATGGTAAGTTTTCTCATCAAAACGAAAATGCTTTAGATTTCACAATGCCTGTAAATACAGAGTTAACAGCAATTAGAGAGGGAATTGTAATTAAAGTTATAGATAAAAATAAAAAAAATTGTAATAAAAAAAAGTGTATCAAGTATAACAACTTAATAATGATTTATCATTCAGATGGAACTTTTGCTGAATATGCTCATATAAAGGAAAATGGATCAGAAGTAAATGCAGGAGATAAAGTTTTAAAAGGACAACTTATTGGATATAGTGGGAATGTTGGATTTAGCACTGGCCCTCATTTACATTTAATTGTATTTAAGCAGAAGATAAATAAAAGAGAAACACTGAAAACAAAATTCATGATAGGTGATGGAACAAAAACGGAATATTTGATTGAAAAAAATAAATACGAAAGGAGTTATTAAAAGCATGAAAAAACTACTATTTATACTAATAATCATCTTCAATAGCTGTACTTTTTCTCAAAAAAAAGAGAAGAATACAAATACAACTTCTTACACTAAACAAGAACTTAAAATAGTACAAGATTTAGAGCAGATAACAAATACAGCAAAACCAAGGAATTATAAAAATATAGAAACGCTAAATAAGGTTGCAAATTATATAAAAAAGGAACTAACGAAAGTAAGCGATACTGCTTTTTTTCAGTCTTATAAAGTTGAAAATAACACTTATAAAAACGTAATTGCTTCTATTGGTACACAGCACAAAGAGCGTATTGTAATAGGAGCGCATTACGATGTTTTTGGAAATTCAGATGGAGCAGATGATAATGCTTCTGGTGTAGCAGGAATGTTGCAGTTAGCACGCCTATTATCTAAACATAAAGAATTAAAATATAGAATAGATTTTGTTGCGTATACTTTAGAAGAACCTCCGTTTTTTCGAACAGAAAAAATGGGAAGTTTTATACATGCTAAAAGCTTATTCGACAAAAATATTTCTGTAAAAGGAATGATTTGTTTAGAAACAATAGGTTATTATAGCTCAAAGACAGATTCTCAAGAATATCCAATAAAAGAAATGAAACATTTATATGGAACTAAAGGAGATTTTGTATCTGTAATTCAGAATGAAAAAGCGAAACGTTTTAGTAATCAACTGACAGAGTCAATGAAATCAGGTAATAAAATAAAAACAATATCTTTTAAAGGGTCATCCTCTGTACAAGGAGTCGATTTTTCGGATCATTTAAATTATTGGGAATTTAATTATGACGCTGTTATGATAACAAATACTGCTTTTTTTAGAAATAAAAACTACCATACTTCTAATGATAAATTGGAAACTTTAGATGTAAGAAAAATGAGCTTAGTAATTCAACAATTGTATACATCAATCGTAAATTTAGATGAATGAGAACATGATTTTTAACTAAGAATCTGAGTTCGATTTATATTTGATTGTGAATGAATTATTTTAAAACTAAAATGTTACATCGAGACCTCCAATAAAAATTTTAAGAAACATCTGTAATGACATAAAATAAGATACTACTTTTTTACTTAAAAAGTAGAAATATACTTATAGCTCGACTGATGGATAAAAAAGAAAACCAAGGCAGTAGCATTGGGTTAGAGATAAACAGTTTTTTGAGTGCGACGAATTCTTTTAAATTCTAATTTAAAAAGGTACTTCACATACGATCTATTCCCTAAAAGAGATTTGCAATCTTGTTTTTTAATTACTCAGAAGTAATTTGTTTTTTTGCAGCTATCATCATATGTGGACTAAAAGATAAAAGATAACTGTCGTTTTCTGTAATTTTAAGAAGTTCTAACAATGTTTCTCTCTTTTTTTTATGCAACATACTAGCAAAATATTCTTTATCTAACCAAGCCATACCTTCGACAGCATAAGTGTTAAGATGTAATAATTTTTGTTTGGTAAATTCTTCTTTTAATTCCTCTGGTTTATGATAATAGGCTTCTGCTAAAAGCCAAGGAAAATCATTTGGCGGATTGTGAATTCCTGTTGTTAATTCTTCTTTACACATAGCAAAGAAAGAGCTCTTGTGAATTAAACCATTTAAAAGACCCACCAAAGTAGAAGCGGTATAGTTAATAGCAAACCCCAAAATAATTCCACCATTTTTTAAAACACGTTTGGCTTCTTTAATGGTTAATTCTCTATCCTCTTCTTTTTGAAGATGATAAAGAGGTCCGTGTAAAATTACTAGGTCAGCATAATTACTTGGAAAATCTAATTTTCTAGATTCTCCTAATGCAACTGAAAATTTATTTTTTAATTTATTAGATCTTGTTTTAGCTATTTTTATATGCTTTAAAACAGGTTCAATTAAATGTACTTGGTGTCCTTTTTTAGCAAGCCACTCCGAATATTTACCAGTTCCTCCACCAACGTCAATTATTTTAGAAGTTGAAGTGGGAATATATTTTTCAATGAGTGATTTAATTCTCTCAAATTCAAAAATACCCATGCCTTCTTCAAGCCTAGTTTCTTCAGATGCTTTATTATAAAAAGACTCTATGTCTTTGCTAATTAAGTTTTTGTTTTTCATTTGTGAGTATTTCTATGTATTCCGATGCTTCAAAAAGTAACTAAATATTTATCTACTTTTTTACTTATTTGTATTCTTCTTTTAATATTAAAATATCTTCAATAATTTTTTTCATATTATCAAATTTAGTTCCATCATAAATTCCTCTAATACGCCTGTTTTTATCTATAAGAGTAAAGTTTTCTGTATGAATAAAATCTTGTTTGCCACCATCTCCATCTTCTAAAACAGCAAAATAGCTTTTTCTAGCAAGTTCATAAATATGTTTCTTGCTTCCTGTGGTAACATTCCATTTAGAGTCTATAATTCCTTTACGCTTTGTATATGCTTTTAATACAGGCACACTATCTGCTTCTGGGGTTACAGAGTGAGATAAAAATAGAACGTCTTCATCATCTTTAAAATAGTTTTGTAGCTCAAGCATGTTATTAGACATGGGAATACAGATTCCTTTGCAAGTAACAAAAAAGAAATCTGCTACATATATTTTACCTTCATACGCTTTTTGTGTAATTGTTTTTCCGTTTTGATTCGTTAATTCAAAATCGGAAATAGTATGATTTTTGGTAAACATTCGAATAGAAGTATCTACTAGCTTCGGATTTATATCTGCTGGGTTATATATAGGTAATTTATGTTCTACTCTAACTAAAAAATAATAAATAGGAACAGCAATTAAAGTAAAAGCAATTAAAAAGAGAAAAGTGTACTTAGATTTTTTAAAAAACTGAATGTTCATTTTTAGGATAATTCTCTTGCAAAAATACTGCTTAAAAAAACAGTTTCCTAAAATCTTTGTTAAAAGGATGCAAAGATAGAAGCGGCATTTTTAAGGCTCTTTATAAAAGCGTACATTTGCTCCGTTTTTTAATCAAGATACTTATTTACCATTTATGGAAATTTTAATAAAAGCTGCCCAATTCATATTAAGTTTATCGTTACTAATTGTTTTACATGAATTAGGACATTTTATTCCGGCTAAGTTATTTAAAACAAAAGTGGAGAAATTTTATTTGTTTTTCGATTATAAGTTTTCATTATTTAAAAAGAAGATAGGAGATACTGTATATGGTATTGGCTGGATTCCTTTAGGTGGTTATGTGAAAATTGCAGGAATGATTGATGAAAGTATGGATACAGAGCAATTAAAGGAAGAACCAAAACCATGGGAGTTTCGTTCTAAACCAGCTTGGCAACGTTTAATTATTATGTTAGGAGGCGTTATTGTTAACTTTATTTTGGGATGGTTAATTTACGTTGGGGTTACTGCTTATTGGGGAGACATTAATGTAAAACCAGAAGGAGTTAAAAATGGTTTTGCAGTTGCAGAATTTATGAAACCTTATGGTTTTGAAAGTGGAGATAAGATATTAAAAATAAATGGAGAAACACCAGAGGATGTTAGAGATATTAATAAATTTTTGTTTCTAAGAGATGTGAAAAATGTAGAGGTACAACATTTAAATGGAAATAAAGAGACATTAAATATTCCTGAAAATATAGGTTCTATATTATGGAAAAGCGGAGATATGATGCCATTAACACCAAGATTATTACAGCCAGTAATAGATAGTGTTATACCTAAAAAATTAGCGGATAAAGCCGGGGTTTTAAAAGGAGATAAAATAATTTCTGCAAATGGAAAATTGGTTAGTTATTGGGGAGATTTTACAAAACTAATACAAGCATCTAAAGAAAGTTTATCTTTAGTTGTTTTAAGAAATGGAACTCAGAAAAATATCTCTATTTCTTTTAAAGGAGAAGAAGAAAAAATTATAGGAGTTATTGTCAAAAGTGATGATGAAAATGCTTTGAAAAATGGATTACAGTCTTATCATAAGGACTATTCATTAGGAGAATCTTTCTCTGTGGGTTCTAGTAAAGCGTATTGGACGTTGAAAGATTATATCACACAATTTAAATATGTCTTTACTAAGAAAGGAGCACAAAGTATTGGAGGCTTTATTTCTATAGGGAAAATATTTCCATCTACATGGAGTTGGGAAGCTTTTTGGAAGATAACAGCATTGTTATCTATTATGCTAGGTTTTATGAATCTATTACCAATACCAGCTTTAGATGGGGGACATGTAGTGTTTACTTTATGGGAAATGATTACGGGCAAAAAACCTGGAGATAAATTCCTGGAATATGCACAATTAGTAGGTTTTGTTATTTTACTAGGGTTGTTACTTTTAGCTAATGGTAATGATATTATAAAACTATTTAAATAATTAAGAAGTAGTTTTAACTTTAAAAGGAATTCTGAAAAGAGAAACCCAATAATAATCTTTTCTACAATCTAAACAGTTATATAGTTTTAAAAAACGAAAATACTTCATAAAATTAGTTCTTCGTTTTCTGATTCTATTAGAAGAACCACAGTGAGGGCAAGTTTTCATAATTTCGAGGGTGTTAAATTAATTGTAATTCTCAATTTATGAATAAAAAAACACAATTTAATAAAAAACAAAAGGGGAAAAGTCCCCTTTTTGTGTTTTTGTAATAAATGTTTTCTAGTAAATTTTAGTAAAATAGCATGAGTTTATGGCTAATACTATAGTCATTTTAAAGCCTTATTTGTTTTTTTTATGGCTTGCTCGTTTTTCCAATCAATCCATTTTTGACCTTTAATTCTTCTCATAATATTGTCAAAAGTTCTCATTACAAATACGTTGTAAATTGCTTTTCCTAGGTTTTTAGGGTTTCGGGCAATAGCACGTAAACTCATAGAAAAACCAGGAGTAATGTAGCGCATGTAATGCCAATAACCTTCTGGCATATATAAAACATTACCATGTTCTAATTCAGCTACATATCCTTTTGCATTTTTTAAAGCAGGCCACTTATCAAAGTCAGGATTATTAAAGTCAATATCTTCTCTTGTAATTAAAGAATGAGGTATTTTATAAAGATGTTTATTTTGTTTTTGGTCGAATAAAATGCACTTCTTTTTTCCTTCAAAATGAAAGTGAAAAATATTTGCTAAATCTATGTCATAATGCATAAAAGTGTAAGAATCTCTACCTCCAAAAAACAACATTGGTAAACCTTTCATTAGTCTTAATCCAAAATCAGGAAACGTGAAGTCTTTTTGTAAAACAGGAACTTCTTTTAATACATTCCACAAAAAAATTCTAAATTTAGTAGGTTCTCTCTTTAATAAATCTACATACTCACTCATTTTCATTTTAGCATGCGGTTCATTAAAACCATCCTTATAATCTACAGGGCGATCATCATACAAAGGAACTGTTTTATCTCCTGCTACCTCTTTCATGTATTGTAAAGACCATTTAGAATAAGCAGGCCAATCTTCAATAAAACGCTCTATAACCACTGGTTTTTGCGGTTTAAAATAATTTTTGATAAAGTCTTCCTTAGTAATTGTTTCAACTCTATCTATTTGTTGCAACTGTAATTTCATCCCTAATTTTTAGACAAACGCAAAGTTAAGAAAACGTTAGGAAAACTTTCCTAAAAGAAATTGTTAAAATAAATGAAAGTATTTAAAATATTTATGATGATATTCTAACTTCTTTGGCTTCTTGCTTCTTTACTTCATTTCTTTCAATAGTATGTTCTGGTCTAGTCCATTTAGGTTTTTCACCTAACGATTCGTATTGAGAGTCTTTGGCTTCTACTGTTTGTGGTTGTACTTTTTTAGTAAATGGCTTTTGAGGGGTTAAGCCTAGTAATTTAAACATTTTCATGTCTTCGTTTACATCTGGATTAGGAGTTGTTAGTAACTTGTCTCCTGCAAAAATAGAATTTGCACCTGCAAAGAAACACATTGCTTGTCCTTCTCTACTCATTTGTGTTCTACCTGCTGATAAACGAACTTGTGTTTCAGGTAATACAATTCTAGTAGTAGCTACCATACGAATCATATCCCAAATTTCAACAGGTTTTTCATCTTCTAAAGGTGTACCTTCTACTGCAACTAAAGCATTAATTGGAGTAGATTCTGGTTGCGGATTTAAAGTAGATAAGGCAACTAACATTCCTGCTCTATCTTCTGCGCTTTCTCCCATTCCAATAATTCCACCAGAACAAACTGTTACATTTGTTTTACGAACATTATCTATAGTATCTAATCTATCTTGGTAACCACGAGTAGAAATTACTTCTTTATAATATTCTTCAGAAGAATCTAAATTATGGTTATAGGCATATAAACCAGCTTCTGCCAATCTTTTTGCTTGGTTTTCTGTAACCATACCTAAGGTACAGCAAACCTCCATATCTAGTTTGTTTATGGTTCTCACCATATCTAAAACTTGATCGAATTCGGGTCCGTCTTTTACATTTCTCCATGCTGCTCCCATACAAACTCGAGAACTTCCACTTTCTCTAGCTCTTAAAGCTTGAGCTTTTACCTGATTAACAGTCATTAAATCGTTTCCTTCTACATTAGTATGGTAACGTGCAGCTTGTGGGCAATATCCACAGTCTTCAGAACAGCCACCTGTTTTTATAGATAATAATGTAGAAACCTGAACAACATTTGGATCATGTTGTTTTCTATGAATGGTTGCAGCTTCATATAATAATTCCATTAAAGGCTTATTATATATTGCTAAAATTTCTTCTTTCGTCCAATTATGTCTTATCTCGCTCATTATAGTCATTTGTTTGCGCTATCAAAAGTAGGAAAACTAAATTTAATTTTTTATACTATTTTGAAATTAAAACAGAAACAGCATTACCACCAAAACCGACAGCATTTACTAATATCTTTTTAATTGTTTTAGGCTTGTTTTGTTTTGTAGCAAAAGGAACTTCAATGGCTTGTTGGTTAATTAACATTAATAAAGCTAGCTCTAAGTTTAGAAGTCCAGAAGCACCAAAAGTATGCCCTATTTTCCATTTATTAGTAGTTAAAAAAGGAATTTCTTGTTCAAAAATAGCTTTTATAGCATTTACTTCAGAGGTGTCTCCTTTTATAGTTCCAGGTGCATGCATTACAATAATATCTACTTCTTTTAATGAAATGTTTTTACAAGCCATTTTCATAGATTTTTGAAAACATTCAGCATTTGCTGTAACAGATGTATTGTGTTTTAATATTTCAGTAGCATACCCAATTCCTTCTACTTTAGCAATTGTTTTTTCAGAAACACCTTCTTCTAAACAAACTACTGCAGCTCCTTCACCTAAAACCATCGTATTTTTAGTTTTTGTAAAATCGAATGCTTTGCAAGGAAAATTATCGGTTTCTTTAGAGTATACTTTTAGCGCTCTCATTTGGGCTAATGTAAAATCTGTTAATGGAGCTTCGCTTCCTCCTACTAAAAATTTATCACAAAGTCCAGCCTGAATCCAAGCAACACCATTTAATAAAGAGTGTAATGCGGTAGAACAAGTAATAGAGTGTGAAATTTCTGGGCCGTTACTTTGTAAATCATGTGCAATCCATGACGATATATTTCCTAAAGTTGTAGTAGGCGAACTTAAGGTAGAAGAATTACCTGTCTCTAAAAATTCTTTATGGTACTTTTCAAATAATGAAGTAGCCCCTCTAGAGGAACCAATATTTATTCCAAAATTATGGTTAGGTTGCCATCCTGCTTTTTTTGTTGCTTCTCTTGCACAATAAATAGCAAAAATAACGGTGTTATCTAAGTTTTTATATTTATTATCTGAGTTTCTTATTTGCGTAAGTAATTCCTGATCCTCTTCAGAAAGAGAGGCAGTCCATGCAGAAAAAGTGTTGAAATTTTGCTGTTTTATTTTATGATTAGCATCTTTATAGTTGTTCCAAACTTTTTCATATTTGCTGCCTAATGGAGAAATAGAAGCAAAAGATGTTATAGATATAGGTTTCAATTCTTTAAAATTTTGAGCAAAATTAAAACTTAATGGCATATAACATGCTTTTTTGCTAATTATTTGAGAGAACTTTCAAAAAAAATTAAAGCGTATCTAAAACCTTTTCTATAGTTGTATAAATTTTATTTAATTCTTCAGATGATATTACATAGGGTGGTTGTATATAAATAGTATTTCCTAAGGGTCTTAAAAACACACCTTCTTTCATAAAAGAAGCTAGTAAAAGATCTCTTAAAGTACCATAGCGTTCCATATTGGTATCTAAATCTAATGCAAAAACTACTCCTAATTGCCTAGTAGATTTTACTTTTGGATGGTTTTTAATATGTTCGCTAAATTTTTGATGTTCTTTACTTATTTTTTGAATATTCGTCTGAATTTCATCAGAAGTTAATAAATCGATGCTTGCAATAGAAGCAGCACAGCCAATCGGATTTGCTGAATAGGTGTGACAATGAAAATAGCCTTTGGCAATATCATTACTTAAAAAAGCATCATAAATTTTTTGAGTACATGAAGTAATTGCCATAGGTACCATTCCACCAGTTAGGGCTTTACTTAAACAAATAATATCTGGTTTTGTATCAATATGATCTGAAGCAAAATTTTTACCCGTTTTTCCAAAACCAGTCATTACTTCATCTGCAATAGTAATAATATTATTTTCTTTACAGAATTGTAAAATTTTATTTAATCCTTCACTATCATGAATTTTCATACCTGCAGCTCCTTGCAATAAAGGTTCATATACAAAAGCAGCTACGTTTTTTCTGGAAACAATTTCTTGTAATTGTTTTAAAATAGTATCATGATTAGTTTTGTTTGGTGTGGGTATTCGTTGTACATCAATTAGAAAATCTTCAAAAGGCCCGTTGTAAACTGAAAGGCCAGAAGTAGACATGGCACCGAAAGTATCACCATGAAAACCATTTTCAAAAGCAATGAAATCAATACGCTTATCTTCTTTATTAAAATAATACTGTAAAGCCATTTTTATAGCAGATTCTACAGCAGTAGAACCATTGTCGTTAAAGAAGATTTTAGATTGATTATCAGGGAGTATGTTGATTAGTTTTTCTGAAAGTTCCACCGCAGCAGGATGTGTGAAATCACTAAACATAATTTGATCTAATTGCTGCATTTGTGCATGAACTTTATTAATAATATAATCATTACAATGCCCAAACATACAAGTATACCAAGAAGAGATAGCGTCGATATATTCATTTCCATGCTCATCGGTAAGAATGCAACCTTTGGCTTTTACAATACCTAAACTATTAGGATGTGTTTGATGTTGTTTTAATGGGTGCCAAATGTGTTTTTTATCTCTTTCTGTCAGTGACATAATTTTTTTAATTAAAGATTAAATACTGGAAATAAATCGTATGTTATATTATAACTTCTTTCTAAATAAATTTGCATATTCCTTAATCACATTTTTGTCGAAATAAGGTTCTTCTTCAATGCGCCCAATAACTGGTACACCACTCATTTTGGTTATAATATCTTCTGTTGTTTTGTGCTCATTTCCACTAAAAATTAAAGAAACATCAACACCTCCTCTTTTAAGTATGTTTAAGGTAAGTAGTGTATGATTAATACTTCCTAAATAATGACGTGAAACGACTATGATTTTATAATAAGGTTTAATAATATTTATAAGTAAATGTTTCTCATTTAACGGAACTAACACCCCGCCAGCACCTTCAATTACTAAATGATTTGATGTAGTAGGTTCTATAATATTATCTAATTCTATGTTAACTCCATCAATTTCCGCAGAAGCATGCGGACTCATAGGGGTTTGTAACGAATAACTACTAGGATGAAACGTTGTTTTTTTGTTTGAAATAAGACTTTTTACTTTATCAGTATCAGAAAAATCTAAATCTCCAGATTGTATAGGTTTCCAATAGTCGGCTTCTAAAGCTTCTGTAATAATGGCTGAGGCAATTGTTTTTCCTACTTCGGTAGATATTCCTGTTATAAAATATTGATTCATATAGCTTTGAGATTATAGGTTTAATATTTACAAATAATATTAACTAGATATTGTTTTGTAGTTACATTAATTTACTATTTATTTAAACAAAAATAGCTAACTGTTCTAAAACATCGGTTATCTGTTGAGGAGAATTATAGCTATGTAAACAAAAACGCAATCTTTCTTTTCCTTCAGGTACGGTAGGAGATAAAATAGGCTTTATATTAAACCCTTTTTCTTGTAATTGTTTTGCTATTTGAATTGTTTTTTTATTTCCAGAGATAATACAACAATGAATTGTAGAGTTACTTTTAATAAATAAGTGGTTTATTTTTAGCCTTGAAGTTTCCTTTAAAAAATGAATTATATTGTTATGTAAAGTAGTAATAATACTATTTGATAAATGTGAATAAGCTATTTGAATGGTTGCAATAGCATGTGGAGGTAAACCTGTAGTATAAATAAAACTTCTAGAAAAATTAACTAGATATTGATATAGTTCTTTGTTTCCTAAAATTGCTGCTCCATGGCAGCCTAATGCTTTTCCGAAAGTTACAATACGAGCAAAAATTTCTTCCTCTATGTGTAGCTGTTGTGCAAGTCCGTTTCCTTTGTTTCCAAATACTCCCAGAGCATGAGCTTCGTCAACAACAAGGCGAACGTTATGTTTTTTAGCAATTGCAACTATTTCTTTTAAGTCTGGCGAATCTCCATCCATAGAAAAAACAGATTCCGTAACAATATAAATTTCGTTACTAGAGGCTGTAATTTGTGTAAGATGATTTTGAATTATTTTTTCTAAATGAATAGTATTATTGTGCTTAAATTTATATGCCTTGGCGTTGGAAAGTTGTATGCCATCTCTAATGGAAGCATGACTTAGTTCATCGTAAATAATAATATCTCCACGTTGCGGAATAGAAGAGAAAAAACCAAGGTTAGCATCGTAACCAGAGTTAAAAATTAATGCTTTTTCGGTGTTGTGAAAAGCAGCGATTGCTTGTTCTGCTTTTGTATATATTTTATGATTTCCAGAGATTAAACGAGAACCGGTTGCTCCATTAACTTCAATTTTATGATCGATTAAATATTGATGTGTTCGGTTAAAAATAGATTTGGATGCAGCAAACCCCAAATAATCATTCGAATAGAAATCAATACAATTCAAAGGAGTATTCAAACTTCGTAAAGAATTAGAAAATTCTCTATGAATAAGTTTTTGTTTTAATTTTTCTGGAAAATTTTTCACGCAGTAAAAATAATAAAAGCAATGTTTTGTTTTTCAACATAACGAACAGAAAATTAATGGTTATTGGTATTCATTCTTTAATCCAAGACTTTAATACTATCACTTCTTTAAAACAACGCCCCTACCGCCATACATATGAACAGCTAAAGCACTAAATTCTTCTTGTACGACCTCTGTTTTTATATGATATCTTTTAGCTATTTCTTTTAATTCTTTTTTTACAGCAGAGTTTTTGCTCATTGCAATACCTGCCATGATAAAAATAGTTAAAACAACAATTCCTATAATAGAAATTTCTATGTTCTTTATATTCTCGTAAGTCTGATAATCAAAAGATTTACCTGCTAAAAAAATATTATGGATTAAAAAAAGAACACCAATTAATAAAAAAGGAATTCTAACATAAGTTTCCATGGCAGCAGATTTCCCATATAAATCTAAAGGAATTTGTAATTTTTCTTTAGGAACTTTTTCTATAATCTCAAATTTCACTTCTTCTGTAGCATTTTCTTCTGAATTATTAATTTGATCCATTTTAATTATATTAAGAATTTTTATGTTGTAAAATTACGATAGAAATGCACCATTTTTTAACTTAAAACAATATTCGCTTTGGTTAAGTTTATATTAGAACTAAAATTAAAGAATAAAGCGGGTAGCATTTTTTTTTAATATTCAATAAAACGCCTAATATCTAACCATTTTTCATTCTTTCCTCTAAAAACTTTATAGAACGACTTAGAGTATTTCTGTATTTTGGTGTATTCTACGTTTTTATGATGAGGAAAAATGCCAATTTTATGATCTTTAAATAAATATACTTTTCTGTCAAATGAACTTTGTTGAATAGAATCAAAAATAGGTGGTAATACTTCTTTTACTTTTACAAACCCCTTCTTTGTAAGAGAAACAACGGGAATAATAGGAGGTATTTCAACTTGCTCCCCTTTTTCATTAATATAATATTCTTTTTTAATACGTTTTTTCTTTTTTGGGAATAAAGCTTCGTCTTTATTGTAAGAGTAAATGCCTGTTTTAGTATCAGTGGTAATTATTTTTAATAAATTAGGAAATGTATTGTAATCATAATTAATACTTTTTGATGTGTATAATTGATTGTTTAAAAAACGAATCTTTTTTGTGTTTTTTGGGAGTTCTTTTAATTTTAAAAGTATTTTTTTTTGAAAACCACCAAAATCACCAGACACAATTTTTAAACTATCTTTTTTATGTAATGAGAAATTTTCACTATAAATATTCCCACAATTAAGAACATCAAATTCTTTAAAAGACGCTATTTCTTCTAAATTAAAGTTATAGTATTTAGGGCCGTTTTTAGTGAGAATTTCAAAAACTTCACGCCTTTGCTCATCATAATGAATATATATTTGCTGTAAGTCTTTTTTAAAAACTGATTTTGAGTTTAAAATAAAGAAATAAGAATTTTTATTTAGGTTACTATTGTTGTAGAAAGAATTAATTATAGTAAGAGTATCTAAAGTATGAAGAACTATTTTTTTATTAAAAATACTATCTTTAATCTTCGCTTTATTAAACTGTGAAATTCCTATATGAAAACTAAATAAAAGCAGAAATACTGTAATCTTATGAAGATGTTTTATGATTTTCATAGGAGTAAAATTTTTCTCTATTTTTTAATTAAACTTTCTTAAACTACCATCCATTTTATACCAAAAATTAAAACTTGTGCCTCCAGATTTTGGTTCTACGGTTAAATAATATTCCATGTTTTTAAAATCACCATCGTTTGGAGCATTAATAAATATCGATTTTATTTTTACCTCTTTAATTTTTTTTTCATCAATTATTTTCTTTTTCGATTTTTCTACTAGTTTTCCTAACAAATCAAAATTTACAATTTCTTTATTTAATTTATACATATAATCTTCTGCTTTAGAATTAGCACTTAATTCCAATATAATTTCAGCAGTTTGATTCCATTCACCATTAAAAAAACTCCAACCTTCCATTTGTAAAGAAGAAGGATTTTCTGAAATATTTGCAGTTATCATTGAGCCGTTATCTGTATTGGTAACAGATAATTCTGTATAATAAGCATCTTTACCAAATTGACGAATTAATTCTTTTTTTAATGAAGAAATAGATTCTGAATTTTCAGTAAAATGACTCTTTTTTCCACATGCTACAAAAAGAGATATGATTAAAATATAAATAAATTTTTTCATTTCGAGTTAATTTTAATATCGCAACAAAAGTAAGTGTATGTGATAGACTAAAATGAAGGTAATTTATTTTCGCAATCGGTTAAGATATATTTGTTAGTTTCTTAAGAAGAGGTTATTTCTTACATTTAATTTTTGAGCATAAAAACAAGCAGTAGTTAATATTTAAACAAAGCAGTTTCTGAATAGAAAAATTGTACGAACTTTGTCGTTTCATTTTAAAAACTCCTTAATATGAATACAAGAGTAATAGCTCTTTGTGCAGTTTCTATTGTTACTATAATTTACGGAATAACATTTACAGTAGCAAAAGAAGTAATGCCCCATTATATAAAACCATTTGGATTTATATTACTTCGAGTTTTTTCGGCAATGTTATTGTTTTGGTTAGCAAGCCTATTTATTAAAAATGATAAAATTGAAAAAGGAGATTATAAAATCATTGCTTTGTCTGCTTTTTTTGGAATTGCATTAAATATGTTAACCTTTTTTAAAGGTTTAAATTATACAACTCCTATTAGTGCTTCTGTAATGATGGTAACATCTCCCATACTAGTACTTATATTTTCTAGTATCTTAATTAAAGAAAGACTAACTTTAATAAAAGTATCTGGAGTATTAATTGGACTAATAGGTGCAGTCATCTTAATCGTTTATGGAGGTGCTTCTGGAGGCGATGCAAAGAACATGATGTTAGGTAATTTTTTAGTGCTTATTAATGCAGCTTCTTACGGAATGTATTTAGTAGTTGTTAAAAAAGTGGTAGCAAAATATAAACCAGTAACTTTTATTAGGTGGTTGTATTTATTTGGGTTCATTTTTGTGTTGCCTTTTGGCTTTACAGAATTACAAGAAGTACAATGGCAAACAATATCTACAGGAGGATATCTTAGAATCGGTTTTGTAATTATTTTTGCATCTTGTATTACCTATTTATTTAATTTATTCGCTTTGTCTAAACTTAAACCAACTACAGTTAGTGTTTTTATTTACTTGCAGCCTGTAGTTGCTAGTTTATATGCTCTACTAGTAGGAAGTGACAACTTAAACGCAGTAAAAATTATAGCAACTATTTTAATATTTATTGGCGTCTATTTGGTTTCAAAACAGCCTAAAAAGAGTATAAGCAAATAATGTATCTTTACATTCTATTAAAATAGAGATATGATTCAATCTATGACAGGATACGGGAAATCCGTATTACAATTACCAACTAAAAAAGTAACAATAGAAATAAAGTCTTTAAACAGTAAAAATTTAGACTTAAATACTCGTATTCCTTCATACTACAAAGTAAAAGAATTAGCGATGAGAAAAAAATTAGCTTCTGCTTTAATAAGAGGTAAAGTTGATTTTTCTATTTATGTAGAAATGACGGCAGATGAAACTTCTACAAAAATAAATAAAGGAGTAGTTACAAGTTATATAAAACAACTAAAAGAAGTTATTGTTGTAGATAATAATAATGAAGTAGAGTTATTAAATATGGCAGTAAAAATGCCAGATGCTTTAAAAACAGAACGAGAAGAGTTAGATGAAAATGAATGGAATGAAATAGAAAAGCATATTGATATAGCATTACAAGAAATTTTACAATATCGAACAGACGAAGCAGCCTCTTTAGAAGAAGATTTTGAACAACGTATTACCAATATTAAAAGTTGTTTAGAAGAGGTGAAAACAATGGATGGTGAGCGAATTGAAAATGTAAAACAGCGTATAGGTAAAGCTTTAGATGAATTAAAAGTAGAAGTAGATGAAAATCGTTTTGAACAAGAACTAATCTATTATCTAGAGAAATTAGATATTAATGAAGAGAAAGTTCGTTTAGCAAATCATTTAGACTATTTTTTACAAGAATTAGGAAGCAATGTATCTAACGGAAAAAAATTAGGCTTTATAGTACAAGAAATAGGTAGAGAAATTAACACTACAGGATCTAAAGCAAATTTTGCACCACTACAAAAAGTAGTGATTCAAATGAAAGATGAATTAGAAAAAATTAAAGAACAAATATTAAACGTATTATAAAATGGCAAATAATTTTAAAGGGAAACTTTTTGTGTTTTCAGCGCCTTCAGGATCGGGAAAAACAACCATTGTTCGCCATTTATTAGCACAAGAACGCTTTAATCTAGAGTTTTCTATTTCTGCTACTTCAAGAGAAGCTAGAGGAAAAGAACAAGACGGAAAAGATTATTATTTTATTTCTAAAGAAGATTTTATACAGAAAATTAAAACCGATGAATTTTTAGAGTGGGAAGAGGTGTATAGAGATAATTTTTATGGTACCCTTAAAACAGAAGTAGAACGTATTTGGTCTCTAGGGAAACATGTGATTTTTGATATTGATGTTAGAGGAGGGTTAAGAGTGAAAGAAAAATTTCCAGAAGAAACGTTAGCTGTTTTTGTAAAGCCACCAGATATTAATGAACTTTTACGAAGATTAAAAAATAGAGGAGAAGAAAGTGATGAAAAAATAGGTGCTAGAATAGCAAAAGCTCCTATTGAATTGGCAACGGCTCCAATGTTTGATAAAATTATTAAAAACTACGACTTAGAAGTTGCTTTACAAGATGCAGAAGATTTAGTAGATGATTTTTTAGGAATTAAAAAAGAAAATTAAATGAGGAATATCGCTGTATTCCATTGTTTTATTTATTAAAAGTATGTAGTTAGAATAAATGAAAAATATAGGATTATATTTCGGTACTTTTAACCCAATTCATATAGGACATTTGATTATAGCCAATCACATGGTAGAGAATTCAAACCTAGATGAAATTTGGATGGTGGTAACTCCACACAATCCTTTTAAGAAAAAAAGTTCGTTGTTAGATAACCACCATCGTTTAGAAATGGTTTACAAAGCAACAGAAACCTATGAAAAAATTAAACCTTCAGATATAGAGTTTAATTTACCACAACCCAATTATACTGTACATACGTTAGCACATATTTCAGAGAAACACCCTAGTTATAATTTTAATTTAATTATGGGAGAAGATAATTTGAAAAGTTTACATAAGTGGAAAAATTATGAAGCTATTTTAGAGCACCATAATGTATATGTATACCCTAGAATATCTAAAGGAAGTGTAGAAACACAATTTGATAAGCATCCAAAAATACACCCAGTAGAAGCTCCTATTGTTGAAATTTCGTCTACTATGATTCGTAATGGAATAAAGGAAGATAAAAATATGCGCCCCCTATTATCTAATGCTGTTTGGAAATATATTGATGAGATGAATTTCTATAAAAAATAGTCTTCCTATTTTTTCGTTGTATATTTGAATATCAAACCTAGTATAAGTGGCAAAAAACAAGAAAAAACCTAGTAAGTTAAAACAAAAACTTACCGATAAGTATCGATTGGTAGTTTTAAATGAAGATACTTTTCAAGAACGCTTTTCCTTAAAACTATCTCGATTAAATGTATTTGTTTTTAGTGGAATGTTTTCCATTTTATTAATAACACTTACCACTTTTTTAATCGCATTTACTTCTCTAAAAGAATACATACCCGGATATTCTTCTACAGAGTTAAAAAAAAAGGCAACTAGATTAACCTATGAAACCGATTCTTTAAAAACTAGATTGGCTGTATTAGAAAGGTTCACAAAAGCAATTAGACCTGTTTTAACAGGAGAAATTAAACCAGAAGCTATAGATTCTATTAAAAATGAAGTTAATAAAGTATCTGTAGTAGATTATACGAAATTATCTCCAACTTCTCAAGACCTAGAATTTAGAGAAGAAATTGAAAATAAAGATAGATATGCACTCTCTGCTGGAGAAACAAATAAAGCAAAAATTGTATTGTTTGCACCAGTAACAGGAAGTATAACACAGTCTTTTAATGCTGCAAATAAACATTTTGCTATAGATATTGTTGCTAAAACAGGAACACCTGTAAAAGCAATAGCAGATGGTACGGTTATTCTTTCTGGTTGGACGGCAGAAACTGGGTATACAATAACTATTCAGCATACGAATGATTATGTATCCGTTTATAAACATAATGGAGAGTTATTAAAGCAGCAAGGAGACTTTGTAAAGTCAGGAGAAGCCATAGCAAGCGTAGGATCAACGGGTGAATTAACTACAGGGCCGCATTTACATTTTGAATTATGGAATAATGGGTATCCAATAAACCCAATAAACTATATTGATTTTCAATAATCAAAAAAGATTAAAAAATTACAAATTATATATAATTAGTAATCTGTAATTTAATATTTTAAAATTATTAAAAACATGTCTTTAAAATCTTTTTTAGCCATACCTTTTGCAAAAAAAGCAGTAAAAAAAGTTCAAAAATGGGCTAATAAGCCACATAAAACACAAGAAAAAGTTTTTCAGTATTTAATAGCAGAAGGTTGTAAAACAGTTTTCGGAAAAGAGCACGATTTTATTTCTATAAATTCTTATGAAGATTTTAAAAAACGAGTACCAGTAAATGATTACGAAGGATTAAAACCTTATGTAGATAGAATGGTTGCTGGTGAAGAAAATATACTTTGGAAAGGAAAACCAATTTATTTTGCAAAAACATCAGGAACTACTTCTGGAGCAAAATATATTCCAATAACTAAAGAATCTATGCCAACACATATTAAATCGGCACGAAACGCTTTGTTATTCTATATTAATGAAACTAAAGATGCTTCTTTTGTAAATGGAAAAATGATTTTTTTACAAGGGAGCCCGATTTTAGAGGATAAAAACGGAATTAAATTAGGTAGGTTAAGCGGAATTGTAGCGCATTATGTACCTAATTATTTATTAAAAAATAGATTGCCAAGTTGGGAAACAAATTGTATTGAAGATTGGGATACAAAAGTAGATAAGGTAGTAGAAGAAACGCTATCTGAAGACATGACGGTAATTAGCGGAATCCCTTCTTGGGTGCAAATGTATTTTGAGAAATTAATAGATAAGACTGGGAAGACTATTTCTGAACTTTTTCCTAATTTTAATTTCTTTATTTATGGAGGTGTAAATTTTGACCCTTATAAAAATAAATTTGAAGCCCTAATAGGAAAGAAAATAGATTATATAGAATTATATCCAGCATCTGAAGGGTTTATTGCATTTCAAGATTCTCAAAAAGAAAAAGGAATGTTATTGCAATTAGATTCGGGCATTTTTTATGAGTTTATTCCTGCTACTGAATTTTTTCAAGAAAATCCAGCACGTATTTCTCTTAAAGATGTTCAGTTAGGAGTAAATTATGCAATCATACTTAATACAACAGCAGGTCTTTGGGGATACAATATTGGAGATACTGTTGAGTTTACTTCGTTAACACCTTATAGAATAAAAGTAACAGGTCGTATTAAGCATTTTATTTCTGCTTTTGGAGAACATGTAATAGGAAAAGAAGTAGAAAAAGCATTAAACGATGCCATTGTAGGAACGAATGTAAATGTGAGTGAATTTACAGTAGCACCACAAGTAAATCCAGAAACCGGATTGCCATATCACGAATGGTTTATTGAATTTGAAAAAGAACCTGAAGATTTAGAAAAAATGGCCATCAAGATAAATGACTCTATGCAAGAGCAGAATATTTATTACCAAGATTTAATAGAAGGTAAAATATTACGCTCTTTAATAATTAGAAAAGTTAAAAAAGGTGGTTTTCATGAATACATGAAATCTATAGGGAAGTTTGGTGGACAAAATAAAATTCCACAGCTTTCAGATAATAGAAAAATTGCCGATGTCTTAGAGAATTTTTTAATTTAATCTGCGTAAAATGTTTATCTATTTTGTTTGATAAAGGTATAGGTTTTTCTTATTTAGATAGGTTTTCTGAAAATCTAATATCCTGAACTATTATACAATTATTTTTAAATACGAGATTCTCAGCGACTATATAAAAAGTTAAAAAGAAGGTCGTAAATATTTTTTTTGAATAGATTCTAGTATTTTTACTATAAAATATTAGTTTGCAACTTTATACGAAAAACTAATTAAATTACTCAGAATCTGTTTTATGAATTACAATATCAAAAATAAATACCTATTCTTATTTTGTTTTTTATGTTGTAATTTATTAGTAAGTCAAACATTAGATTTACAAAAGTTATTCGAGGAAGAAAAATATGAAGAAATATTAGAAAAAGAAGCTTATAATACTACATTCACTACTAAAGAGCTTTTTTTCGTCGTTAAATCCTATAGTAAATTAAATAGACAATTCGAAAGTTTACTTCTTTTAAATAGAGCAATACCAAGCTTAATAGAAATGGGAGATTTCAATAGCCTATCGGTAGCATATAATTTAAAGGCAGAAAACTTAGTAGAATTAAGTAAATTTAAAGAAGGAGCTTTATTTTGTGAAGACGCAATGAAAGATATGGAAATTAAAAAAATACCATATTTAGAAGAACTTTGTGTAAAATGTGGAATTTTATTTAATGGGAATGAAGAACC
Source organism: uncultured Tenacibaculum sp. (assembly GCA_947498055.1). Taxonomy (GTDB): domain Bacteria; phylum Bacteroidota; class Bacteroidia; order Flavobacteriales; family Flavobacteriaceae; genus Polaribacter. Next base: position 232,835 of record CANMJA010000002.1, read on the forward strand.
TATAAAAGCATACAAAACATACAAGAAAATAGCCAAAAAAAAATTGAAAGAATCGGTTACTTATATTAGTAGTTATGCTTCTATTTTAGCAAATACAGGAAAATATAAAGAAGCTTTAATTTATTTAAAAAAGGGGTTAGATATTGGATATAAAGAAAACGATGAACAATACATTGGTGCTAGTTTACACAATATAGCAAGAATTTTAATAGAAAAAAAAGAGTGGAAGGAAGCAAAAATTTATCTAGACTCTGCAGATAAAGCTTTAAGAAAAACGAATGATTTTAACGATAAAAAAAAATTATATATAACGTACCATAATTATTACGCTTTACAAAATGATGTTGTAATGAGTAGAAGGGTTTTAGATTTTATAGAAAGATTTAATGAGCGAATATATAATCATAGAGTAGAAAAAAGAAAAAAAGAGTTATCTATTATTAATAATAGAAAACAGATACTAAATAAAAAAGTAACAGTTATTAATACAGAAATAGAAACGAGAAACGAAAGACGATTACTGTTATTTATTGTACTTATTAGTTTAATTATAGCAATGCTCTATTGGGTTTTATATATCAGATATAAGAATACGAAATTAAAGTACGAACAAATACTTAACGAACAAGAATTACTGTCTTCACAAATGACACCACATTTTATTTTTAATGCACTATCTATTTTACAAGGTATGGTGCTTAATAATGAGCATAAAAAAGCATCTTCTTATGTATCAAAATTTACAAATATTTTACAGTTTATAACGAAAGATGTTTCTCAAAACTTTATTAAAATAGAAGAAGAAATCATTGTTTTGAAAGATTATGTAGATTTACAAAACTTGAGCGCAAAAAAAAATATAGAACTAATAATACAAAAAACGTTTAAAGAAAACTTACTAATACCTCCCATGATATTACAACCTTTTGTAGAAAATTCGATAATTCATGGGTTTAAAGAAGATATAGAAAAACCAACAATAACAATTAATTTTAAATTAGATAACAATAAATTACAATGTGTTATAACAGATAACGGTATAGGTTTGTCTAATGGAGAAAAGAAAGAAATAAAAAACAAAACATCATTAGCAACTAGCATTGTAAAAGATCGTTTTTCTATTTTATCAAAAAAAATGAGAGGAGATTTTGTGGTAATTATAGAAGATTTAAAAGAGAAAGGAAAAAAAGGAACAGAAGTAAGATTACAATTGCCTTATCAAATAGAAAAAACGAAATAAAATGAAGGTGAAAAGCACTACATATAGAATCATTATTTGTGTCCTATTTAGTTTGATGATGCATTTTTCCTTAGTTGCACAAAAAGATCCCGAAAAAGTATTTGAAGACAACTCAAAAACAGAAATAGATACAATAAAAGTTAAAATAAATTTAGACACATTATTCAAACAGAAATCCTATAAAAAAATAATAAATATTTTATCTAAAAAAAAAATAGAAGACACTCTTTCTTTTAATGAATATATTTTGCTTTCAAGATCTTATGGTAGAATAAGGAAGTTTGTGACCGGAGCTGTGTTAACAGAAGAAATGATAAGTAAGGCTTTAAAACAAAGAGATTCTGCAAATTTATTAGAAGCACTAAATTTAAAAGCTGAACATATGATCGATCTCAATCAAATGGAAAAAGGAGTTCGATTTTGCGATTCTATAACCCCTTTTTTTAAAAAAAGAGATTCTTCTATATTTATGAGACTATGTTTTAAATGTGGTTTGTTTTATAAATATAACGGTCAGTTAAAAAAAGCATACAATACCTATAAAAAAATCACACAAGAGAAGTATAGAAAACTATCATTATTCAAAAATAATTTTGGAATTATTTTATTAGATATGGAGAAGTATGATGAAGCAATAAACCTAATAAAAGAATCTTTAGAACTTAGTAAAAAAGAAATACCAGCTGCTGCAAGTTTAAATGTAAATTATAATAATATAGCTAATATATACTTAAGAAAAAAAGAATACAAGAAAGCTGAAAAATATTTAGATTCTGCATACGGCTCTCTAAATGAAAGAAGTAGAGAGTCTTCTAAAAAAACAATTTTCTCAAATTACTTCGATCTATATAATGTACAAGGAAAAACAGAAATGACTTTTAGGTTTTTAGATAGTATGTTTAGAACGAATGAAAAACTATTAAAAAACAGAGTAGAAGAGAAAGTTTTATCTATAGAAGCAGCAAATAGAAAAGAAAATACACTAGTAAAAAGAGTAATATATGTTGGAGATGAATTAAAACAGACGAAAAAAAATATATTAAAAGGAACTTTAGTTTTACTTTCCTTTATTTTTATTTTAATGCTGTTAGTCTTCTTTTTTAAATACAGAAATATTCAATCTTCGTATAAAAAAATAGTAATCAACCAAAAACTAGGAGGAATCAAATTAAATCCGAATAATATTTCTGGCTCTCTTACAGTTATGCAAAATATGATAGATACAAAAAACCCTAAAACAGTAGTTTTTATATCTAGATTCTCTAAATTATTACGATCTGTTCTAGAAATTTCTCGAAAAACGTTAATACCATTAACAGAAGAAGTAAATAGTTTAAAATATTATTTACAAGTACAAGAGTTAGAAAATAATTCAAATTTTAAATTTAACATAAACGTAGACTCCGAATTAGAATTTATAAACCCGTTTATTCCACCGATGCTAATTCAACCCTATTTAGAGCATATTATTAGGCAATATAAAGATGTTAAAGAAGAAGAATTAAAAATAGAAGTTACATTTACTTTTGAGAATCAGCAACTAAGTTGTATGATTAAAGATAATAAAGAAAAAGATGCATACTTTAGAAAAGAGGTTATGCAAGAAATAGAAAAAACAAGAGAAGTATTAAAAGTATTTTCTAAGAAACTGAACATGTTTTCAGATATTATTCTTAATAACAGAAACGTGAATAATATAGAAGGAACATGTATTAATATTAATATACCATATAAAACTGAAGAAGCATGATTAAAACTTTAATAGTTGAAGACGAATTATATATAAGAAAAGGGCTAATATCTATGATTGAATCCTTAGACAAGAACATAGATATTATAGGAGAATGCGAAAGTGTAAAAGAAGCAGTTACTGTTACAAAAGCATGCAAACCCGATTTAATCTTTTTAGATATTAATTTAAAAGATGGTATTGCATTCGATTTTCTAGAGCAAGTAAAAGAGCTTTCTTTTCAAGTAATATTTATTACAGCATATGATCAATATGCTTTAAAAGCCATAAAAAATGGTGCACTAGATTATATTTTGAAACCAGTAGATATAGAAGAACTAGAGCAAGCAATAGATAAAGTAAAAGATGTTTCTGAGAACAGACAAGAACATCTTAAAATTGTGAAAGAACAACTTACAGAAAACAAAAAAGAACATATTGTGTTAAGGTTACAAGAAGGGTATCAAATAATTCGTTTTGACACGCTAATGTATTGCCAATCAGATAAAGGATACACTACTTTTTACTTAGAGAATAAAAAATCATATATAGCTTCCAAGCCAATTAAAGAATTTGAAGAACAGTTACCACAAGAAATGTTTATTAGAACACATCAATCTTATGTAGTTAATCTTAGGTTTATAGATAAATTTGATAAAACTGGATATGTTTTTTTGAAATCAGGAAATAGAATACCAGTTTCCACTAGAAAAAGAGAAGAGTTTGTAAATCGTTTATTTAAATAATAGTGAATAAACATTTCGAATATGTAAGGAAGTAATACGAATATATATTTGTCTATATGTACTTCTAACGTAGAACTTATTTTTATAAGATTGATAATCATATCAATAAATATAAGTTTTATAATGAGAATATTTTTACTTCCTTTTTATATATTAATTGTAGTTACTTTCTTGTCTTGTGAAGATAGTATATATAAAAGCTCAATAGAAGGTTTTAGTAAATTAGAAAGCGATCTTTTAATAAAGTTCGGAAGAGATTCCTATTTTACTGATGTTAAAATTAATATAGATAAAAATAAAAAACTGGAAGTAAGTTTGTTAGTTACTAAAAATCCTTACAGTTATAAAATGAATGGATGGAGTTATAAAAATGGAGTATGGAATAAAAGAACAGAAGTACATTTAGAATTAAGAAAAGGAAATATAAAAAACTACCTATATTCATTACAAGAAAATGTAAATATTGTTAAAATGGGTTTCTTAGTAGAAGAATCGTTACATTATGTTTTAGAAAATGACAGTATAGATATAGAATTAAAAGGAATAGAAGTAGTATCACCTAATAGAGGAAAAAGATCTAAGAGTGGATATGTCGTTTATTTTTCAACTAAAAATACAGAAATTAAGCATTATTATAACCTTGATGGAGAACTTGTAAAAGAAGAAATTTTATAAAAATCAAATCTCTATTATTAAAAAATACATATAAAATGAAGAAAAGTGTAAAACAAAGAATAACAAAAACAATGGTTTGGTTTGCCTTTGTTTTTTTACTTCTATTTTTATTTAGGTTTATCTATGGATATACAAAAACATTTAATACGAATTCTAATGGAGCTTTGTTTTTCGAAAGTATTTCTAAAGTAAAAAGAAATTACGCTTCAAAATCGTATAAATCTAAATCGAATACACCAAGTCAAACAACAATAAAAGTCGATCAGAAATACGAAAAAATTGCAGAAATAAAAACAAAGTCTTCTAAATTTGAAGTAGAGGAAAAGTCAGTCAGAAAAAAGATCAATAACTTCAATGCACTTATTCAATTTGAACAAAAAAGCGGTAATAAAGGGTACAGAAAACTAAATTTATTAATAGGAGTACCGCCACAAAATTTTGACTCTTTATACATGCAACTTATTAAAATAGGAAAAGTAGAGGCAAAGCAAATCACAAAAAAAGATAAAACTAACGAATACAAAGAATTAAGTGCGAAACAGAAATCACTAAATAAAATAAGAACCTCCCTTATAGAATTAAAGTCAAAAGGAGGTAAAATACAAGAATATGTAGAGCTAGAAAATAGAATTCTTGAAATAGAAAAACAACTACAAGAACTAGGAGTTAGTTTAGGAGATTTTGATAACGAAAATGAGTTTTGTACAGTAAAATTTTCTTTGTTAGAAGGCAAAGAAATTAAAATAGGAATCTTACAAAGAGTAAAAGTAGCCTTAGAATGGACTGTTAAAATATACTTAAGGATAGTAACAACATTCTTTTTTTTATTACTTGTTTCTTACTTATTAATATTACTTATTGAAAAATTGAAATTAATTGAAAAAATAGTAGAAAATAAAGAAAAGTAATTTTATGTTAGGTTAACAATTAGTAACTGTTGTTTAGAAGATTAGTTATAATAAATAACAGATAAAAGAATCACTCAAAATGCAGCAGTTATATAAAACTTACTTAAAAAATAGAAACACTTTTCAACGTATAGCAATTATTTGTAAATTGCGCATAAAATTAAACTAATGACTAATTCTTTTGATTCTTTTCAAAAACGTCGTTTACGATCTTCGTACGCTTCTGTTGTTATTAGTATTGCGCTAGTGTTATTTATGATTGGAATGCTAGGATTGATTTTGTTAAAGTCAACCAAAGTAGCAAATCATTTTAAACAAGAAGTTGTAATGTCTTTGTTTTTTAAAGATGAAATAACAAAAGAACAGATAAATTCTTTTAGAGAAGACCTATCGAAAGAAAATTTTATAAGAGAACTTTATTTTATATCAAAAGAAGAAGCTGCGAAAACGTATAGTGAAGATTTAGGAGAAGACTTTTTAGACTTTTTAGGAACTAATCCACTTAAAAATGGTGTCGATTTATATTTAAAAGCAGATTATGTAACACCAGAAAAAATGTTAGAACTAGAAAGTAGATTTAATAAAAATGCATTTATAGCAGATGTTTCCTATGATAAACCTTTAGTAGAACAGCTAACCAAAAACATACAGAAAATAAGTTTTTGGTTACTAATAATAAGTGGCTTCTTTGTGTTAATATCTGTTATCTTAATTAACAGTTCTATTAGGCTATCTATATATGCCAAAAGATTTAACATAAAAACGATGCAAATGGTGGGGGCAACAAAAAGCTTTATTAGAAAACCATTTATTTGGCAGAGTATTAAATTAGGATTTGTAGGTGCATTTGTAGCATTAATAGGTGTAGCAATAGTTATCTATTATGTAAATAAAAATATTCCTTCTTTAGAACTACTTAAAGACTATGTATCTTTAATATATTTGGGAACAATAATACTAGTAGCATCTTTTACAATTACTTGGCTAAGTACTTATTTTGCTACACAACGATTCTTAAATTTACAAACAAACGATTTATATTATTAATTATAACAATGAAAAAAGGTAAGAATTCCAATAAACCAGAGTTTTTATTTGGTAAAAAAAACTACCAGATTATGCTAATTGGAATAGCAGTAATAGCACTTGGTTTTATTTTAATGTCTGGCGGAGGTAGTGAGGATCCTAATGTTTTTAATCCAGATATTTATAGTTGGAGAAGAATTCGATTAGCACCAACATTAGTTATCATAGGCTTAGGAATAGAAATTTATGCAATTTTAGTAAATCCTAAGAAACAATAATGAATACAATACAAGCTATTATTTTAGCAATAATTGAAGGTATTACAGAATATTTGCCTGTTTCTTCTACAGGACATATGATTATAGCTTCATCATTTATGAAAATTGCGTCCGATGACTTTACAAAATTATTTACTATTATCATTCAATTAGGTGCTATTCTATCTGTATTAGTATTGTATTGGAAGCGTTTTTTTCAAAGCTTCGATTTCTATTTAAAATTATTTGTAGCCTTTTTACCAGCAGTGTTTTTAGGATTATTATTAAATGATTTTATAGATAGTTTATTAGAAAGTCCTATAACCGTTGCAATAACTCTTATTTTAGGAGGAGTCATTTTATTAAAAGTAGATGATTGGTTTCGAAAAAATGAAGAGATAGATAATAATAATCCAGAAGCTCATACCAATATTAGCTATATAACAGCATTAAAAATTGGTTTTTTCCAATGTTTAGCTATGATTCCTGGTACTTCTAGAAGTGGAGCAAGCATTGTAGGAGGTATGACTCAAGGAATAAATAGAAAAACTGCAGCAGAGTTTTCTTTCTTTTTAGCAATACCAACGATGTTAGGTGCCACTGCAAAAAAACTATATGATTACTATAAAGCAGGTTTCGAATTAAGTTCACAACAAATAAACTTATTATTAATTGGTAATATTATTGCCTTCATAGTAGCTTTAATAGCAATTAAATCATTTATAGATTATTTAAGTAAGAAAGGATTTAAATTATTTGGTTACTACAGAATCGTATTAGGCCTTTCCTTATTAATAATACATTTCTTCATTTATAAATTAAGTATCTAAGTTAGTGTTAACAGTAGACGATTACAAAAACGGACAGGTTTTATTGATAGATAAGCCATTAAATTGGACTTCTTTTCAGGTAGTTAATAAATTACGATGGCATATTAAAAAACACTTCAACCTTAAAAAAATAAAAGTAGGGCATGCAGGTACTTTAGACCCACTAGCAACAGGGCTACTAATTATTTGTACAGGAAAAGAAACAAAGAATATTGTAACCTATCAAGGACAAGTAAAAGAGTATACAGGTACTTTTGTTTTAGGAGCCACTACACCAAGTTATGATTTAGAAACAGAAATTGATAAAACATATCCTATAAATCATATTACTAATGATTTAATTCATAATGCTACAAAACAATTTTTAGGAAAAATTCAACAAAAGCCACCTATTTTTTCAGCAATAAAAAAAGAAGGAAAAAGGTTATACGAATTAGCGAGAGAAGGTAAAACAACAGAAATAAAATCAAGAGAGATAGAAATAACCGAATTCGAAATAACAAAAATAAACTTGCCTAATATCGAATTTAGAGTAGTTTGTAGCAAAGGAACCTACATACGATCTTTAGCATACGATTTTGGATTATCATTAAACTCTGGAGCACATTTATCAGTCTTAAGAAGAACTAAAATTGGCGAGTATTCAGTAGGCAAAGCAACTAGCATAGAGGCTTTTGTTCAAAGTTTCATTTAAAAAAAAGTTACTGTAATTTTTTAATTATACGCTACAGCCCCTATTTTTATTGATTTTTTTTTCATTATTATCTAAAAAAAAAGGTGTTAATATGTGTTAAATTTTATATCTTCACACAATAATTAGAAAAATCTATTTCTCTAAAATAGATTACTTAATTAACCAAACCAACAAATATCTAATTACTACCATTAAATTTAATAGTATAAATTAAATTATAAAGAATGGGTGAAATTATAAGTAAATAAAGCATTGTGATTTAATGAGATAAGTTTTCAATAAATCTAATAAAATTGATTTTTTGAATTGTTTTTTAATCTAAATCATAAGTTGTACCTATAACTTGTGACTGTAGATTGTTATTACTTGTTTTTTAGTGTAATAGTTTATCCTTTTAATTTCCTTCATTGTTTTTAACAATCAAATAAAGATCTTTTTTATGGGAAAAAAGTACTCTATTATACATTTTTAACTTTTATTTTACTCAAATAATGAGTATCTTTATTCTATGGCACGAACTATTGACATTCAGGTTATTGAAACAGAGAAAGAGTTACAATCTATATTACGAAGAACCAAAAGTAAATTAGTTGATAAACGTATCAACTCTTTATTATTAGTTAAAAAAGGGAAATGTAGATATACTCAAGAAGTTGCAGTAAAAATTGGAGTTACAAGAAAAACAGTTTACAATTGGATTAAAGACTATAAAAGTGGCGGTATTCAAAAGCTTTGTGAAG